>CAZBPO010000001.1:0-273 GCA_964493795.1 uncultured Flavobacteriaceae bacterium
GAACCCATCTCAGGCGGCCGTCGTCGGGCGAAACTAGGTTCAGTTCCTGCGACCACAGCGTCTGATTGGCGTCCGCGCGGAACGCGAACGGCAAGGCGGCTGTGCCGTCGGAATCCGCCATCACCTCGGTATCGCCGTACTGGTAGCTTGAGATCGAGCGCAGCGTCAGGCCGCTGTCGAACGCATACGACACGTTCAGCACCGACCGGAAGGTCAGGTCTCTGGCGTGATAGGGCCCGTTCGTGCGGCTGTCGAAAAGATCGTCCATCGAGA
>CAZBPO010000001.1:283-34048 GCA_964493795.1 uncultured Flavobacteriaceae bacterium
CCCGCAAGGGCGCGGTGGCCAAGGTCGAGGGCGGTCGCGACGCCCGCTACCTGCTGTCGGTCGATGCCGTGCTCAATGTCGAGCCCGGCGAGAAGGTGGGGCTGGTGGGATAGCCGCCCATGTCGATGTTCGAGTAGTCGGCGCTGGCCAGAATGGTCAGACGCTCGGTCGGCTGCCACAGCGCGCTGACGCGCAGCGAACGCGACTCAAGCTCGCCCGGCGCGCCTGACGTCGTCGGGGTCCCCTGGATCACGTCGAAGAAGCTGTCGCGGTCTTCGGTATTGAACGCAAAGCGCAGCGCGAACGTGTCGCTGACCGGCACGTTGACCGCGCCCTGAAGGCGGATGTGGTTGTAGTTGCCGTACTGGGCCGTGAAATAGCCGCCCACGCCGTTGAAGTCCGGCCGGCGCTGGGTGATGAACACCGCGCCGCCGGTCGCGTTCTGGCCGGCGAACGTGCCCTGCGGCCCGCGCAGCACCTCGACGCTGGCGATGTCGAACATCGGCTCGTTCTGGAAATAGGCGGGGAACACCGCCACGCCGTCGCGATAGGTGATGACGCCGACGCCGACGCTGGAATTGTTCTCGGTCTTGCCGATGCCGCGAATGTTGAAGCTGTTGCCCTGACCCGAATTCTGGACGGTCAGCGAGGGCGTCGCGAACTGAAGCTGGTCGATGGTGACGACGCCGCGCCGCGCCAGCTCGTTGCCGCTCAGAACCTCGGCCGCGATCGGCGTCGTCTGCAGGTTGCGGGTCCGGCGCTCGGCCGTGACGACCACCTCTTCCGATACCGGATCGGTCGTCGCCTGCGCTTCGGCGGCGTCTTCGGCCGGCGCGCTCTGGGCCAACGCCGGCGCGTTCAGCGCGGCGCACCACAACAGGGCGGACATGGATGACGAGATCCAGAGCTTGGCGCTCATTGGCGAATTCCCTCGGCTGGCGTTTCCACGGCGATCTGCGTCGCCATGCCGGGATGTGTTTCACCGATCAGCCCGCCCGTCAACATTAATTCACACGAGCATGAAGATTGACACTTGAGTGAGTGAATGTGATGGCTGTTGCACGCGTCGTTAGAATGCGGTCTGGGAGCAGCGCCATGCCTTTCGTCGATTCAGGAAACACCCGCATCCACTGGAACGAGCGCGGCTCGGGCGCGCCCATCGTGCTGGTCATGGGTCACCGCTACTCGTCGGCGATGTGGTATCCGGCGCTCGACTGGCTCGCCGCCCAGTACCGCGTGATCTGGTACGACAATCGCGGCACGGGGCAGAGCGGTCGCACCGCGAACGTCTCCATCGCCGATTTCGTGGGCGACACGCTCGCCGTCATGGACGCGGCCGGCGTCGGGCAGGCTCACGTCTTCGGCGTCTCGATGGGCGGCGGAATCGTGCTTGAGATGGCCCGCACCCACCCCCGGCGCATGACCTCGATGATCCTCGGCTGCACCTGCATGCTGACGCCCGACAAGCCGCGCACCAAGGCGTGGATGCGCGCGCTCTACTTCCTGCCGCCCTTCATTCTCAAGGCGTTGCTGAAGCCCAAGGCCGCAAACAAGGGCTATGGCTCCGCAGCGGCGGCCGATGCCGTCGAGCGCGACATCGCGGTTCTGACGAAGGACCCGTTCTCGGTGCGCGGCGTCCATGCCCAGGCCGTCGCCATCGCGAAATACAGCATCGGCCGCGACGACGTGAAGCGCATCGACGTTCCGGCGCTGGTCATGCACGGCGACGAAGACGGCACCGTGCCCTATGCATGGGGCGTCGAGCTGGCCGAAACGCTGCCGAACGCCGAGTTCGTCCGCCTCGAGGGCGCCGGGCACAATTATCTCGTCGCCGCGCCCGAGAAATCGCGCATTGCGATTCAAGGCTTCCTCCGGCGTATGGACGCCCCCCGTCCCGCCGCCTGACCGGAGGGTCCGATGGAAAGCATCGCGCTACAGCGTTGGACGCTGCTGGATTTCGATCCCGGCCAGGGTCTCGCCGCCGACGCCGCCCGATCGGGCGGCGAAGGCTGGATCGACATCGAAGCGCCCGGCGACGTCTATCTGGCGCTGGTCGCCGCAGGCCGCCTCGCCCACCCTTTTCAGGGCCGCAACGAAGATACGGCGCGCTGGGTGCGCGACCGGGAATGGTGGCAGCGCACCACGATCATCGCCCCGCGCCCACGGCCGGGCGAGATCGTCGAGCTTGTCTTCGAGGGCCTCGACACCTTCGCCACGGTCTATCTCGACGGTCAGGCGCTCGGGCGGACCGACAATATGTTCCGCCGCTATGTCTTCGACATCACCGACCGGGTGACGCCGGGTGCGGGGCATGTCGTCGCCATCCGCTTCGACCCGCCCGCCGCCGTCGTCCCGCCCGCCACCCTGCCCGTCTGGAGCGCCTTCCGCGACCGCGTCACTCAGTCGCGGCGCAACCTCATGCGCAAGGCCCAGTTCGGCTGGGGCTGGGATTGGGGCCCTGACCTCCCCACCGTCGGGATCTGGCGCGAGGTCCGCCTCGAGTGCCGGCCCCGCGCCCGGCTCGCCGGGGTCCGCTTCACGACCCTCTCGCTCGATGCCGGCCGCGCCTCCTGCGAGATCGCCATCGAAACCGCCTATGCCGAGGGTAACGAGCTTTTCGTCACGCTGCGCGGCCCGGACGGCAGGCTCGCCTTCGAATATCGGGGGCCCGTCGCGGCGCGCATTCCTGTGGCCGTCACGGACCCGCAGATCTGGTGGACGGCGGATCTGGGGGGCCAGCCGCTCTACGATCTTCACGTCACGCTGACCGCCGGGAACCGGCCGCTCGACGGCGTCCATCACCGGGTCGGCATCCGCACCATCACGCTCGACGCCACGCCCGATCCGGCCGAACCGGGCGCGGATTTCTTCCGTTTTGTCCTCAACGGCGTCCCGATTTTCGCCAAGGGCGCGTGCTGGGTGCCCACCTCCTCCTTCGTCGGCGCGGTGGACGCCGACGCCTATCGCCGCCTGCTCACCCGGGCGGCCTCAGCCAACATGAACATGATCCGGGTCTGGGGCGGCGGCATCTACGAACCCAACCTCTTCTACGATCTCTGCGACCAGCTGGGCCTGCTCGTCTGGCAGGATTTCATGTTCGCCTGCGCCCACTACCCCGAAAATGCGGTTTTTCAGGCCAGCGTCCGCGCCGAGATCGAGGATCAGATCCGTCGCCTGCGACACCACCCGTCGCTGGCGCTCTGGTGCGGCAATAACGAGTGTCAGGCGATGCACCGCATCAACAACGACGCCAGCGGCGAGACCGGTCCGTTGTCGGGCCTCGCGCTCTACGACCACCTGATGCCGGAAACCCTCGCTGCGCTCGATCCGGCAGCCCTCTACTGGCCCTCCAGCCCGTGGGGCGGCCCCAACCCAAACTCGATGCGGGCGGGCGACGTCCATGACTGGACCGTCTGGCACGGCATTCCGCCAATTCCCGACGCAGAAATGGTCGGCGCGTTCGAGTCCTCGCCCCAGGGCATCGACTTCACGCGCTACACCGAAGACACATCGCGTTTCGTCAGCGAGTTCGGCATTCAGGCCGCGCCGGCCCTCGCCACGCTCACGCGCTGGATGGACGCCGCCGACCTCACGCCGGAAAGCGAGGGCTTCCAGCTCCGCATCCGCGACGAGGCCCGCAAGGCCGAGGCCCTGATGTCACGCCATACCGGCGCGCCCGGAACGCTTCAGGACTATGTCGACTTCACGCAGTGGATACAGGCCGAGGGGTTGAAGACGGGGATCGAGCATTTCCGCCGCCGGATGCCGCACTGCTCGGGCGCGCTGCTCTGGCAATTGAACGATTGCTGGCCATCGGTCAGCTGGAGCCTGATCGACTATGACGGCGTCGAAAAGGCCGGCTACCACGCCGTCCGCCGCGCCTTCGCGCCCATTCTCGCCTCATTCCGTTCGATCGAGAACGGCGGCGTCGAGCTCTGGATCACCAACGACCGCCCGCAGCCCCTCACCACCGAATTCACCGTCTCTCTGGAAACCTTCACCGGCGAAATCCTCCGCCGCGAAACGCTTTCGGCGAGCATTCCCGCCTTCGCCCACGCCATCCCCTGGCGTGGCGAAAGCCCGACGGGGACCGATCAGGTTCTGCGCATCTTCTCCCCGGATTTCGCTCCCAACCGCCTCTTCGCCGCCGCCTTCGCGCAACTCGCCATACCCAACAAGGAACCTGCGCTAGCGATCGCTCAACCCTCTCCCGACACGCTGAACATCACCATCGAGACACCCACCTATCTCCCCTTCACGCATTTCGCTTCTGATCGCACCGATCTCACGTTCACAGATAACTATTTCGACCTCGCCGCAGGCGAACGGCGCACAATCGTCGTCACCGCCAAAGACGTGCTCAAGCCGCAAGATGTGACAGCGCGCTGGTGGCCGCGCACGGGCGGGCCTTCGCCGACCTGATATCCAAGGCCGCTGACGCGCCATCTGGCGCGAACGCGTCGTCGCAATTCGTCAGACGACGGGGGAGTTCGGCGGAAGCCCGATCAACGCGCGGCCGTGCTGTTCAAGCGCGCTATCGAGGTCGTAAACGACGTGACTCGACATGACGTTGATGTCGCGGAGCGCGCGCTGGATCGGATTATCGAGGAAATGCGCCCCTGCGCCGCTCGCCTCGCAGACAAGACGGATGGCCTCACGGCATTGGTCCATCGCCTGCGCGACCTGAAGCCGCAATTCGATCCGCTCAGGAACCGTCGCCGGCTCTGCCCGCGCCCCTAGCGCCACGTTGGCGCGCGCGACATGACGAATGAGCATTTCGGCGTTCTTGGTCAGGATGTCGGCGCGCGCGAGGCGCATCTGGGCCGCCGGTTTTTCACCCTGCTTCTGCTCGGTGCCGTGCATGTTTCGGACGGAAAGGCGATCACGAAACGCTGCGACCGCGTTGCGCGCCGCGCCAACGGCGGGAATCGCCGCAGTCACCGCGAGGAACGGCAGCATCGGCATCCGATAGATGGGATTGTCGTAGAGGCGCGCGCCATGGGCGTTCCCCGTGCGCATTTCCCCCATGTCCATAACCCGGTGCTCGGGCACGAAGACGTCTGTCGCTACGATATCGTTGCTGCCCGTGCCCGCCATGCCATCGACATGCCAAGTGTCGGGCACCTCGACCTCGCCGGCGGGAATGGCAAAGAACAAAATCCGCGGCGGGGCCTCGCCGGGGACGACGCCCGTCACAAGCACCCAGTCCGCATGCATGACGCCGGTGCCCCACTTCCAGCGTCCCGTTAGGCGATAGCCGCCGGGAACGACCGTCACGACGCCAGGCGGCATCGTGACGCCGGGCGCTATCAGATAGGGAAACTTGTCACCGAAAGTCTCGTCCTGGAACGCCTTGGGAAACTGCGACGCCATCCAGTTGTGTTCGACGCAAAACGAGGTGACCCAGCCCGTGGAGGCGCAGGCCTCTCCTATAGGCAGCATCGCGTCGACGAACGTATCGACGTCGAACTCAAGACCGCCATAGACCTTGGGAACGAAGTGATAGAAGACGCCGGTCGCACGGATCGCCTGCATAACCTCGTCGACCGGCCTTCTCTGCAACTCACACTGGCGCGCATGAGAAGCGATCAGCGGTTTGAGTTCGGTCGTGCGTCGCACAAGCTCCGCTGGCGTCAACGCATCCAGCTCCGCCCGGCTCAGGAAATCGTCGCCCTTGGGGATGCGTCGATCAGCGAGCTCGGCACGGGGCAAGGGCGTCATCGAAACATCCGCAATATCTAAAATCCGTCATGCGCCACAGGGCACAGAGCCCCGACGCCATTATGAAAGTATCTTGACTAATACACCAACGTCAAGATACTTATCAATCTAAGTAAGCTCGGCAAAATGGGCTACAAAGAGGGGACGAACGGAATGACCAGGTTGCGCTCTACGCTTTTGCTCGGCTCCATGCTGGCGCTTGTTGCGCCCTTCGCGACGGCGCAGGAGGGCGCCGACCCACAGAAAAAAAGCGGCGCCGACGAGGAAGTCATCGTCACGGCGACAAAACGCGCCAAGAACATCCAGGACGTACCGATCTCGATCGAGGTGGCGGACCAGAAGTCCCTCGAGCGCGCCGGCGTCTCCGATCTGCTGACATTGTCGACGAAAGTTCCTGCGCTGGTCGTCAACACCTCGAACGGCGGCAACCTGCTTCGCATCCGCGGCATCGGATCCGATGTCGTCCCGCACTACGAGCAATCCGTCGCGCTCTACCGCGATGGCGTCTTCATGTCGAAATCCCGCCAGAATCAAGCGCCGTTCTTCGATCTGCTGCGCATCGAGATCCTGCGCGGGCCTCAGGGTGCCCTGATCGGCAAGAACTCGTCCGCCGGCGCCGTGAACCTCATCTCGAACAACCCGACCGATGCCTTCGAGGCCGGCCTGACGGCCAACTATCTGTTCGACTATGAGGGCGTCGATCTATTCGGTTACGTCTCGGGCGCGCTTTCCGACACCGTTAGCGCGCGTCTGGCGTTGAAATACAAGAACACAGAAGGACAGCTGACCAACTTCGCGACAGGCCGCCAGGAGCCTGACGCCGAGTCGATCCAGGGCCGCCTGACCCTGCGCTACCGTCCGACCGACAACGTCGAGATGATCACCAAGTTCGAGTACACAAAACAGGACAGCGTCGGACACAGCTTCTTCGGCGTGCCTTTGACGACCAGCTACAAGGATGCGCTCGATGCCGTCCTCGATCGGGGCGGCTATACGGCGGTGCCCTTCACGCTGACGCGGCCGGGGGGCGAAGTCATCGTCCGCGGCGATGGCGACCGGCATGAACAGTATGACTTCTCGAACCAGCTGACGATCGACGGAGACGAAACGACCTTCGTCTCGCTGACCGGCTTCGCCGCCTACCAGTCGCGCATGTCGTCGACCGGGCGTCACTCGACGATCATGGAATCCGTCAGCACGACATTCCTGGAAGACTTCAAGCAGATCTCGCAAGAGTTTCGCTTGCAGTCGAACGGCGAACGGACATTCGACTGGGTCGTTGGCATCTATGGCGACTGGTCGCAGATCGACTATGTGAACCCGATCCTGCTCGACGTCCGCACCGCTCTGCCGGCCCCGGTGGGCGTCATCCCGGTTCAGCAGGGCGGGTTCCATACGGTCTATGACATGACCGCCTATTCGTTCTCGGTCTATGCGACCGGAACCTGGCACATCTCGGACCAGCTCGATCTCATTCTGGGGGGCCGCTACACCAGCGTCCACAAGTCAGGCAGCCTCGAGTACAATCACGACTTCTACGTCGCCGGCATCGCGCCGTTCGCGCCCGAGTTCAAGTATGACGGCTCTTTGACGGATACGCATTTCGACCCGTCCGTCACGTTGCAATACAACGTGACGCCGGACGTGATGCTGTACGCGAGCTTCGGCCAGGGCTCCAAGCCTGGCACGTTCCAGTCGGCGCGCTCGACGACCCCTTCGGACTTCCGCCTGAAGCAGGAAGTGACGACGAGCTACGAGGTCGGCATCAAGAGCACGATCGACGGCTGGCTCACGCTGAACGCGAGCGCCTATCACATGACGATGGATGACTTTCAGGTCAGCCAGTACATCACATTCCAGAACACTGTCGTGCTACGCGCCACCAACGCAGCGACGGCGATCTCGCGCGGCGTGGAAGTCTCAGCAGCGGCGGATCTCGACGCGTGGATCGAAGGCCTCAGGCTAAGCTTCTCCGGCGCCTACAATGACGCCTACTACGACGATTACCCCGGCGCCCAGTGCACCACGGCCGCCACGGCGCTCGGCTGCAACACGGGCGTCCTCCCGGGCGGAGACCTGTTCAACGCGCGCGGCCTGCCGCTCAACAACGTGTCGAAATGGACCGGGACGCTGGCCTTTGACTATGAGAACGCGGTTTCGGATTCGCTGGTTCTCCAGCTGTCCGGCTCACTCAACATGTTCTCCAGCTACTGGTTCGACTACAGCCTCTACGATCCGAATACCGGCCGGCAGCCGGGCGACACGGTGGTCAACCTGCGCATCGGCCTGACCGACGTCGACGGCCGCTGGGGCGTCGCGCTGGTCGGCGAGAACCTGACGGATGTGTGGCGCGGCGGGCAGTCTTACGTCTTCCCGGGCTATCCGGAATCGGTTCGGGTCTATGGCATCTATGGCGGGCGGAACCTGTTCCTTCAGGGAACGCTGAGGTTCTGACGCCCTGGCATGACAGCCGCCTCACGGCGGCTGTCATGTTCCTCAATCAGAGGCGCGCCCGGATCCAGTCGTCCATGAGAGCGATGGCGCGATCGCGCACCTCGCGCGAGTCCTCAAAATAGTGCTGGCCCGGGATCAACTCCAGCGTCTTGTCTTCAGCGGCGATGAACGAGTGGATCAGCCGCGCGTCTGACGGAAAGACGCCCGTATCCGCAGTGCCCTGCAACACCAGGGACGGTACGTCGAACTTCGCGAGATGCGGCTGCCCCTGACACTTCGATGTCTCAAGGCTCCACATCGACAGCCAGCTTTTGATCGTATTGGCGCGGCCGATGCTCGGCGACTTGTTGGCCGTGGCCGGGTGGCCGCGATAGCATAGCGGCGTCTCGCGATCCGACGGATCGATCGCCGGATCCATGCACCGCAGATCGCCCCAGACACGGAACAGCGGGAAGATGCGATCGGGAATGCCGGCCTCGTTCAGACGCTTCAGCTCGGCTTTGGCCCAATCGGTGATGCGCTGGTTCCGCGCCCGTTGCGCCGCACGATATCGGGCGATGAAATCCTGCGAGTAGGGCGGGCCGTTCTCGGGGTTGAAGGGGTTCAGCGCCTCATCGGTCTTCGTGGGATCGTTCTCGTCAACCACCGAAGCGTCCATCCAGTCGGTCAGCACTTCCGGACGACCCTGATGAGCGTTGAGCGAGATGTAGAGGTCGCCCTTTATCAGCGCTTGAAGCGCGTCGGCTGCGGCGCCTTTTACATCCTGGTGCAGTTCGGGGCGCGTCGCCTCGGCCTGATAGGCCCCCATCAGCGAGCCGCCGCCTGAATTGCCGAGAATGACAACCTTCTCGACGCCGGCTTCCTCGCGCAGCCACTTCACGCCGACCCCGATATCGATCAGGGCGTGCTCAAGAATGAACTGGTCCTCCGCGCCACGATAGCGCGTGTTCCAACCCAGAAATCCATACCCCCGTGCTGCGAAATAGGGCGCAGCGTAATGTTCGTTGAAGTCGACATTATAGTGCGCGGCGATCAGCGCAGTTTTCGGCCTCGGCTGATCTTTGGGAGTCCAATAGAGCCCCTGGCACGGATGTCCCCCCGCGCCAACGCGCGGCGCGGTGGGTGAGGCCAGACCGATGAACAGCCTCTCTACCTTCTCAAGCACGTCGCTCTCATCCATGTTTTCCTCCCGATTGTGATTAGGGTTGCGCTTATGACCTAGACTTCAGCGCGACGGCCACGTCGGCCGTCCGCCTGACGAGTCCGGCCAGCAATTGATTCGGCAGTTCGTCCTTCAGCGCGCCGCCATCGAAGCCAGCGTGAGCCGTCGGCACTGCGACCTGCTCCGGCACGACGAGCACCTGAATGGTCGACAGGATCTGTCTGAGATGGGCCAGCGCCCGCAAGCCGCCGAACGGGCTGGGCGATGCCGACATCAGCCCCGCCACCTTGCCGCGATAGGCGGTCAGGGCGACAGGCGATTCGCCATCGGTCGGGCGCGAGGCCCAGTCGATCGCGTTCTTCAGCAAGGGCGGGATCGAGCCGTTATATTCCGGCGTCGCGATCAGAAAGCCGTCATGTGCGACCATCTCGGCCTTCAGCGCCCGCGCCGCGTCAGGGAAATCGGCGACCTCGCGGGCATGGCTGTACAGCGGCAGATCATAGTCGCTGAGGCGCAGCGTCGTGACAGCGACGCCCGCCCCCTGCCCCGCAGCCGCGGCGAGATGCACCAGCCGCTCGTTGAAGCTTCCCTCACGGTCGCTGCCCGCGAAGCACAATAGCTTTACCGTCATGGAATACCGCTTATCCTGATGCTTGCGACCGCTCTGGAAGTCGGTCCGCATTTTAGTTAGACTTCTATACGTTGGCGCGACATTCAACGACTTTTCGCGCCGATGCCGGCGACGTTGGCTACAACCTGTCGCGGACAAGGAATGACGGAGGACGCCATGTCAGAGCGCAAGAACCGCGTGTTCGATCTCAAGGGCATCAACCACCTAGCGCTTGTGTGCCGGGACATGAAGCGCACCGTGGATTTCTACAGCGGCGTTCTGGGATTGCCGTTGATCAAGACGATCAACCTACCCGGCGGCAGAGGGCAGCACTTCTTCTTCGACGTCGGCAACGGCGACAGCATCGCCTTCTTCTGGTTTCCTGACGGTCCGGGGGCCGCGCCCGGCATCGCCGCGCCGGCCGACCTGCCGACACGCGGCGATTTCCAGTCGGCGCACGGGTCGATGAACCATGTCGCGATCAACATCGACGCCGAAAAATTCGACGAATACTACGAGAAGCTGAAGGCCGCCGGCATCGACGTCACGAGAGTGCTCAACCACGACAACTCGTCGACCCAGGTCAGCGAGACCGTCACCGACGACGTCTATGTCCGCTCGGTCTATTTCTTCGATCCCGACGGCATCTGCGTCGAGTTCGCGGCCTGGACGCGCGAGTTCGACGAAAGCGACGTCGATCTCGAGCCTTTCAGCGAAAAGGCAGCCGCCGGCGCGCCGGCCTGAGGCGAGCTGCGGCGTCTCGTCAGGCGCTGGCGTCGCTCGACGGCCCACCCTCGGGATTGTCGCTGGCGAGATTGGCGCCGATCTTCTTCAACAGCTTCATCAACGTCTCGACCTCGTGTGCCGACAGGCCGCGGGTCGCGATCTGGTTGACCTCGGCGACCGCAGGCAAAAGCTTCGCCTCCAGCTTTTTCGCCAGCGGCGTAAGGAAGATGTGCACGCGGCGGCGGTCTTCGACGCTGGGCTCTCGCCTAACGAAACCGCTCTTCTCCAGGCTCTTGACCGCGATGACAGTCGTCGGCTCGCGCATGCCGACGCGGCGGCTGAGTTCGCGCTGGGTCAGACCGTCCTCCTGCCACAGCACCCTCAGGAAGCGCCACTGGCCGCTGGAGACGCCATACGGCAGCGACCGGCGCTCCATCGCGCTGCTGAACGAACGAAAAGCGATGCGCGTGAGGTAACCCAGACTGTTCGCCGGCTGGGCGTAGAACTGTTTCGCGTCGCGAAGTTTGGCCATGCCCCGCCGGTCCCCGTCGCGCGCTGGCGCGCAATGCTCTGACGATGATCCTGTCTGCGGATCGTCGTCAACCAAGATTGACACGAACGACAGGGCGTCTAGAAACAATAATATAGATTTCTAAGCAATGAGGGCGACGCATGGATCGGCTGCCGGGACTGCCTCTTCTGCCGACGGCGATCGTCGGAAGCTATCCGCAGCCCGACTGGCTGATCGACCGGGAAAAACTGCAAAGCCGCCTGCCGCCCCGCGTCAGGATGAAGGAGCTCTGGCGCGTGCCGGAAAGCCAGCTCGCCGATGCGCAGGAGGCTGCGACGCTCGTCGCCATCTCCGACCAGAAGCTGGCCGGCATCGACATCGTCGGCGACGGCGAGATGCGCCGCGAAAGCTATTCGAATGCGTTGGCGAACTCGCTGGCCGGTATTGATCTCGACCAGCCGGGCACGGCGCTCGACCGCACGGGCAACGCCAACCCCGTGCCGCGCGTCGGCGGACGGATCAGCCGCCTCAGGGCGATCGAGGGCGAAAATGCGGCGTTCCTGAAACGTCGCGCCTGCAGCTGCGTGAAGATCACGCTCCCCGGCCCGTTCACGATGACCCAGCAGGCGCAGAACGACTTCTATCCGTCCGATGAAGAGCTCGCGATGGACTACGCCGTCGCCGTGAACGAAGAGATCAGGGATCTGTTCAGCCGTGGCGCTGACATCGTACAGCTGGACGAACCCTATCTCCAGGCGCGGGCCGACAAGGCGCGCGCCTATGCCATCAAGGCGATCGACCGCGCTATCGACGGCGTCGGCGGGCTGACCGCGCTGCATATCTGCTTCGGCTATGCCTATGTCCACGCCAAACATGGCGGCGACAAGCAGCGCGGCTATGACTTTCTGGGCGAACTGAACGAGTCGAAGATCGACATCATTTCGCTGGAAGCGGCCCAGCCGGGGCTCGATCCCAAAGTACTGCGCGAACTGCCCGACAAGCGGATCATGTATGGCGTGATCGATCTCAACGATCCCGCCGTCGAGACGGCCGAGATCGTCGCGAACCGCATCCGCGCCGCGCTGGAGCACGCCAGGCCGGAACAGATCATCGTCGCCCCCGACTGCGGCATGAAATATCATTCGCGCGACGTGGCGTTCGGCAAGCTGAAGGCGATGTCCGACGGCGCCGCCATCGTGCGCAGAGAACTGGGCGCCGGCTAACGAGCCAGCCACGCCTGAAGAATACGGGCGGCAACTTCGGGCTGCTCCAGCGTCACCAGATGACCGCACGCCTCGATCGTTTCGAGGCGTGCGTCGGGCAACGCGGCCAGCATTTCAGCTTGATGCGCCTCGGTCGTGATCCCGTCCTGCCGGCCCCAGACCAGCAGAGTGGGACATCTGATCGCCGCGAGGCCGGGCCGGCTGTCGGGCCGGGCCATGATGGCGCGTTGCTGCCGCAGGAAGGTTTCCGCGCCGGTGTCCAGCGCCATCCGTCGAACGGCGTCCAGCAGCGCTGGTTCTTCCCGGCGCTCGGGATGCAGCAGGATCGGCACGCGTTCGTCGACCACCCCAGCGAAATCGCCTTTCTCCACAAGACGGATATAGCCAAGCCGCCGTTCGGTCTGGGCCGGGCCGTCGCTAGAGGCGAGCGTATTGATAAGCGCCAGGCTGCGGACGCGCGCCGGGTCCTGGCGCATCACCTCGAACGCGACGAAGCCGCCCATGCCATGCGCGACCAGATCGAAACGCGGCGGTGCATCGTCGAGCAGACGCCGCGCCATGCCGGCCATGGTGTCGTCGCGCGTGTGGTCGGCGATGCGGAAGTCGTACGCCCCGCCCAGCGCCGCGATCAGCGGCGTCCAAAGCTCATTGGTCAGAAGCTGGCTGGAGACGAGGATAACGGGCGGGCGTTCGGTCATCGCTCAGTTCACGCGATTGAGCAGCGTTTCACCGGCCGCCAGCCGCCGGCAATTTTCCAGCGCCACGCCCATCGACCGCCGCAGCGTCTCAGGCGTCAGCCAGGCGAGATGCGGCACGACGACGACATTGGGCAGTTTGAGCAAAGGATTGGCCTGATCGACCGGCTCGCGGGCGAAAACATCCAGCCCCGCACCAGAGAGGTGGCCGCTTGAAAGGGCGGCGTGCAAGGCGGTCTCATCCACCAGTTCGCCACGCGCGGTATTGATCAGCACCGACCCGGCCTTCATACGGCCCAGCATCGCGGCATCGAACAATCCGCGCGTTTCATCCGTCAGCGGCGCATGAAGCGAGAGAATGTCCGCTTCCGCCACCAGATCGTTCAACTTGCGGAACTGCGCCTCGCGCCCGGCCTTCGGGCTGCGTGCGGTATATACGACTGTCGCGCCCAGCGCCTCCAGCGCCGGGGCCAACCGGGCGGCGGATGCGCCAAAGCCGAAAAACCCGACCGCCCGGCCCGAAATCTCGCCGACCTGGTCGAGTATGGCGGCGTCTGGTGACCAGCCCCGTCCGGCGCGCGTTTCGGGATCGAACACCGCGATCCGGCGCAGCACCGCCATCATCAGCGCCAACGCCATCTCCGCGACGGCCTGACTGTTGGTGCCGGGCATGTTGCACACAGCGATCCCGCGTTCGTCGGCGGCGGCGAGATCGATCGTGTTCACGCCGACGCCGATCTTCTGGATCAGGCGCAGACGCCGCCCCTGATCCATCATGGCCGCGGTCACAGGTTTCAGGACATGCAGCAGAACATCGGCGTCGACGATTTCGCGTGCGAAGCCGTCGGCGTCGTCTTCGTCGACGACCGCTATCGTAACGCCTTCGATGGCGTCGAGCGCCGCGCGGAAACCGGCGCTCGCGCGATAATGCAGAACCGCCTTCACGCCGTCGCCCTGAGATGCGCCGCGACGCCGGGGGGGAAAGCGTCCGCCCCGGCGAAGACTGCGTCGTCGCCCAGCGCCTCTTCGATGCGGAGAAGCTCGTTCCACTTGGCCATGCGTTCGGAGCGGGCGAATGAACCCACCTTGATCTGCCCGGCGTTCCAGCCCGTGGCGAGGTGCGCGATGGTGACGTCCTCGCTTTCGCCCGAGCGCGCCGAGACGATGGTCGACCATCCCGTGTCGCGCGCGGTGTCCAGCGCGGCTTTGGCTTCGCTGACCGTTCCCGCCTGGTTCACCTTGATCAGCGCGGCGTTGCACGCCCCCTGCCCGGCCGCCGCAACGACCCGGTCCGCACTGGTGACCAGAATGTCGTCGCCGATCAACTGGACACGCGCGCCCAACTGTTCGGTGATCTTCGCCATGCCGGCCAGATCGTCCTGCGAGACTGGGTCCTCGATCGAGGCGATTGCATAGGTCGCGGCCCATTCTGCGACCCGCGCGATCATCGCCTCGCTGTCCAACCTGTCGCCATCCAGCGACAGGCGATACGCGCCGTCATCGAACAATTCGTTGGCCGCGACATCCAGCGAGATCCACACATCCTTACCGGGGGTATAGCCCGCACGCTCGATGGCTCTGGTCAGGCTGACCAGAGCATCCTCGTTGGAATCGAAATTCGGCCACCAGCCGCCTTCGTCCGCCGTCCCGACCAGTCGGCCGCGTTCCACCATCAGTTCGCCGGCCGCGCGATAGACGTCTGACGTGATCTCGAACGCGCGGCGGATCGAGCCGGCATGCGGCGTCATGATCATGAAGTCCTGCACGTCCGTGCGCCGCCCCGCATGAGCCCCGCCGCCGAAGATCTGAATCTCCGGCAGCGGCACGCGCACCGCCGCGCCGCCCGAGAGATAGCGCCACAGCGGCCCCCCCTCTGCCGCCGCCGCCGCGTGCAGAACGGCCATGGAGGTCGCGACGGCGGCGTTGGCCCCCAGGGCCGCCTTGTTCGGCGTGCCATCGGCCTCGATGATCGCGGCATCCACGGCTGTTTGATCGGCGGCGTCGCGGCCGGCCAGCACGCGCGACAGCGTCACGTTGACGGCCTCGACCGCACCATCGACCCCGAACCCACCAAAGCGTGGGCCGCCGTCACGGCGATCGACGGCTTCATGCGCCCCGCGAGAGGCGCCCGCCGGCGCGATGGCGCGACCGGTCGCGCCCCCTTCCAGCGTCACTTCGGCTTCGACCGTGGGACGCCCCCGTGAATCCCATACCTGGCGCGCGCGTATGGCTGCGATCGTCGTCTTCATCGTGTCTCCAGCAGATTGGCCCAGTGTCGCCCGACCTCGGCGACCGGAACGGCGTCGCGCGCGACAAGCCCGGCCGCCGCCCGCCGGACGAAATCCTGATCCTCAGGCGCGACCAGATATTCCACCGGCGACTTGCCGTCGACGCGCGCCAGCAGGATGGCGGAAAGCAACGCACCGGCCCGCACCGCGAAACCCTCGCGCGGCTCCCAGTCCACGCCTTCCATGTAAGCATCGAGCAGCGCGTCGAACGCGGCGAGATAACGCTCACGATGCGCCGGACGCCACACGCATTTGAGCAGAAGATGGGTCAGGCAGAACGCCAGATCGAACGCCGGATCGCCATACCAGGCGCATTCGGCATCCAGGAAGACCGGGCCATCCGGGCCGACCAGAATGTTCTTGGGGCTGACGTCGCCATGGACCAGCGCGATCCCGGCATCGCCGGTAGCGGTCGCAAGCGCTGTCAGCCTGCCGGCCAGATCCGGATGACGGCGCGCGGCGTGGAGCAGATAGGGCTCCAACCTCAGCGCATGGAACATCTCGCCTGTCGCGAACATCCGAGCGATCTCGCGGTCGCCTGCGGTAGCCGCGTGAATGAACGCGATATCCCGGCCCACCTCTGCGGCGAATGCTGGATCGACGCGGCCCTCCGCCAGCTCGACCTTCCAGTTCGCATGCGTGCGATGGTCGAGATAGTCCATTACGAACAGATGGTCGGCTTTCGACTCCGCCCGCACGTGAGGCGCGCGCGGCCGGCCCAACCGTTCCGCCAGCTTCAACCACTTCACCTCCGACCACACGCGCTCCACCGGCGCGCGCCAGTCGGATGCGACGCGCAGCTTCGGCAGCGCGCGCTTCACGCAGACCGGGCCGTCGGCGAGCTCGACCCGAAAAATGTCGCATGACACGCCACCGGCCAGCGGCTTGATCGGCGCACCGGGTTCTGGCGCAAAGCCCAGCCGGCCGAGAATAATCGGAATTTCCGTCTCGGCCTCGACGCTCATGCCCGGCCCGGAAGCCCGCCGTCAGGCCAGCCGGCCTCCGCCTCCTCCATGGAGCGGGTATAGGATTTCAGCCCGGACCACAGCGCTAGCGCGGCGATCGCCATGCCGACGCCCGAAACCAGCGCGATCGACCAGCGCAGCGCCGCCGCGTCGGCGAACAGGTAATCCGTCGCCGCGCCGATCAACGGCGGCCCCAGGCCGAGCCCGATCAGATTGGCGACGAAGAAATAGACGGCCGTGATCTGGGCGCGCACCTCGTTCGGCGTGATCAGCTGCAGCGCCGCTCCGGCGACGCCATGCCAGGTCGCCACATAGATGCCGAGGCCCAGCAGCACCATCGAGCTCCACGCATTGGGCATGAAGGTCGCCGCCACGATCAGGGGGCCGCCCAGAAGACACGAGATCAGCATGGTCCGCAGCGGCGCGTCCTTCCGCCCGGCCTTCAGCATCCGGTCTGACAGCCAGCCGCCGGTCAGCAGCCCGGCCGCGCCGGAGACGGCCATAATGATGCCGTAGTAAAGTCCGGCCTCGGCGACCGCCATGCCATAGGTGCGGTGATAGAATTCGGGAATCCAAAGCATGGTCCCGTACATGACCAGCGCGATGAACCCCATGCCCAGCAGATGCGCGGTGACGGCACGCCTGTTGCGGCCGAGGAACTTCACCAGACCGGCTCTGCTCGCCCCGGACGCGGCTGCCGCACGGCCGCGGCGCAGCGGCTCGCGCACCGTCAGCATCAGCAGCACGATCAGAATGCCGGGCAGGGCCACCCACAGAAAGATCAGCCGCCAGGCGTCGATGGCCCCGATCCACGGCAGCTCCACCGGCGGCGAGTCGATCACCGCCTTGACCACGAACGAGCCGAGCACCAGCGCGATGCCCGACCCCAGCGGAATGCCGATCGAGTAAACCGCGATCGCGCGCGCCAGCTTCTCGCGCGGGAAATAGTCCGACATCATCGAATAGGCCGCAGGCGACAAGGTCGCCTCGCCGGCCCCGACGCCGACCCGCGCCAGGAACAGCGTCGCATAGCTGTGCGCGAAGCCGCAGCAGGCGGTCATCGCGGACCAAACCGTCACGCCCCAGATGATGAGGTTGCGTCGGTTATAGCGGTCCGCGATCCACCCAAGCGGAAAGCCGAGAACAGTATAGAAAATCGCGAACGCAAAGCCGGCCAACAGGCCGAACTGCGTGTCGGAGATATCCAGCGCGGCGCGGATCGGCCCGACCAGCAGACTGAGGATCATGCGGTCGATGAACGACAGCGTATAGGCGAGCAACAGGACGAAAACGACATACCAGGCGTAGCGCGGGCTCGGCCAGGCCGGCTCCGTCGCCGGCGGGCACGCGGCGCTATCCGACGAGATGGATGTCATAGGTCACGCCCCGCGCGGTTCGCTTGCCAAAGCCGATACCGACAGCGCGGTTCAGCCAGTCATATCGCGCATCCGATGTCTCGAAGGTCGGCGCGATGCGGAAATAGTAACGGGCGGCATCGATCTCATCGACCTTGGCCGCGTCGCGGAATTCGGGAATGACCGAAGCGGGCACGATCAATCGGCCCACATAGGTTACGTAGATATCGGCCCCGTCATGGGTGCGCCAAAGCGATCGGACATCGACCAGCGTCAGCACATCGCCGTCCGCCCCTGCCGCGCTCTCCGACCAGTCGCCGCCGCCCGGCAGCACCACGCCCTTCAGACGCTCGCCCTCGATCACCCCGCCCGCGATATAGCTGACGCGGCGATTGCGCCAGGGCGAGCGCCCCAGTGCGATAGGAGCCTCCTTGTCGAGCGTGATGTCCACCCGGCACAGATAGTCGGATGGGATCCCAGAACCCGCGTTCACACGGCGCCTCCCTCGTTCCGGGCGCGCACGCATACGCCGTCACGACCACACTATTATATTTAGCTATCTAACTAACCGCCGACGCTCGGCGGCGTCAACTCGCAGTCGCCCCCGTCGCGGTCCGCGCGATCGACGTTTCAGGGCTTCTCGCTCGCCTGACGCGAGCTTTCGGACTAACCTGCAAGGGCGGTCAGAAAGCTGGGCGCAGCGGCGGAGACTGAATGGACAACCGGCTCCTGATGATAGACCTCCTGACCGGAGTCTATTGGTTCGACGATGCGCTGCAATCGGCGTTACGAAAGCACGGATGGGACCTCGTCACCCGCTCGCAATCCCTGCTCTTCGCCAATCTCGCAAGCGGGGAATACCGCCAGTCTCGTCTCGCCAAGAATCTCGGCGTGACGCGGCAGGCGATCAGCCAGATGCTGTCCGAGCTTGAGCAGCGCGGCCTTATCAGGCTGGACGTCGACCCAAACGACCGAAGGGCGCGGATCGTAAGATTCAGCAAAAGCTCCGCCCAGCTTCGCGATGCGGCCAGCAGCGTCCTCGCCCAGCTCGAGGCGCGGCTGAAGCAGCGCCTCGGCGCGGTGACCTACAACACGATGCAGAAGGGGCTGGCGGCGGATTGGGGCGAGCTGCCCGAAGTCGACCCCATACTCCCTGCGCCTGCCGCCAGGGCCGAGGCTTCCAGACGCAAACGCAGCGCAGGCTGACGGGGCATTCGCGGCGGACATCTTGCCCGCCGCTGACCTATCCCCGCCTATCGTTCACCGGTCCTTGATCGCCGCGCCGACAAGCTTCACTGCGTGGACAGGGCCCTCGCCGAACGGCGCATCAAAAGACAGCGTCACCGGATCGCTTGCCGCCAGCGTGACCATGCCGCCATCGGCGCGCGTTGCGGAGTTCGCCCCGCTGAGCGTGGGGAATGTCAGAACCTTCTCTTTCGGCGCTTCCATAAGAAGAACGTGCAACGCATCCGCCGAAGACGTCACGCGATAGGGCGTGCCGTCGCTCGCCACGCCTTTGGGGACAGCCACGCGCCGCGTTGCATAGATCGCGCCGCCGTTCGTCTTCAGCCAGCCGCCAAGCCGGCGGAGAAGCTTTTGCTGCGGTTCCGGCACGCTGCCGTCGGCGCGCGGCCCCATGTTCAAAAGCAGATTGCCGCCATGCGCCACGATATCTACGAATGAACGGATGAGATCGTCGGGGCTTAGATAGTCTTCCGGCTTGGCCTGCGCGTTGAACCCGAACGAGGTGTCCATGCCGCGACAAGCTTCCCAGTCCCTGTCGCCGAACTCCAGCTCGTCGGAATATTCTGGCGTGCGATAGTCGCCAAGACCGCTGTCGGGCATGGCTTCGGTCATCGAGCCGGAGGCCCAGCGCGCGGCGATCGCAGCATCGAGTCCCGCGCGCCCCTTCGGATCACGCATACCTGAGAACAGACCCTGATTGGCAAGCCAACGGTCGTTGATCGCGCCGTCAGATCTCGCCGCCCTGAACTCCGCAAACAAGGCGTCGCGATCGCCCTCGTCGGGATAAGCGATGTCGTTCCACAGCATCGCGGTGCCATAGCGTTCGATCAGTTCGCGGTACTGCGCCAGCGCGTAGGCGCGATAGTCGTCTTCGTAAGGCACGCAGGCCAGCAGATCGCCGAACGTGCCGATCGGATGATGCCGGAACGTCCAGTCTAGCCCTCCGGAATAGTAAGTCCCAAAGGTCATGTTTCGCGTCCTGACCGCAGCCGCCAGCTCGCCGACGAAGTCGCGGCGGCTGTGCCAGCCCGGACGGTGCGGATTGGGCGTAGAGCTCGGCCACAGGCAATAGCCGTCGTGATGCTTTGTCACGAAAACCGTGTATCTGGCGCCCGCTTCCTCGAACAGAGACGCCCATGCGTCCGCGTCAAAACTTTCCGACGCCGCGTCGAACTCCGCGCGGAAAGTTTCATAAGGCCGCTCGCCCCAAGTCTCGCGATGGTGCGCCGCCGCCGGGGACTGCGGGAACCTGATCGAGTTCGGATACCATTCGGTATAGGGCAGCCGCGACCAGCCATCTTCGGGATGCGCGCGGATGATCTCGTTGATGTTCGCGCCACGCGGCGCATAGGCGGGGATCGTGAAGATTCCCCAGTGGATGAAGATGCCCAGCTTCGCATCTCGCTGCCATTCGGGCATGCGGTTCATGGGCGGCCTCGGCGATAAAGACGCGATGGCATGGCGACCTTTCCTCCCGGTTTCTTATCGAAACCAATAAATCAATGGTTATAGATTAATCAATGATGATAGATTTATCTCGAGTGAGCCCTGCGCCTGGAGGCCGCGCCTTCTACGGTTTTGGCTTGGGCGGGCGGCCGCGCCGGGCGGCGGCCAGCGCCGACTTCGCCATACGCTCGGCCACGTCGAGCGCTGCGATCGTCTCTTGTTTGAGGTTCAGCCGCCGTGTGTCGGCGCTCCAACGACGATGCGCCTCCCATGAGGCCGACACCATCAAGCCGGCGACCAGCGTCGGCGTGTAGCTATCCCCCGGCAGCCCATATTCCGTCGCGATGTAATCGGCGAGCATCACGATCTGCCTATGCTCATAGCTCGCCCAGGCCAGCGCGAGGTCGGGATCGCGCTCAAGCTCCGACCACACCGTCAGCGTGGGTTCGCGATCTCCGTGCAGCCGTCCGGCCACATCCATCACCATCAGGCGAAAGAACTCAAAAAACGGCTGCCGCCCCAGCGACCGCGCGATCAGAAGCTCCAGCCGCTCCAGCGTCGCATCGTTCGCGCTGGCGGCCAGATCCTGCTTGGACTTGAAGTGCGTGAACAACGTCGTGACATGAACGTCCGCCGCCTTGGCGATCGCGTTCATGGTCACCTGGCCATAGCCCTCGCGCTGAAACAATCGCGTCGCCGTCTTCAGGATGCGGTTGCGTGTGTTCTGCCGCCGTAGCGTGCGCCGCGGAAACCGTTCGGCCGGGTCTGACGTATCCTCGCTCATCACCCTCGTTCTCGGGTTCGCCGGCCGACGCCGGCACATAGCAGTTCTATCGCAGCCTGATGCAGGGGCAACCAGGCCAGCCGATCAATACCCCGCCGTCTTGCCGCTCGGCTGCCCATCGACGATCTGGTCCAGATACTCGCTCAGGCCGTAGCCGACGAGATCGCCGCAGCTATACTCGGTCATCCCTTCGGTGATGCGCGTCTGCAATACGCGCCCGTCGGGCGCCGAGCGCCGGTTCCGCAACGGTATCAGCGAGAGGACGCGCCCGGTCACTTCGTACGACTTGCCGCCTTCTGTCTTGATCCGGCTCCGCAGCGCGGTCTGATAGCCATATTCGTCCCAGTCGCTCTCGATGACGCACTCCGAGATGATGTCGTAGGCGCCGTCGCGGAACACCATGCCGCCCTGGCGCACACCGCCTTGACCGTCTCCGATCACCGACAACATCATTCCGAAATCCCGTCCGAAATTCATCGGACACCAGCGATACCAGTCGATCGCTTGCCAGTAGCGCGGCCCCCACGACTTGTCTCTCAAGCCATAGCCCGAAATCTCGAAGCGCTCGCCATCGACCGTGATGACGCCATGCGCAGCGCAATGCTGTTCGTAATGCGCTTTCGCGAACGATTTCTCCGGGTCGACCGGCAGCGGAGAACCATCGGCCATAACCGCTTCGCCGCCATACATCGGCGACACGCCTTCGTATTCCAGATCGACCGTACAGACGACCGACGGGTTCGCCTTGTAGGCCGCGCGCGGGTCGGCCATCTCGAAAGGCCGCGCAAGCAACAGCGCCTTGCCCGAGAAGACGACTTTGAGCCGTTTGAACGGCTCGAGCACCTCCACCTTCAACCCGCCGGCATTCATCTCCGCGTTGCCGGAAATGTTGGGCCGCCCGAACGCGAAAGCCACACGCCCGTCCGGCAGATAGATGCAGACGCTGACCTCGGCATAGCCTTCGTTCGGGCGATTCCCGATACGGAACCAACCGCCCGCCATCTTCGTCGGATCGAAGACGTTGAAGTACATGCTCTCGTTGTAGTTCGAGGCCTCGCCCGGCGGGTGGGGATACTCGTCATGCGGCTCCAGGCGGATCTTGTAGTCTTGAGACCGCTTGCTCACGACGACGCCCTTTCCTGCAGTACCGCGCTAGGCCGCTCAGACATTGCCGCCCTCCAGCCGGCGAAGCGACTCGGCATGCGCCTCGCGCGTGATCGGATAGAAAGACAGGCAGATCATCGCGATCACCGACAGCCCGACGGTCAGACCGATATAGACGGTCGCCAGGCTGTCCAGCGTGTCGGCCGGCACATGGCCGGGCAGCGCGCCCTCTGGGAACGCGACGGCCGTCAGTATCAGGCCCGACACGAACACGCCCATACCTGACACGGCCTTGGAGATCATGGTCGCGACGGAGAAAAGCAGGCCCTCGGCGCGCTTGCCGGTCGACAACTGCACCAGTTCGGTGATGTCCGCGATCATCGAGACCGCCAGGATCGAAGCGCCGATCGTCGACATGGTGAAGATCACGAGCGCGGTCATCAGCAGACCCATCAGCGCCGGGTCGCCGTTCTCCGGGGCCAGTCCGGCCAGACGCAGGGCGACCGGCGTGGCGCCGGCGATCAGCGCCACGACAAGCAGCGACACGGCCGCCTTCTTCTTTCCCAGACGCGCCGAGAGCGGTAACGCCACGAGGAAAGCCAGCACGATCCCGATCAGCGCGCTGGAGGTCAGCGTCGCGATCGCATCGGCGGGCAGCTCCCAGAAGAAGGTCGAGAAATAGACGCTGAGCGAGGCGTTGAGCCCCGACGACATCGACGCGAACAGGCTGAAGAGGATCACCGACAAATAGGTCGGATGGAAAATCACCGAGCCCATGTGGCGCAGCACTTCGCCAAGACGGGCGCGCCGCTCGACGGGAGGAAGCGCGATGCTGGCGATGCAGCGATGCGTGCCGAGCGCCGAGATCAGCATCGCCAACGCCATGGTCAGCGCGGCCACCAGCGCATAGACGACATAGCCGTCGGGGTTCAGCTGCCCTACCGGATAGGCTTCGCTCGGCTTGAAGAAGACCTGAAAGGTCAGAACCATCATCACCAGGCCGCCGACGACGCCGAAGAAATAGCGCCAGGCGACCAGCCGCGTCCGTTCGTCATAGTCGGTGCTGAATTCGGCCAACAGAGCGGTTGAGGGTATCTCGTAGAGGCTGATCGAAACGCGCACGACGATGGCGGTGACGACGAGATAGGCGAACAACGCCTCGGTCGACCAGTCCGGCGGATTCCAGAGGAAGAAATAGGATACGGCGATCGGCAGGATCGCCGCATACATGAACGGGTGCCGCCGCCCCCAGCGCGAGCGGAAATCGTCGGAATACTGACCCAGAAGCGGGTCGATCACCGCGTCCACAATCATGGCGATCATGATCGCGGCGCCCACCAGGTCAGCCCGCAGGCCGATCACCTGGTTGTAGAACAGCATGAGCAGAACGGCGAAACCCTGGTCCTTGACGCCGAAGGCGACCGTACCGGAGCCGTAGAGCATCTTCGTCCTGAGGCCGAGCCGTTCGCTCATATTGGTTCTCGCTAGTTGAACCGGAACTGCACCTGAACGCCGAACGTCCGCGGCGGCATCAGGCCATAGGTCTGCGACACCGCGAGGAACGGCGAGAATGTCGGGTCGTACTGCGTCCCTTCCGCCGTGTCGTAGCCGACCTCATCGAAAACGTTCTTCACGTATCCGATCACCCGATAGCTGTCGTCCGCCGAGGTCCAGATGGCCCGCAGATCGACCATGTCGAAGGCGGGGGTCTTCGTGTAAGCGCGGTTGAAGACGCTGTGATAGACCTCGTCCCGCCACGTATAGTTCACGGCGAGATCCAGCGAACCGGCGTCGAAGCCGATCGTGTAGATGGCGCTCAGCGCGACTTTGTGAGGAATCTGCTGCGGCAGCTCCTGACCGTTCAGGCTCTGCGGCTGCTGCACGCCCACGAGCGGACCCGAGGGCTGCGCCTCAGGCTGCAAGGCAAGCGGATCGGCGCCATCGACGAAGCAGCACGCTTCCTTGATCTCCGAGCCCGAGAAGGCATAGCTCGCCATAAGCTGCAGATTGTCGATCGGACGCCACATCGCCTCGATCTCAAGCCCGTAGGAATGAGACTCCGCGATATTGAAGAACTCGGTCAGCTGCGCGCCGCCGGGGATCACCACGGTCAGCGGCACCTGGAGATCCTGATAGTTGTAGTAGTAGGCCGCCGCGTTCAGCTGGAACGACCGCCCCCACGACTTTTTCAGCCCGGCTTCGAACGCGTCGACATGCTCCGGATCGGTGCGCGGCAGCACCGAGATGCCGCCGGCGTTGAACCCGCCGGACTTGTAGCCCCGGCTGTAGCGAAGATAGCCAAGCGTGTCCTCGTCCGATTTCCACTCGATGCCGGCCGTGCCGGTCACCGCCTCCCAGGAATCCTTCAGGCCACGGGAAACGCGGCCGGTGACGGGATCGTAGGAAAGCGGTACTGAAACGCCCGGCGCGGGCGCCGCCGAAGCGAACGCGAGCGTCAGGTCGATGGCCGGCGTCAGGACGCCGTATTGATCCGGCGTATAGGGCGCGACGCAACCAAGACAGATGATGCGGAAATCTTCCGTGCCCTTCTTTTCGTCGCGCGTATAGCGCAGACCGCCCGTCAGCCGGATCTCGTCGCTCACCTGCCAGTCGACCTGGCCGAAGACGGCGACCGACTGGGTCTTCATCGAAGACCCCGCATAGACGAAATCGCCGGACGGATTGGCCGGCGCGCCCGACGGCGCCTGCAGCTGCGGCTGGTCGGGTGCGTTGAAACGCGCCTGCTGGTCGAAATTCTCGCCATAGTAATAGACGCCGGCGATCCAGCGGAGCGCGCCGTCCCCGGTCGACGAGATATTCAGCTCGTGGCTCGTGAAGTTTTTGTCTTCGACATAGAGGAAGCGTTGCGACGGGTTGACCGGCAACGCGAAACATCCCGGCACGAACGAGCAGACTGATCCGGGCGACAGCGGGAAGCTGTATGACGTGACCGCTGTATTGTCGAAATCGCGCACGGTATCGAGCAGGTAGGTCTGATAGCCGCCGATATATTTCAGCTCCACACCGCCGAGATCCCAGGCGATTTCGCCCGCCAGGCCTACGCTGTCGCGCAGGCGGATGGTCTGCGGCGTGTTGGTCGAAATTTTGCGGATATCGTCGATGCCGGGATTGACTGATGGGCCGCCCGACACGGCCGTGCCGGTCAGGAAACCGAACGCCGAGCCGGGCGCGATGTAACCCGGCGGATATGGCGCGAAATCATAGGGCGTCACGACGTTGAGCGACCGGTTCGTCGCGTCGATGCTGTTGGTGAAGACCTTGAGCCACGCCCTGCCCTCGGTGCCGATATCGGCCTCGACCTGGAACTCGGCATAATGCCGGTCGCCGGCCCCGCCTTCCGACGGCCCGCCCGCGACATTCTCGAAATAGCCCTCTTCCTGGGTGTAGAGACCGCCGGCGACCCGGGCCCTCAGCCAGTCGTTGACGGGCCCGCTGACCGAACCTTCAAGGTTCAACGTGCCGTAGCTGCCCGCCTCGACCCGGAATTCCGCACCGAACGCATCGCCCGGGCGCTTGGAGATCGCGTTGATCGCGCCGCCGATGGAGTTACGCCCATAGAGCGTCCCCTGCGGCCCGCGCAGGATTTCCACCCGGTCGAGGAAAAAGTCGCTCGCCCCGACCGTGAAGGTCTGGGCGTCATAGACGCCGTCGGTGTAGGTCGCGACGCCGGGGTCCGAACCATTGGTGTTGGTCTGCCGCCCGATGCCGCGGATATAGACGCGGTCGTTAGACCCCGAATAGCTGAGGCCCGGCGTGAAGGCCGTGTAGTC
This sequence comes from uncultured Flavobacteriaceae bacterium, assembly GCA_964493795.1. GTDB lineage: Bacteria > Pseudomonadota > Alphaproteobacteria > Micropepsales > Micropepsaceae > JADZAI01. Next base: position 26,364 of record CAZBPO010000001.1, read on the forward strand.
CTGGACGTTCTTCAGGCCCAGAAGCTGACGCGCTTCCGCCGTATAGGCCGAAATCGCGATCGGAACGTCCTGCAGACGCTCGCTGCGCTTCTGCGCCGTGACGACGACCTCCTCGCCGGGCGACGCGGCCGCATCCCCGGAAGGCGGCGCGGACGTATCCTGAGCCGACGCGATCGCCACCGGCAGCGCGGCGACGGAAACCAACAATGCAAGCTTCAGTATCATCGCACGCCCTCCCGAGGCTCTGCGTCATGCGTGTTCGCGCGTTTCCTCGCCCGCCCGTCTTCATTGATGAGACGGGTCGGGCAACGTTGATGGTATGCGTGATGATTATTCTACTGCAATAGAATTATTTGCCGCCGACGCCTGCAGCTACGATTTGTGATCGGCAGGCCATTTCATCAACTAAATTGACGGTGTTGCGAGGCCTTGCCGGCGTCTCTATGTTCCGCCGGACAAAGACATCAGGGGAACGTTCAACGTGAAGGCGCTTGAAGGGCTGACGGTCATCGACCTGACTCACATGCTGTCGGGACCCTATGGCGCGCTCCTGCTGGCTGATCTCGGCGCGCGCACGATCAAGGTCGAGCCGCCGGGAAAGGGCGAAGGCACGCGCCGGCTTCTCGAGAACGCGCCGGAATTCTCGCGCGACGGCATGGGCGCTTACTTTCTGACCCTCAACCGCAACAAAGAGAGCGTCGCGCTGGATCTGAAGTCCGAGGCGGGCCTTTCCCTCTTCTACGACCTCGTGAAGAAAGCCGACATCGTCATCTCGAATTTCGGGGCCGGCGTGACGCAGCGGCTCAAGATCGACTACGCACATCTGTCCGCGATCAACCCACGGATCATCACCTGCGCGATATCGGGCTTCGGCGAGACCGGGCCGCTGCCCAACCGGCCCGCCTTCGATCTGGTCGCGCAAGGCATGGGCGGCGGCATGTCACTCACCGGCCATGCCGACGGCGAGCCGCTACGCGCCGGCATCCCCATCGGCGATCTCGCGGGCGGCATGTTCGGGACGATCGGCATTCTGGCTGCCGTCGAGGCGCGCCACACCACGGGCCGGGGCCAACACGTCGACATATCCATGTTCGACGCACAGCTCTCGCTGCTGAACTATATGGGCACGATGTATCTGATGTCAGGCATATCGCCCGGCCGAAACGGCAACGGCCATTTCGTGCACGTGCCCTACGACACGTTCCGCACGAAGACGAGGCACCTGATCGTCGCCGTGATCGCGGATAGCGGCTGGTCCAACCTGGTCGATCTGCTGGGCGATGAAAGTCTGCGCGATCCCGCATTCGGCGATCAGCGCGGACGTTTCGCCAACAAGGCGTTTATCGTCGGGCGCGTTCAGGCGGCCTTCGAGAAAGAGACCTGCGAGCACTGGCTGGAGGCGTTGGCGGCAGCCAAAGTGCCCGCCGCGCCGGTGAACGAGCTGAGCCACGCCTTCGCCGATCCGCAGGCGCTGGCCCGCAACATGCGCGTGACGGTGCCGCTGACGAGCGGCGGCGCCGTCGATCAGCCAGGAAATCCGGTGAAGCTGTCCGAGACCTACGAAGACAGCTTCACCCCGCCGCCATCCGTGGGGCGCGACACCGTCGCCGTCCTGCGCGATCTTCTCGCGCTCGATGAAACGAAGATCGCAGAACTCGCCGCCGCCGGCGTGATCGGCGTCGCGTCATGACCGTCGAGATCATCGAGGTCGGACCGCGCGACGGACTGCAGAACCAGTCCGAGGTGATGACCACGGCCGACAAGGTCGACTTCATCGAAAGGCTCATCGAAGCGGGCGCGCGGCGTATCGAGATCGCAAGCTTCGTGAACCCGCAACGTGTCCCCCAGATGGCGGACGCCGAGGCGGTGATCGCCGCCGCGCCCGGGCGCGATGGGCTGACGCGGATCGGTCTCGTCCTGAACGCGCGGGGCGTTGAGCGGGCCATCGCTTCGGGTATCGACGAGATCGGCGTCGTGTGCGTCGCCAGCGACACATTCGGGATTCGCAACCAGAAGCAAAGCTCCGACGACTCCGTCGCGATGGCTTGTGAAGCGATCGCAAACGCCAGGGCCGCCGGCGTCGCCGTACAGGCGACGATCGCGGTCGCCTTCGGCTGCCCTTTCGAAGGCGAGGTGAACCCATCGCGCGTCGTCGCGATGGCCGAAACGCTCGCTGCCGCGGGGCCGCGCGAAATCGCGATCGCGGATACGGTGGGCGTCGGCGTGCCCGCGCAGGTACGCGTATTGGCGAAGGCGCTGCGAGCCGCGGTGGGCGCGATGCCGCTGCGGGCGCATTTCCACAACACGCGCAACACCGGCATCGCCAACGCGCTGACGGCGTTCGATGAAGGCATCACGCGGCTCGACGCCAGCACCGGGGGGATCGGCGGCTGCCCCTTTGCGCCGCGCGCGACAGGCAATATCGGAACCGAGGATCTGGTCTATGCCCTCGAACGCAGCGGCGTCTCGACCGGTTACGACCTCGCCCGGCTGAACGCCATCGCACCGTGGCTGGCCGACAGATTGAAGCTGGCCGAGGTGCCGGCGATGCTGAGCCGGGCCGGCGGCTTCCCCCCGGCCTGAGCTTTTCACAGGAATGCGAAAGGCCGCGCCCACAAGGGCGCGGCCTTTCACTTGTCATCGCCCCGGCTTCAGAAGCGGAAGCCGATATCGAGGCCATAGGTGCGTGGCGGCGCGTAGATCCGCAGATTGCCCAGCGCGCCCAGGCCGAACGTGTTGTTGATGATGACCTCGTCGGTCAGGTTCTTGCCCCACAAGGCGACCCGCCACTTGCTGTCCGGCGCCTCCAGCGACAGCGTCGCGTCGAGAAGCGTGTTCGCGGGCCGCACCTGAACGTCGGAAATGCGGTTGAGCGTGCCGCCCGACGTGTAGATGTCGTCCATATAGACGATGTTGGTGTTGAAGGTGACGCGGCCGAAATCGAAATCGCCGACATAGGTCATCCCCAATGTCGCCGACCAGCGCGGCGCATATGGCAGGGGAAGATCGGTGTTGTCGGTCGGGTTGTCGATCCCGTCGCTGGTGAGGTCGGCGAAGTATTCGTCGAACCGCGCGTCGAGATAGCCGACCGAGCCGTTCAGGCTGATGCCGCCGCCGACCGTCCAGTTCGCCTCGACTTCGAATCCGTCGATCCGGGCGGTGGCGGCGTTGACGATCAGGGTCTCGTAGAGACCGGCGCTCGTGAAGCCCTGAACGCCCTGCTGCATGTCGTGATAGGTGTTCGAGAAGGCCGCAAAATTGAGCCTCAGCCTGCGGTCGGCCAACGTCGTCTTCAGCCCGATTTCAAAGCTGTCCACCGTCTCGGCATCATAGGGTCCGACTGAGGTGACCGTCGCGGCGCGGCCGTTGAAGCCGCCACTGCGGAAACCGCGCTGCCACTGACCATAAGCCATCACGTCGTCGGTGAAGGCATAGGCGACGCCAAGCTTGGGCGAGAAGTCGCTCCACGAATCCTCGAAGGTCGAAGGCCCAACAGGGCCCAGCGGATCGTTCGTGAAGGTCTTCTTTTCATAGCTGAGGCGGCCGCCTGCGGTCAGCGTCAGCTTGTCGGTGACGTCATAGTCGAGCTGGCCGAACACCGCATAGGCGGTGTTGTCCTGCGCGGCGAACTGCGTGAGCGTCCCGCCGCCATAGATCAGGCCCGACTGCGCGTTGGAGATCTCATAGTTCTGGGTGAGGAAATAGACCCCGACGACATAGTTGAGCGGCCCGTCGCCGTTCGAGGCCAGTCGCAGCTCCTCGCTGAACTGCCAGTGCTTCTGATCGCGCAGGGCCTGGAAGAACGTCAGCGCGCTCGCGTCATAGTCCGAGAACACGCGGTCCTTGAACGAGCGATAGCCGGTGATCGAGGTCAGCGTGCCGAACCCGAGGTCCCAGTTGGCCTCCAGCGCGAGGCCCCACGTATCCAGATCGGCGAAGATCGCCGCGCCGCCATAGACGACGCGCGGATCGCCGCCGACCGGCGCGAATCCCGGATTGGCATAGACGTTGCCGGGCAAGGCGGCGTTGTGGAACGAAGCGCCCGATCCGCGCTCGCTGTTGACGTCGACGATCAGCGTCGCGTCGAAGGTCTCGGATGGCGTGTAGGACAGGGTCAAACGCCCCGCCCAGGTTTCGTTGTCGCCTTCCTTCACCCCGCGTGTCGCGTTGTAGGTATAGCCGTCATAATCCTTGTAGAGCAGCGAGACGCGCCCCGAGAGCACGTCGCTGATGGGAAAGTTCACCGCACCGCGGAATTCGCGGCGACCGTGATCGCCGATCGTGCCCTGCACTTCGCCGTTGAATTGGCCGTCCGGGCGCTTGGTGCGCACCGCGACGACGCCGCCGATCGTGTTGCGGCCATAGAGCGTGCCTTGGGGCCCGCGCAGGATTTCGACAGAACCGATATCGAAGAAATCCTGCAACGCGCCCGAATTGCGCGCCAGGTAGATGCCGTTCATCTCCACGCCGACGGCGGGTTCGAACGACGACTCCACGTCGGCGAAGCCAAGGCCGCGCATATAGAACGCGCTGGCGTAGGGATACGCGCCGACCGGCGCGAGCACGACGTTCGGCGATTTGGCGTTCAGATCGGTGAGGCTCTGCGTGCCCTGGTTTTCAAGCGTCTGGGCGCTGAACGCCGTCACCGACAACGGCACGTCCTGAAGACGCTGCTCGCGCTTCTGCGCGGTGACGACGATTTCTTCCTCGCCGTCCTCTTCAGCCGCCGGAACGACGTCTTGCGCTGTTGCGGCGCCAAGGCCGAGCAGGGCGATGGCGGACACGAAAAGATGCGCGCGCGCGCTTGTGAAGCCGCATGGCTTGTTCCCTCCCAGGACTATGTCTCCGCGCTCGGGCGCGTTCGTTATGGAAGGGATGTTGCCGCCAGACGGAACATTGTCAACCTACATGACGATCTCTTTATCGCAGGCTGTAAATTAAATGGACGGTGTGATCGGGGTGCTATCGTTTCGTTCTTGCGCCGGGCGGGCGGCCCGCGCGGAGCCCTGCGGGCGGAATCAGATCTACAGGCGGCGTGCCCCACTCGGCGGCGAATGCCTTGCGCATCGCAGCGATGTGGCCTTTGCCTATGCGCCGGGCCAGTTCTTCGGTCAGCGCCTCGACCGCTTCGTCGGCGTCCCGCCGCATCGCCAGCCCGATTTCGGACAGCACGACGATTTTGGAGCGGCCGTCGTCGGGATCGTCGCGCATCTCGACCATACCCATCTCGGCCATCTGGTTGATCGTGGCGTGGATCGCCTGCCGGCTGATCCCCAGATTGCGCGCGATGTCGGACGGCCGGCAGGTGCCGGACAGAATATTGACCATCACCATGGATTGCGGCCGGGTGACGTGACCCCAGCCCTTGTTCTGAAGCCAGGCCTGCAGCCCGTCGTCGAACCAGAAGAACGCCTGCAGGAAGGGAACGATGAGATAGTCTGTGGATCGCATGCTGGCTTCGTACCGGAATTCCGGCACCACCCTAGAAGGGAAACGAACAGGCGTCCAAGACACTTATCGACCCGGCACATAACATCAATTTAGTTGACGATTAATCGCAGCCAGCTAGGTTGCCTGCCGCAATATAACGAGAGCCGACGGGAGGAATGCGATGCGGACGATCGGGATCAACCATCTCGCGCTGGTATGTCGCGACATGGAAGAGACGGTGAAATTCTATACCGGCGTCATGAACATGCCGCTGGTCAAGACGGTGGTGCTGCCCAGCGGCGGCCAGCATTTCTTCTTCGACTGCGGCGGCGACAATCTGCTCGCCTTCTTCTGGTGGCCGGACGCGCCCAAGGCCGCGCCCGGCATCGCGTCGGTTCGCGACTTCCCCGCCGCCCCTATGAGCGCGATCGGATCTATGAACCACGTGGCGTTCTCGGTGCCCGAAGACAAGCTCGACGAGTATCGCCAGCAGCTTGAAGCCGCCGGCGTGAAGACCTTGCCGATCGTCGTGAATCACGACGACAGCCCGTCAGGCGTCGCGCGGGACATGCACGACGGCGTTTTCGTCCGGTCCGTTTACTTCACCGACCCCAACGGCATCATGATGGAGATCGCGGCGACCACCCGCACCTTCGGCCCCGAAGATGTCCGTCACACGCCGGCCCGCGCCGTCGAAACCGTGGAGGCCTGAATCATGCCCCGTTTACGCCAGGTGCCGCGCGCGGAAGCGACCGACAAGACCGTCCTGCGCATGTACGATCTGCTGTTCGGCGAGCGCGACCCCGTCGCCCAGCCCGGCACGGCCACAGGCACCCCGGGCGACTGGTGGACCGTGTTCGCACTGGTGCCCGATTGCTTCGACCACGCCTGTCGCGGCTTCGCCTTCTACCGCGCCCCCAACCGCAAGATCGACCCGGTGCTGCGCGAGTTCGGCCAGACCCGCGCCGGCTTCAACAAGGGCAGCCAGTTCGTCTATTCCCAGCACTGCAAGTCGCTGCGCGGCCTGAAGGTGCCGGAAGAGAAGATCGCGGCGATACCGCACTGGGAAGTGTCCGACGTGTTCGACGAAAAGGAACGCGCGGTGCTCGCCTATACCGATTATCTGACGCTTCAGGCCGGCCGCGTGCCCGATCCGGTCTTCGACAAGCTCAAGACCTTCCTGTCGGACGAGGAGATCCTCGAACTCACCTACATCACGTGCCTCTATGACATGCACGCCGTGATGAGCCGGGCGCTTCGCACCGAGTTCGACGATCGCGCCGATCCCATCGTCGAAATCGCGGCGCCGGAGAACTTCTCCGCGCTCGACTTCCTCGATACCGGGCGTCGACCGGCGGAATGATCCGCCAGAACTGACGCCTGCTTCAGGCGAACCAGGCCTCCAGCGGCCTGACGTCGAAATATTCGTCCAGCCTCGTGATGCGCCCGCCTTCGACGGCGCACACGACGCAGCAGGGCAGCTCCAGCACCTTGCCGTTGGGCTGCTCTGCGATCAGCACATGCTGCTGCACGAACCCGCCGTCGAAAACGCCGACCCGGCGATCGGCATAGCGCCGCTTGGGCGCACGCGCGGCGAAGGCCCGCAGACCCGCCAGGGCCGCCTCGCGGTTCGCCGTCTTGCGGTCGGTGTTGCGCCATATCTCGACGTCTGGATGATAGATTTCCGCCGCCGTCTCGGCGGCGCCGCTTTCGACGGCGTCGAAAAAGCGTTTCGCGGTGTTGCGGATGTCCTCGATCGAATCGCTCATGGCGCGCTCCCTTTGTTATGTGCCGTTCGGTTTGATGTTTTCGTGGCTCGGGCCATCCGGAACGGCGCGCGCGAGCGCAGACGGCCGCCGCTGGTTCAGCTCTCGTCGGCGGCCGGCGGCGGAGGCGGCAGGTCGGGCCCGACCGCCATGCGCGGCACCTCGGGATTGCGCTCGCTGCGATCGCGATAGAGCGAGGCGCGGCCCAGCATCATCAGCGTGACCGGCGTCGTCACCGTCACGAACACGCCGATCAGGATTTCGTGGAACACCGGCCGCGACGCCGTCGCGGTGAACATGATCATCGAGGCCATGACCATTCCGGCCGCGCCCCAGCTCGTGCCCAGCGTCGGCGCGTGGATGCGGTCATAGAACGAGTCCAGCCGCACCAGGCCGACCGCGCCCAAAAGGGTCAGGCCCGCGCCCACCACAAGGAACACGGCTGTCAGTATCGCCGCCCAGAGCGTCCATCTCGCCGACGTGCCGCTC
>CAZBPO010000001.1:34058-36566 GCA_964493795.1 uncultured Flavobacteriaceae bacterium
CAGGAATTTCGCCAGCGAAACCGTCGCCACGAAGCCCAGCATGCCGATGATCAACGACGCTTCGAAATAGATCGTGTTCCCCGTCCGCACGCCGAACACCAGAAGCTGCAGCATGGCGCAGACATAGAGCGCATCGAGCGCGAGGATGCGGTCCTGCGCGCGCGGGCCGACGAGCATCCGCCAGACGCACATCCCCATGGCGGCGGCGAGCGCGGCGTGCGCCGTCCAGACGGCGGTCAGGATGATGACCTCGCTCATTCGAATATCTCCAGCAGCAGCCGCTCATAGCGATCGGCGATCAGGTCCCTCCAGTGGCTCTCGTCCACCAGGTCGAAGACATGCAGCAGAATCTCGCCCCGCGTGGCGCTGTAGTCGAGCCAGGCGGTTCCGGGCGTGCTTGTGACGATGATCGAAAGAATGGCCAGCCCCGAAGGGCTTTTCACCCGCAGCGGAATGGTGACGAAAGCCGATTTCCGCGCAGCGCGGCGGCCGCGCAGGATGATGCCCGCGACCGCGATGTTCGAGCGCACGATGTCATAGAGGACGATGCCGAACAGCTCGGGGATCGCCAGCCAACGCCTTACCGTCGGGCTGACGTCGCCCATCGCGGCGAGCGTATGGGTCGCGCCGATCGACACGCACACGGCCAGCACCGCCTGCCCCGGCGAGACGCCGGACAGCAGCAGCCACATCGAGATGAGCCCGAGCGTCAGCAGCGGATAGGGGATCAGACTTCTCATGGCCCCTCCATATCCAGCGGCATCACGCGCTCCGCGCCAAGCACGGCGGCGATATACCTGTTGGGGTCGTGAAGCTCGTTGGCGGCGGCGAGCAGAACGTCCATCGCCGGTCCCGCCAGCATCGTCAGCGCGACGAGCAGCGTCAGCAGAAAGGCGATGGGGATAAGCTCCATCACCGCGATGCGCGGCAGGAACGGCTCAAGCGGAGCCCAGAACGAGCTGATCCCCATGCGCGCCAGCGCTATCAGAGCCACAAGACCGGAAAGCAGAAGCAGACCCGCCAGGACGCTCCCGACGCCCGCGCCGGCCGCCGGCTCGGCCGCGCCCGGTCCCAGAATCGCGGTCAGGACGGAAAACTTTGCGAGAAAGCCCGGCAGCGGCGGCAAGCCGATCAGGACCATGGCGAGCAGCGCGAAGCTGACGCCCAGCACCGCGACGGCGCCGGGCACGGTGGTGCCGACTTCGTTTTCCTCCTCTGGCGCGTTCTCGCTTTCGCCATAGGCTTCCTGCGTCACGGCGAGAACGCTGGAGGCGCCGCCCTGCTCGCGCTCGATGAGCTCGACGACCAGAAAGAACCCACCTACCGCCAGGGTCGAGCTGATCAGATAGAACAGCGCGCCTGCGGTCGTCTCCGGCTGCGACATGCCGAAGGTCGCGAGCAAGGTGCCCGACGACATCACCAGGAAATACGCCGCCGCCCGTTTGGGCGATTGCGACGCCAGCACGCCGATCGACGCGAAGATCAGGGTCGCCGCGCCGCCGATGAAGATCACGACCGCGCCGAACGCGACGCCCTCGCTCGGCACCAGCAGGGTGAGGCGCAGCAGCGCATAGACGCCGACCTTGCTGAGCAGCGCGAAGACCGCCGAAACGGGGCCGGCGGCGGCCGAATAGGCGGGCACCAGCCAGAAGCCGAGCGGCCACATCCCGGCCTTCACTAGGAACGCGACCGCCAGCATCGCGAGCCCCACATGAAGCGCAGTTCGCGAAAAGCCCTCCATGTTCCCCGACAACAGCGCGATCTCGGCCATGTTGAGGCTGCCGGCGGCGCTGAAGATCATGGCGAGGCCGATGAGGAAGATCAGCGACGCGACCAGATTGATCACGATGTAGTGGAGGCCCGCCCTGACCCGCGCCGAGCCGCCGCCATGCAGGACAAGGCCGTAGGAGGCCGCCAGCATCACCTCGAAGAAGACGAAGAGGTTGAAGAGGTCGCCGGTCAGGAAGGCCCCGTTTATGCCCACCAGCAGGAACTGGAACAGCGAGTGGAAATGCGGCCCCATCCGCTCCCATCGCTGGATGGCGAAGGTCATCGCCGGCAGCGCCAGGACCGACGCCAGGATCAGCATGATCGAAGCCAGCCGGTCGGCGACCAGATTGATCGCGATCGGGGCCGGCCAGTTGCCGACCAGATAGATCAGGCTGGTGGCGTCCTCGTGGAGATGAACCCGGGTCAGCAGCGCGATCGACACGATGATCAGCGTGCCGATGGACAGAAGCGAGAGCGTGGTCTTCAGGACCCGCTCGCGGTCCTCGAAGAACAGCATCAGCGCGCCCGCCACCAGCGGGATGACGATCGGCGCGACGACCAGATGATCCGGCGTGATGTTCATCATGTCAGCCGCCCCGACCGTCGACGTGATCGGTTCCGGTGATGCCGCGCGACACGATAAGCACCACAAGGAACAGCGCCGTCGTCGCGAAGCCGATGACGATCGCGGTCAGCACCAGCGCCTGCGGCACGGGGTCGGTATAGGCCGTCACATCG
>CAZBPO010000001.1:36576-66321 GCA_964493795.1 uncultured Flavobacteriaceae bacterium
GGATCCGGCTGGCCGGCGGCCTCGAGCCCAACGTCCGGCTTGCCGGCGTCGCTGGATGACAGGCTGATCCCTCCAGTATCTTTGTAGAGCCGCAAGAGCAGCGTCACGGCGATGGCAGTGGCCGCAAACGCCACCACGATTCCGGTGATGGTCAGCGCCTGCGGCACGGGGTCGGTATAGGCCGTCACATCGACCTGGCCGCCGCCCTCCAGAACCGGCGGCGCGTTCACGCGCAGGCGGCCCATCGAGAAGATGAACAGGTTCACCGCATAGGAGAGCAGCGCCAGCCCGATCACGACCTGGAAGGTGCGCGGCCGCAGGATGAGCCAGACGCCCGAAGTGGTGAGCACGCCGATGGCGACCGCGATGATAAGCTCCATCAGCCGCCCCCCTCGCTGCTGGTCTTGCGCCCTTTAGGCCGGTTGCGCAGCGACAGATGCGCGATCGCCACCAGCATCAGCACCGTCGCGCCGACGACCAGGCTGAAGACGCCAAGGTCGAACAACAGCGCGGTCGCCGTCGGCACCCGGCCGATGAACGGAAGCTCTGTATATTGGAAGTACGATGTCAGGAACGGATAGCCGAGCAGCAGCGAACCGAGACCGGTCATGACCGCCATCAGCAGGCCGAATCCGATCCACTTGACCGGCAGGATACGCAGACGCTCTTCGACCCAGCGCGTGCCGCCGCCCAGATACTGAAGCAGGAAACCCGTCGCCAGCGCGATGCCGGCCGCGAACCCGCCGCCCGGCAGGTCGTGCCCGCGCATGAACAGATAGACGGCGAACAGCACGATCACCGGCATCATCCAGCGCATGATCACCGACGGCACCAGAAGGTATTCCTTCAGCGACTCGCCCTCATGGCGGTCCTTGCGGACAGAATCGAACTCGTTCTGCTCCAGCTGCTGCTCGGGAAGGTCGGAATTGTCCGACGCCGGCCGGAACCGGCGCAGCAGCGCGAAGACCGTCAGCGCCACGATCGCCAGCACGACGATCTCGCCCATCGTGTCGAAGCCGCGGAAGTCGACCAGGATCACGTTGACGACGTTCGTGCCGCCGCCCTCGGTATAGGCGCGCTGCAGATAGAAGTCGCCGACCGTGCTCGGCCGCGGGGTCAGCATCGCGAAATAGGCCAGCGCCGCGACGCCAAGGCCCGTGATGAGCGCCAGAACGAAATCCCTGTAGCGGCGGAAGCGCGCGAAACTTTCGTCGGCCGCCGGCATCGTCTCTTCGCGCTTGGGCAGCCAGCGCAGGCCAAGAAGGATGAGAACCGTCGTGACGATCTCGACGAGCAGCTGGGTGACAGCCAGATCCGGCGCCGAGAACCAGACGAAGGTCAGGCAGGTGACGAGCCCCGCCCCGCTCATGAGCACCAGCGCCGCCAGGCGGTGGAACTTCGCCTGGCTGGCGGCCGCGATGGCGCAGGTCACGCCGACGACCCAGATCGCGGCGAGGATCGGGTCCAGCCCGTGCGCCGTCAGTTCAGGCAGCTCCTGGCCGGCGCTGACGGCCGCGATCACCCCGACCACCACGGTCAGCATCACGAGAACCCAGAGCTGCGGCTGCAGACGCCGCGTCGCCATATTGGTCTCGGCCGTCCGCGCCCAGCGCCAGCTGACCGTGACCAGAACGCGCTCGAATATCCGCTGGCCTTTCAGGGCGCGCAGAACGGGCGGCCCGTCCTCGCTGGTCGTCAAATAGCGGCGCAGCGCCCAGTAGAGCGCAAGGCCGCCGACCAGCGCGATCACGCTCATCAGCAGCGGGATGTTGAAGCCGTGCCAGACGGTCAGGCTGTATTCCGGCGTTTGCTCGCGCAGCACCGACGTCACGGCGGCGTCGAGGAACGGCCCGATCGTGAGGGCCGGGATCGTGCCGACGATCACGCAGGCGACGACCAGCAGCTCGATCGGCAGGCGCATCCAGCGCGGCGGCTCGTGCGCCTCGCGCGGAAGACCGACCGGCTTGGGCCCGAAAAAGACAGTGTGGATGAAGCGCGCCGAATAGGCGACCGCGAACGTGCCGGCCAGCGTCGCGATATAGGGCGCGGCGGTATCGAGGAGCGAGTAGCGATGCTCCTCCAGCGCCACCGCGAAGAACATTTCCTTCGACAGAAAGCCGTTGAGCAGCGGCACGCCCGCCATCGCCGCGCTCGCCACCATGGCCAAAGTCGCTGTGATCGGCAGGAATGAGAACAGCCCGCTCAATCTTCGCATGTCGCGGGTGCCGGTTTCGTGATCGATCACCCCGGCGGCCATGAAGAGCGACGCCTTGAACGTCGCGTGATTGGCCATGTGGAAGATCGCCGCCACCGCGGCCAGCGGACTGCCGAAACTGAGCAGCGACGTGATGAGGCCGAGATGACTGATGGTCGAATAGGCCAGCAGGCCTTTCAGATCCTGCTGGAAGATCGCGAAATACGCGCCGACCAGCAGCGTCGTCAGCCCCGCAGCCCCCACGATGAAGAACCATTCGGGCGTGCCCGCCAGCACCGGCCAGAACCGCGTCAGCAGGAAAACGCCGGCCTTCACCATCGTCGCGGAATGCAGATAGGCCGATACGGGCGTCGGGGCCGCCATCGCGTTCGGCAGCCAGAAATGGAACGGGAACTGGGCGCTCTTGGTCAGCGCCCCGGCCAGCACCAGGATCAGGACGACGGGATAGAGATCGTGCCCGCGGATCACGTCGCCGGCCGCCAGAACATCGTCCAGGTCGTAGCTGCCGACGATATGGCCGAGCAGGATCAACCCCACCAGCAGGCAAAGCCCGCCTGCGCCGGTGATGGTCAGCGCCATACGGGCGCCGTCGCGCGCGCTCTGGTTGTGGTGCCAGTAGCCGATGAGCAGGAACGAGAAGATGCTCGTCAGCTCCCAGAACACCGCCAGCAGGATAAGATTGCCCGACAGCACCAGGCCCTGCATGGCGCCCATAAAGGCCAGCAGAAGGGCATAGAAGCGCGCCACGGGGTCTTTGGGCGACATGTAATAGCGCGCATACATGACCACGAGGACGCCGATGCCGGTGATCAGCATCGTGAACATCCATGAGAAGCCATCCATCCGCAGCGTGATCGAAAGCCCCAGCGAGGGCATCCAGTCGATCACGTGCCTGACGACCCCGCCGTCCGACACCCTGCCATAGAGAACCATGGCGATCAGGAACCCGGTGCCGGCGACCAGCGCTGCGAGCCAGGCCTCGGCCTTGCGCGCGCTCGGCCGCAACAACCCCGCCAGGATCGACCCGATAAAGGGCAGAACGACCAGTACGACCAGCAGACCGCCGTCCCGCATGTAAGGACTACCCACCTCGTTCGGGCGGGGCGACGCGCCGCCTCCGCTTCAGATTTCTTACCGTATGCTGAAATGCATTGCGGAGGCTGCGACGTCCACCCCAAAAACAGGGCGATTCCGGGGCAGACCTCACCTGAATGCCTGAGAATACGCGTCACGCGCGACAGCCCGGCGACACGGCTCGCATGTCAGGGGCGCGAGGTTGCCGCTACGGCAGACGGAATTCTCCGGACGGTCCGCCGTCAACCGGTGGGCTTGGCCCGCTCTGCGCCAAGGCCCGAGCGCGCCGAGGCGGCCATCCAGGCCGGCAGCGGCCGTTCGGCCTTGGAATGTATCCACAGGCGCAGCAGGCAGCGGCGGCGGGCCGGGTCGCCCGCATCGGTGAAGGCCCGGCGCGCGTGAAATGTCGTCCAGTTGCTGAACAGGATCATGGCCCCGGGCTCCAGCATGAACTCGGCGCAGAATTCCGGGTCTTCGGCCAGCGCCTGGACCCGCTCGAGCGCACGCCGCTCAAGCGGGTCCAGCGGCGCCCCCCGCTTCTGGACGGCGCTTTCGACCGACTTGGAGTTGTAGGCGGCGGAAAGCGCCCCCGCCTCTTCGAAATAGACCGGAAGCGGTACGGGCAGCAGCCGCCCGCCCTTGCCGTCGGCGTCACGTATGTAAAAGGGAAAGCCGCGCTCCAGAACGGGCAGCAGCTCAGGCTCGTCCTGTAGCAGCGCGTTGTAGATGGCGAGCGAACTGGAAATCCGGCTCTCGCCCCCCTCCGCCGCCTTGTGCAGGCACAGCAGTCCGGTGATGTCGCAGCCGTCGGTGTGGAAAAACAGCTCCGAACTCGACATGTAGCCGCGCGCTTCAGGATCGCTGCGGTAATCGGCGCCGACATCGCGCACCGCAGACAAAAGCGCCCCGTCGGCGTTCTGCCCGCGCGGCACGCCCAGCTGCCAGCCCATCCAGAGGCACAGCGCCCGCGCCTCGTCCTCGGCATAGGCGTCCACGGGAACGCCTTCCAGAACGGCCAGACCACGACCCGTCTCAAGCTCATAGGCCAGACGGTCCAGCCGGGCGCCGATCAGCGGCGCCTCGACCTTCAGGTCGTGCGCCTCGTTCCACGACTCGCCGGCGGCCCGATAGGCCGCGACGATGGCGTCCATCTCGGCCAGCTCCGCCGCCGTCCATGACGAGCGCCAGCTCGGATCCGCCAGCAGCTCCGAGGCCCGCCACGCGGCCGGGTGGACGATCCGTTCTTGCGGCAGAGGCATGTCGATCCCCGCTTCGTCGAACCGGTTCAGAACCGCGTCTTGAGGCTGACGCCGAACATGCGCGGATCGCCCAGCTGAGCCTGAATCGCGCCGGTATTGAAGACCGCCGGGGCTTTGCTGAGATAGTACTCTTCGTCGAAGAGATTGCGGGCCCATACGGCCAACTCGGTCGATCCGTCGCCGAATCTCAGGCCAAGGCTGGCGTTCGCCACCCAATAGCTCGGCACGTAGGTATAGACCGACGCGCCGCTGTGAAAGCCCGACCGATAGGCCGTGTCGAACCGGCCGAAAAGCCGCATCTCACCGGGGCCCGTCGAAAGCGGAATCTCATAGTCGGCGGCGAACTGCAGCGCCCATTTCGAGACGTTGGGCAGCGCCCGCCCGCTCAGGTCGCAGCGCGCCGCCGCACTGACCAGCGCGCATTGCGCGTTGGGATACGAGACCGAAACGGCGTCGGTGTAGGCGCCCGAAGCCGACAGGACGAGATTGTCCGACACGCGCGCCGACAGATCGTATTCGATGCCCCGGCTGCGCAGCTCGCCGACATTCGTGACATAGCTGGTGAACGCGCCCGTCGATGGATTGAGGAACAACTGGGTCGACTGGAAGTCCTCGACCTCGGTCCAGAACGCGGCGATGTTCAGCACCGCCCGGCGATCGAACAACACCGACTTGAAGCCGATCTCGTAATTGTCGGCCAGTTCGGGCTGGATCACGTTGCTCGCGCCGGCCGGGACGATCGCGAAATTGATACCGCCGGACTTATAGCCTCTCGCATAGGAGGCATAGATGTTGATATCGGGCGTCAGGACATAGGTGATGCTGGCGGTGCCGGACAGGTTGCCCTCGTCATAGTCCTGAGGAAATCCCGCGACCAGACGCGAATCGTAGGGCGCGGCGATCGTCGAGCGGATCACCGCCTCAAGCCCGGCGACGGGCGCGCCGCCAAGGGGCCCGGTCTGCGAGAAATAGCCCCATTTGCTCTCATGCGTATAACGCAGCCCCGCCGACAGCTTCAGCGCATCCGTGGCGCGCCAGGAGGCGCTGCCGAACACCGAGAAGCTCGACGTAAAGGCCGCGCCCACCCCGGTCTGATAGACTCCGGCGAACGCCGCATTCGCGGTCGCGACCGGCAGGGCCGGCACGATCCAGGCGCCGGCGTCGTCGCCATAAGCGAGCAGCGTGTCGCTGTGCAGCTTCTCGTAGAGATAGAACGCGCCGATCACATACTCGAACGTCCCGCCGCTGGGATTGGCGAAACGCAGCTCCTGCGTGAACTGGCGCGCGCGCGAGAAATACGCGCCCTGCGCAAGAATGCCGAGGCCGGTGAGATCGAGGTCGTTATAGGGGTCGAACCGCCAGTTGCGGCCGGCGGTGATCGAGGTCAGCGTGCCGCCGCCGGTGTTCCAGTTCAGCTCGGTCGAGGCCCCGAACTGCTCCATGCGGATGCGCTGCGGGTCGTTGATGTCGGTCTCGCGCGCGAACGGATCGGCCGGGCGCGGCGTATAGCCCAGCCGCCCCGCGCGGAAGGCGAAATTGTTCGGGATGACCGTGCCGTCCTGATAGGTCGTCTGATAGCTGTCGATCACATCGACGCAGCACCGGAAATTCTCGAAGCTGTAGTCGGCGGCGAAGCGCAGCGTCAGGTTCTCGCTCGGCTCCCACAACAGCTGCCCGCGCACCGTCAGGTCGTTGAACTCGTTGAGGGTTTCGCCGGTGGCGACATTGTCGATGAAGCCTTCGCGATCCTGCATGGCGAAGGTCAGCCGCGCCGCCAGCGTCTCGCCCAGCGCGCCCGAGACCGTCCCGGCGGTTTTCCAGTAGCCATAGCTGCCGGCGTCGATCTGCAGCGCCCCTTCGCGCTCGAAAGACGGCAGCCGCGTGGTGATGTTCAGCGCGCCGGCCGTCGTGTTCTTGCCGAACAGCGTGCCCTGCGGCCCGCGCAGCACCTCGACCCGCTCGATATCGACCATGCCGAAGGCCGAGGCCCCCGGCCGCGCGTAATAGACGCCATCGACGAACACGCCGACGCTGTTGACCAGGCCTTCATTGGCCAGATTGGCGCCGAGGCCGCGAATGGTCATGCCGATATTGCGCGGATTGACGGCGACGATCTTGAGGCTGGGCACCTGAAGATAAAGCGACCGGATATTGTCGACACCGGCCGCCTCCAGCTGGTTGCCTGACAGGACGCTCATCGCGATGGGCACGTCCTGCGCCCGCTCGCTGCGCCGGCGCGCCGTGACGACGACTTCCTCGAAGCCCGCGTCCTCGACGGCTTCGGGCGACACCGCGTCCTGCGCCACGGCGGCCGGACCAGCCGCCAATCCCCACGCGGCGAGAGCCGTTCCGAGACACAATTTCAACGCCAGCTCACTCGCCCGCATGTTCCCTCCTTTGCGGCCGGGGCTTTTCGCCCGCTCGCCCGGAGGCGCCGCTTGCCTTGCAGTGTCAACAATATAGAATGATTGTCAACAATATCGGAGGGCGTCCCATGAACGCAGCAATCAGGCGGCTCTGGCTCGGTATGGCGACGGGCGTCGCGCTCGGCGGCCTGGCCTTCACGCAGGACGCGGGCCAGCCCGCGCCGTCGGTCGACGCGATCGACGCGCCGTTTCAGGCCTTGATCGACGAAAAGCGAATTCCCGGCGCGGCGATCCTCGTCGCCCATGACGGCCGCATCGCCCATATCGGCCTGCTCGGGGCGATGGATGTCGAGCAGGAGAGGCCGGTCGAGCGCGACACGATCTTCCGCATCTATTCGATGACCAAACCTGTCGCCGCCGTCGCCGTCATGATGCTGGTGGAAGAAGGCAAGCTGCAGCTCAGCGATCCGGTCGAACGCTACGTGCCCGAACTTGCAGGCCTTCAGGTCTATACCGGCGGCTCCGGCGATGCGGTGACGACAGAGCCGGCCGCCCGCGCGCCGACGGTCGAAGATCTGCTGATGCACACGGCCGGCTTCACGCTCAGCTTCCAGCTCGGAACGCCCATCGCGGGGATGTACAAGCAGGCGGGCCTCGTTTCCGGTCAGTGGTATCACGACCCCAAGGTGCAGGGCCTGCCCGACATCGCCGCTCGCCTCGGCAAGCTGCCGCTGGCCTATCAGCCGGGCGCGCAATGGCACTACGGCATCGGCATCGACATCGCCGGACTGGTGGTCGAGCGCGTGTCAGGCCAAAGCTTCGAGGCGTTTCTCAAGACCAAACTGTTCGATCCGCTCGGCATGGCCGATACCGGCTTCTCCGTGCCGGCCGACAAGGCGAACCGGCTCGCGGCGTCCTACGCGGCATCGCGCGGCGGCGGGATGACGCTCGTCGAGCCCAGCGCCTCCGGCCCCTATCTCGGCGCGCCGACGGTTTTTTCCGGCAGCGGCGGGCTGGTCTCGACGCTGGACGACTATTTCCGCTTCGCCCAGATGCTGGCGAATGGCGGCGAGCTTGACGGCGTGCGGGTCCTCAAGGCCGAGACCGTCGACACGCTCATGACCAACCATCTGCGCGCCGATCAATCCGGGCAGTTGCCCCTGATGGCGCGTCTCGCCGATGGCGGCGACGGGGCCAATCTCGGCTTTGGCTATGGCGGCTCGGTCGCGATATCCGGCGACTATGCCGGCGAGTATGGCTGGGGCGGCGCAGCCAGCACGGTGTTCTGGGTCGACCGGAAGAACGCCGTGGTCGCCGTCTTCATGACCCAGGTCCTGCCCTCGGGCACGGTGCCGGTCCGTGACACGCTGCATGATGTCGTCTATCAGGCGTTGAGGGACGGGGCCCTCTGACGTTCTCGAATGGCACAGCCAAAACTCGCAACCGCCGAACGCATCGCCGAAGAGATCGCCGGAGCCATCCGGCGAGGCGAATGGCGGCCCGGCGAGCGGTTGCGGGAGCAGGATCTGGCGGCGCGCTTCGAGACCAGCCGCGGCCCGATCCGTGAGGCGCTGCGTATCCTCGACAGCAAATTCTGGGTGAAGATCGAGGCCGGCCGCGGCGCGCGGGTGATCGAGGCCGACCGCACCACGCATGTCGACGCCACGCTGATCAGCCAGGCCCTTCACGGCGTCGCCGCGCGGTTCGCGGCGACCCGCGCCACCCCCGAAGAGCAGGACGAGATCGACGCCGCCGCGCGCGACCTGGCGCGCGCCGCCATGGAGGGCATCGGGCCCGAAGCCTTCGCAGATAAAAGCTGGCGCATCGGCGCCATGGTCGTGCGGGTGTCCCGCAGCACCCGCCTCAGCGAGATGGTGCAGCCCTTTTCATCCGGCGGTCTTGTGATGACCGCCTATGAAACGCTTCAGCTCAGAAGCCAGCGCATCGCTGCGGCGCGTCTGTGGATCGACCTCGCCGTGGCGATCCGCCTGCGCGATTCAGCCGGGGCGGAAGCGGCGATGCGCGCCATCACCGACCGCGCGATCCGCGCCAGCCTGCGCAGTCTGGTCGAGCCCGACATCTGGATCGACAAGGGCAACGACTGAACCTGCCCGGCCGCCCGGAACGGGTCGGCGCAGGGAACGATTGTGCGCCCTCTAAATCAGTCATATGATTACACTATAAATATGGAGGAACGTCGCAATGGAAGCCGCACAAGCCCCGGCTGGGGGGCCGCTGACCGACATCAAGGTGCTTGAGATCGGCCATTTCATCGCCGCGCCGCACTGCGCGATGATGCTCGCAGACCAGGGCGCCGATGTCATCAAGGTCGAGCCGCTGACCGGCGAGCCTGGCCGCATCGCGCCGCCTGTCGCCGACAATGGCGAGAGCCTCGGCTTCGCCTGCCACAATCGCGGAAAGCGGAACGTCGCGATCGACCTGCGCCGGCCCGAGAGCCGCCCGGCGCTCGAGGCGCTGCTGCGTTGGGCCGACGTCGTGGTGACGAACTACGCCTATGGCGTGCCTGAAAAGCTCGGCTTCGGCTTCGAGCGGCTTCAGGCGATCAACCCCGCCGCGTCTATGGTGCACATCACCGGCTATGGTCTCGACGATCCGCGCCGGGAATATCTGGCGTTCGATCCGGCGATCCAGGCGATGAGCGGCTTCGGCGCTCTCAACGCCAACGCTGCCGGCGAGTCGTTGCTCGCGCCCTTCTTCATGGCCGATCACTCCGTCGCGATGAACGCCGCGTACGCCGTGATGTGCGCGCTGTGGGACCAGCGCCGCACGGGCAAGGGACGGCTCGTGTCGGTCTCGATGCTGGAATCGATGACCTCGCAGCTCAGCTATCTCATCCCCCTTGTCGGCGTGAAGAACGAGACCGCGGACCGCAAGAAGCTCAAGGGCCTCATGGACATGTTCCCCACCAAGGACGCGCCCATGTTCGTGGCGCCGGGAACCCCGGAGATGTGGGCGGCGCTTTGCAATGTGCTCGGCCATCCGGAATGGATTCCGCCCAAGGGCAAGAAACTCGACCTCGCGGCCGATCCCGCCATGGCGATCGCGGCCTTCACCGCGCTGCGTGCTTGGTTCGCGGAACGCACCTCGAAAGACGCCTTCACCGTGCTTCAGCAGGCCGGCATCGCCTGCGGCGTCGGCCGCAGCGTCAGGCAGGTCTATGACGAGGAGATCGCCGACGGCACGACGGCCATCGCCTTCGTCACCCCGGCGAACGGCGGCGAGCCCGTCCCGGTCCCCGGCGCGGCCTTCCGCATGCAGCCGGGCGGCGCTCTGCCCGGCGATGTCGCCGCGCTCGGCCGCGACACGCACGCGGTGCTTGGCGGCCTCGGGCTTTCGCAGGCCGAGATCGAGGCCGCCAGCGGCGACCGCACGAAGATGAGCGGAACCGCCTGATGGCGCCCGTCAGGATCGGCGTGCTGGGATGCGCCCGCATCACCAAAGGCGCGCTGCTGGATGTCCGCGACCATGTCCCGGGCATCAAGGTGGCCGCGGTCGCCTCGCGCGACGCCGGCCGCGCCGCCGACTACGCCGCCAAACATGGCATCGCCGCCAGCTATGGCAGCTACGAGGCGCTGCTCGCCGACGACGCCATCGAAGCCATCTACAATCCGCTGCCCAACAGCCTGCATGCCGAATGGTCGATCAAGGCGCTCGAGGCGGGCAAGGCGGTGCTTTGCGAAAAGCCGCTCGCCTCGAACGCCGACGAGGCGGCCGAAATCGTGGCGGCGGCGGACCGCACCGGCTCGATCCTGGTTGAGGCCTTCCACTATCGCTATCACCCGGCCGCCGAGTTCATCGTCAACACGCTCAAGGCCGGCACGCTCGGCCGCATCCGCTCGATCGAGGCCGCCCTGCGGATTCCCGGCGCGCTGATGACGCCCGACAACATACGCTTCCAGAACGACCTCGCCGGCGGCGCGACGATGGATGTCGGCTCCTACTGCATCAACGCGCTGCGTCTTGTGGCGGGGAGCGAACCGGAGGTCGAAAGCGCGACGGCCGAGCTGTTCAGCCCCGGCATCGACGGCGCGATGACGGCGAAGCTGCGCTTTCCCGGCGACGTGACGGGCGCCATCGACTGCTCGCTGCAGGCGAAAGAGCTGGGCGCCTCGGTCAGGATCGTCGGCGAGGACGGCGAGCTCGACGCGCGCAATCCCTTCCTGCCCCAGCTTGGCCACTCGATCACGGTGCGCGCCAGGGACGGCGAGACCACCGTCACGCTCGACAAGACCGCGACCTATGTCTTCCAGGCCCGCGCCTTCGCCGATGTGGTCCGCAACGGCGCGCCGATCCGCACGACGGGCGCCGACGGGGTCGCCACCATGCGCGTGGTCGACGCCGTGTATCGCGCCGCCGGAATGTCGCCGCGCGGCTGAGACCGCGCGGCGCGCGCCGGACGCGCCTCAAGCTCGTATTTCAGACAAAAAGACGGGGCCGGCGCGGACGCCGGCCCCTTCAGGCGTTCCCCAGGGAGGAATCAGGCAGCGATGGACTGCTTGGGATAGCGCAGGTCTTCGGCCAGCCCGTCGCCCATCATGTCGATGTAGTTTTCACGCATGAACGCATCGATCGACGCCTGCGGCAGCTTGGCCGCCTCGATCGACGCGCGGAAGCGCTTCATCGGATCGCGGCCGCCTTCCGGATGCGGATAGTCCGACGAGTACATGCAGATCTCGGGCCCCGAGTTCGCGATGATCCAGCCCGTATCGTCGGTCGGATAGGGCGTGACGCGCACCTGGCGGCGGATGATCTCGCTCGGCGTCGCGGTCAGCTTGCGCAGACGCTCCTCGTGGCGCGAGAACGCGGCGACCGAGGAATCGAGCAGCTTCATCCAGCTCGGCAGCCACGAAGCGCCCAGCTCGATCACCCCGAACTTCAGATTCGGGAACTTGCACAGCACGCCGTCAAACATCAGCGCCGCCAGCGTCAGCATCGCGGGATGCGGGATCGAGATGAGGCCCAGCGAGTTGTGGTCGCCGTCGCCGCCGCTGACCGTGTCGTTCACGTTGGCGCGGCCCGTGTGCTTGTAGCCTTCCTCGAACGTGGTGCCGGCGATGTGGAACACGATCGGCAGCTTGGCTTCGTTCGCGACCTCCCACAGCGGCTCCAGGCCGACATGGGCATGCGAGTGGGTCTTGGGCGGGTGAACCGGGATCATCAGCGCCTTGCAGCCCAGCTCGATGGCGTACTTGGCCTCGGCCGCCGTGCGCTCCATGTCGGAGATCGGGATATAGGCGACCGGCAGAAGCCGGCGATCGATCGAGCAATAGTCGGCGATCATGCGGTTATGCGCGCGCGCCGAGGCATAAGTCAGGTCGTGGTTGGACCCCTTGTCGAAGTCGAAATTGCGCAGGCACAGCGAGGTGAAGATCAGCTGGCTGGCATAGCCCTGCAGGTCCAGCACGCGCGGACGGTCGGCGTTGCGGAACGCGCCCGGCGCCTCATAGAGCTTGCGGTTGTGGACGTTCTCTTCCGCGCCGGCGCGGAATTCGGGATCGTCGTGCTTGTCCGAAATCTTCTTGATGATCCCGGATTCGATCAACGGGGTCATGCGCGCGCGGAACTCGGGCTCCTGGGCGCGCGCTTCGTGATAAACCTTGAGCATGGCGGAGTCGAAATACGGATCAAGGCAATCAGGCAGTTCGACGATATGCGCGTCGGCGTCGTGGACGATTTCATTGACGTAAGCCATGAGCTCCTCTCCCTGGATCGTGCATCGCCCGAGGCCGGACGTTTTAATTAGTAGGGTAATTATAGACCTATTTATCCCGGGGGCAAGACTATACTTCGCCTGCGCACCGTCGATCAGACAAAAAACGCCGCCGGCTTTGAGGCCGGCGGCGAAGGGTGATGTCCCGGGACCGATGATCGGGACGTCAGAGCTTTTAGAACTCCTGCGACAGACGCACGCCGAACAGGCGCGGCGCGCCGACATAGCCGACCATGCCACCAGCGCCGAACGGCAGGCCGTAGTGGAACAGGATGTATTCCTCATCGAGCAGGTTCTTGGCGAAGATTTCCGCCGAGAAGCCCCCGTCGCTGACCACGCCGATGCGGCCGTTGAGCACGCCGTAGGAATCGATCTCCGCGTAGAGATGGTTCTGCGGGTTCACGTAGTTCGAGATGAAGTGCGAACTCTTCCACGCATAGTCGAGACGCACATAGCCGTCCCAGCCCTCGGCGACCTCGGTCATATAGCTCGCGCCGAAATTCAGCTGCCATTTCGGCGTGCCCGCCAGACGATAGCCCGTGAGATTGCAAGGCGTCGCCAGATCCGCGCACTGACCGTTGGGGAAGTCCGAATAATAGGCGTCGACATAACTGCCGCCGAACGCGAACGAGAAATTGCGCGAAGGCCGCCACTCGCCTTCCAGCTCGATGCCGCGCGTGATGAACTCGGGCGCGTTCTGCGTGGTGTAGCGCGTGCCGTCGAAGGCGGTCGTCTGGAAGTCCTCGTAGATCGTGTAGAACGCCGCCATGTTCAGCGTCAGCGAGCGGTCGAAGAACACGCCCTTCAGGCCGATCTCGTAGTTCAGGTTCTTTTCGCCCTCGAACTGGAGATTCTCGTCGCCGCCCAGACGCGTCATGGTCATGCCGCCCGGCTTGAAGCCGCGCGCGATGCTGGCATAGGTCGTCAGATCGGGCGTCCACGCATAGCGCACGTCGATCTTCCAGGTCAGCGCCTCGTCGGTGCGGTTCTGATAGATCTGGCCTAACGTCGGATAGATGAAGATCTGCGAATTCTGATAGAAGCTGAAATCCTGCGGCTCCCACGTATAGCGCGCGCCGACGGCGACATTCAGCTTGTCGGTCACCTTGTAGTCGAAATGCGCGAAGACGGCGTAGGTCAGGTCGTCCACGATGGCGTCGGTCACCGCCGCCTGCCCCGGCAGAAACGGAAACAGCGTCGGCGGCAGCGGCACCCGCGCCGCATCCGGGCCGATCGTCAGAACCTCGTAGTCGCGCGAGGTGCGGTCATAGAAGAATGCGCCGACCACATAGGTCAGGTCGCGATCCGACGGCGAGGTGATGCGGATCTCCTGACTGAACTGGTTGTGCTCCTGATAGATGTAGAAGTCGTTCAGGAAGTTCCAGTTGACCGAGTCGGGATCGTTGATGTTCTCGATGGTCCAGCGCCGCCACGAGGTGAGCGAGGTCAGCGTATGGTCGCCCAGCTGGATGTTGATCTCGGCGCTGAAGCCGCCGCCTTCGTTCGGGTTGGTGCTCAGCCCGTCCTGAACCGTGACGCGGCTGAACGGATAGCCCGGCGGCGGCGTGACCGGCAGAAAGCCTAGCGCAGTGCCCGGCGTGCCGGTGACGCGGGTGAACACCGCGCTGCAGCAGACCGACGTTTCCTTGTGGTAGTCGGCGCCCAGCGTGACGTCGAAGCCCTCGCCCTCATAGAACAGCTTGCCGCGGATCGAGAACTTGTTCTCGTCGTCGACATCACGGTCGAGGACCGAATTGTAGAGATAGCCGCCGCGCGTGCTCTTGGCCGCCGACAGGCTGAAGCCCAGCTTGCCCGGAATGATCGGGCCGGTGATGCGCCCCCGCGCCTCCAGCGTATCGTACTCGCCGAACACCACTTCGGCGCGGCCCGAGAACTCATCGACGCTGGGACGGCGGGTGATGATGTGCACGAGGCCTGCGGCGGTGTTCATGCCGAACAGCGTGCCCTGCGGCCCGCGCAGCACCTCGACGCGCTCGATATCCAGGAAGTCCTGCGACGACGCCATGCCGGTGCGCGCCATGAAGATGCCGTCGACGAAGACGCCCAGCGACGAATGGCGGCCGGGATTGCCCTGCACCGACCCGACGCCGCGCATCATCATGGTCGAGGCGCGGGCGTCGCCCAGCTGCATCGACTTGAAGCTCGGCGCGATGCGCTCGACGTCGTGGAAGCTGGTGATCTGGTTCTGCTCGATGCGCGCGCCGCCGATCACGGTGATGGCGATCGGCACGTCCTTGACGTTCTGCGAACGCTTCTGGGCGGTGACGGTCACCTCTTCGCCCGCATCGCCGGCCTCAGCGGCTTGGGGTTCGGCGTCCTGCGCCCAGGCGGTCGCGCCCGGAATGGCGATGATGGTGCTGGCGAGCAGAATAGCCCGCAGTCGTTCGGCGTGGCCGCGCATGGTGTCCCCTCCCTAGAGACTATGTATTTTAGGTCCGCGCTTCGGCCCGACCCCCGGACTCGTCGCAAACTGCGCGTACCTTAAATCGAATAATTAGTGCACTCAATAGGCGAGTTCAGCCGATCACGTTTTTTCGATCAACTCGCCCGATCTGGCGCGCGCGTCCATTTCGTCCAGCTTCTCGCGAATTTCGGCATGCGCCTCGGAGTCGAGGCGATAGCCCCGGATCGCCAGGGCCGTCAGCAACCCCGACAGGGCCGGCAAAACCGCGAACAGAATGGCCAGCGTCCACAACCCCGTTTCGCCGTTGTCGCGCCCGACCTTGATGTCGAAATCGACGACGCTGAGGATGTAGAACGCCAGCGCGGTCATCGCCGCCGTGCCGATCTTGCTGATCGACGACAGCAGCGCCATCAGCAGCGACAGACGGTCGACGCCCGACTTCAGACGCACCTCGTCGGCGACGTCCGCCATCATCGAACGGATGAGGATCGGCCCCGCATTGCTCGGCAGGCCGGCGATTCCCATCATGATCAGCATCAGCGTCACGTCGCCCGGCGGGGCCAGCATGATCGCCGACTGCACGACCGCATAGGTCATGCCCGACCAGAACAGCGCGCTGTGCTTGTTGCGCAGCTTCGATATGCGGATCCACAGCGGCGCGCCGATCATGCCGCCGACGAAATACGACAGAAGCGCCAGGCCCGCGACGTCGCGGTCGATATGCTTCAGGCTGTCGAAATAGGCGAACATCAGCGTGCCGGCCACGGCCGGGCCGATCGCCCACATCGTGTCGACGATCAGCAGGCGCATGACGTTGCCGTGCCGCGCCAGGCCCAGCATCTCGCGCATATTCGGGCGCACGATCATCGGCTTGGGCGCAGGCTCGCCGACCGCAGCGACGGTGATCAGCGCCGCGATCGGCAGCGCCGCGATCATCAGCCAGCCCATCGAGCCCACGGACTCAGAGCGGTCCCACCCGAAGACGAGGCTCGCGACCGGCGGCAGCGCCATGATCACGAACATGCCAAGCACGCTGAACACCATCAGCCAGCCGAACACGTTCGACCGCTGGTCATAGGACTTCGCGGCCGCCGCGGCCCACGAGATATGCGACAGATAGCTGGCCGACTGCCCCAGATTGGCCAGCACCAGCCACAACAGCAGATAGGCGCCGCCGACCCCGACCGGCGCGTTGTACAGCATGAAGACGGCGATGACCGCCACCGGCACGCCGCCCAGGAACCAGGCGCGATAGCGCCCCATGCGCGGTCGGCTGCGGTCGATCGCCAGCCCCATGATCGGGTCGAACACCATGTCGGCGATGCGTGCGATGAACAGCACGCCCGCCATGATCGCGAGATCCAGCCCCAGTTCGCGCGCGTAGTAGTCGGGCAGATAGATAAGGAACGGCAGCAGCATCGCCGACAACGGGAAGGCCGGCGTCGCGAACAGCACCGTCCGCCACCCGCCCAGCCTCGACTTGTCGTTCGCAACGGCGTCCGCCCGGCCAAGTCCTGCCGGCTGCATTTCCAGGGTCACGTCGCCTCCCACAGCGCGCTTGTTCATTTTCGACGACCATGGGCTGAACCCGCTGGTCAGGCAACAAATTCAGTGCACCTATTACACTTTAAGGTGCATCCATTCTCGCTCACACGTCAGGCGACGTGACGCACTTTCGGGACGCTCTCCGCTCGATCCGTATTGAACGCGCCAAAGCCCTTGCATTCTTCGTTATAGAGTTATTATTACACTATATAAACCGGGAAACGCCAGTATGGAAGCCTTAAGCGTCGCCGACGCGCTCGTCGCGATCCTCGAAGCCGTCGGAATCGACACCTGTTTCGGCGTGCCGGGGGGGCAAACCGTTCCCTTCTACGGCGCAGCGCGCAAGCGCGGCTTCCGCCACATTCTGGTGCGCGACGAGCGGAACGGGGCCTGCGCCGCCGACGCCTATGCCCGCGTCAGCGGCCGGGTGGGCATGTGCGACGCCACCGTCGGACCCGGCGCGACCAATCTGGTCTCCGGCCTCGCGGAAGCCTATTCCTCGGCGATTCCAGTTCTGGCGCTCGTCGCCGACGTCAAGCGCAACCGTGAACATCTGCGCCATCGCGGCGTCGCCTCGCAGGCGCTCGACCAGCGCGCGATTCTCGAACCGGTCGTGAAATGGTTCGGCCGCGTCGGGGCGCCCGACATGCTGGCCGACATCATGGCCCATGCCCTGCGCGTGGCGACCTCGGGCCGTCCCGGCCCGGTCGTCGTGGAAGTGCCCGAAGACCTGATGGCGATGCCGGCCGGCGAGATCGACTTCTCGCGCTTCTCGCCCGCCGACGCCGCCTGGCCGCGCCATCGCAGCGCCGCCGTGCCCGCGCTCGTCCAGGACGCCGCCGACCGCATCGCCAAGGCCAAACGGCCTGTCGTCCTCGCCGGCGGCGGCGCGATCGGCGGCGGCGCGTTCGACGAAGTGCGCCGCTTCGCCGACGAGTTCGGCATTCCCGTCGTCACGTCGATCAACGGCAAGGGCCTGATCGACGAGCGTCACCCCAAGGCGCTTGGCGTCGTCGGTGTCTTCGGCGACGTCGCCGCCAGCCAGACCCTGCAACAGGCCGACGTCGTTCTGGTCCTCGGCAGCAAGTTCGCGCAGTTCAACTCGTTCCTGTTCCGCCTGCCGGCGAAGACCCAGGAAATCATCCATGTCGATATCGACGGCGAGGAGATCGGCCGCGCGATTCCCGCCGCTCTGGCGATCATCGCCGACGCCCGCACCGCCGCCGCCCAGATCGCCGACGCGCTGTCCGCGCGTGGCGCCAGCTTCGACTGGTCGAAACAGGGCGAAACCCCCGCCCAGCCGGGCACCAAGGCCGACGATCCGGCCGTCGCGCCTGAAGCGGTCATCGCCGCGCTGAACGAATTGTCCGCGCCCGACACCATCCTCGTCACCGACGCCAGCCTCGCCTCGGGCTGGACCGCCTCGCGCTTCAAGGTGCGCGAAGCCGGCCGCAAATTCCTCGCCCCGCGCGGGCTCGCCGGCATCGGCTGGGCCGGCGGCGCCGGGCTGGGCGCGGCGCTGGCCGCGCCGCCGGGCGCGCGCGTCGTCGTCGTGGCCGGCGACGGCGCGGCCGGATACTGGCTGGGCGAGATCGAGACGGCGGCGCGGCTCAAGCTGCCGATCACCTATGTCATCCTCAACAATGCCGGCTATGGCTGGGTGATCCAGGGCGAGCGCATGCTGGGCATCAGCCCGGAATCCACATTCGCCCCCGTCAATTTCGCCAAAGTCGGCGAAGGCACGGGCGCGGCGGCTGCGCGCGCGACGACGATCGAGGAAGCCCGGGCGCGTCTCGTCGAGGCGCTGGCCGCCGACGGCCCTTACGTGCTCGACGTGCTCAGCTCCGAACTGTCTTCGCCCAGCGTCGACTACGCGCTGCTCGATCCTTCGGCGGCGTCCAAGCACGGCGCCTACGGCATGGGTTGAGCCATGACCGTCAGGCCTCGCGACATTCCGGCGGCCCGCGCCGCCTCGTCGGCACCGGCGCTCTCCGATCCGAGGCGCGACCTCGACGGCGCGGCCTTCGCCGCCGCCGTCAGCGCCTTCGCACTGGCGCTCGAGGCGCGCGGCATCGGCCGCGGCGACGTCATCGCCGCCATGCTGCCCAATCGCGCCGAGCTGGTGATCGCGATGTTCGCCGCCTGGCGGCTGGGCGCGACCTTCACGCCGGTCAATCCCGCGCTCACCCTGGCCGAGGCGACGCATCAGCTGAACGATTCGCGCGCCCGGCTCGTCATCACCGACGCGCAGTCCGATACCGTTCTGGCGACCGCCGCGACCCCGCGCCTCGACGTCGCCAGCCTGCCCTTCACCACCACGGCCGCCCCCCGTCCTTCGGCGGCGCAGGACGACGACACAGCCCTTCTCATCTACACCAGCGGCTCCACCGGCCGGCCCAAGGGCGTCATTCTCGATCACGCCAATCTGGCGGCGATGCTTGAGATCATGCAGAAGGCGCTCGCCTTCTCGGCTGCGGATCGCGCGCTGCTCGTGCTGCCGCTCTTCCACGTCAACGCGCTGCTGGTCAGCATCCTCGCGCCGCTCGCCCATGGCGGCAGCACCGTCGTGCTCGAAAAATTCGACCGCCACACCTTCTGGCGCGACGTGAGCGCCTATGGCGCGTCCTATTTTTCTGCCGTGCCCGCGATCTACGTGCTGCTCAATCAGGCCCCGGCCGACGAGAAGCCCGACCTTACGAAGCTGCGCTTCGTGATCTGCGGCGCTGCGCCCATGCCCGCCCCCGCCATCCACGCCTTCGAGGAACGCTACGGCGTCCCGCTGGTCGAGGGCTACGGGCTGACCGAGTCCACCGTCGCCGCGACGCTCAACCCGCTCTCCGGCCCGCGCAAGCCCGGCACGGTCGGCCTGCCGATGCCCGGCATCGAGATCCGCATCCTCGACGACGCGGGCGCCGAGGTCGCGGCCGGCGCATCCGGCGAGGTAGCGCTGAAGGGCCCTAACGTGATGCGCGGCTATCTTGGCCAGCCCGAGGAAAGCGCACGCACGCTCAAGGATGGCTGGCTGCGCACCGGCGATGTCGGGCGTTTCGACGAGGACGGCTTCCTCGTCCTCGTGGACCGCAAGAAGGACATGATCATCCGCGGCGGCGAGAACATCTACCCCAAGGAAATCGAGAACGCCTTCTACGAGCACCCCGCCGTGGCCGAGGCCGCCGTGGTGGGCCGGCCCTGCCCGGTCATGGGCGAGGAGGTCGTCGCCTTTATCGCGCTGCGCGAAGGCGAGGCCGCCGACGGCGAAACGCTCGGCGACTTCCTGAAGCCCCGTCTGGCACGCTTCAAGCTGCCGCGCGAAATCCGCTTCATGGCCGCATTGCCCAAGAACGGCGTCGGCAAGATCGCCAAGCCCGACCTGCGCGCCGCGCTCCGCAGCGGAGGCTAAGCCATGCTGATCGTCGGCATCGGCGGCACGTTGCGGGAAGGATCGAGCTGCGAAGCGGCGCTCCGCGTCGCGCTCGACGAAGCCGCCCGCATGGGCGCGGCGACCGCCTGCTTCGCCGGGCCACAGCTCGTGCTGCCGATGTACGATCCCGCGGAACGTGCGCGCGCGCCGCACGCCGCAGGCCTGATCGCCGCGCTGCGCGCCGCCGACGGCGTGATCCTCGCCAGCCCCGGCTATCACGGCTCGGTCTCAGGTCTGGTCAAGAACGCCCTCGACTACGCCGAAGACATGGCCCGCGATCCCCGCGTCTATCTCGACGGCGTGCCCGTCGGTTGCATCGCGGTCGCCTACGGGCCGCAGGCGGCGGCGGGCACGCTCGCCACGCTGCGCGCCGTCGCGCACGGCCTGCGCGGCTGGCCCACCGGATATGGCGCGGCGGTGACCGCGCATACGGGACTTTTCACGGATGCGGGCTGCGCCGACGCGGCGATCGCCGGACAGCTGCGCCTCGTCGGACGCCAGGTCGTCGAAGGCGCTTCGCTGCGCGCCCGCGCCGCCTGAACGCACATAAAGGGAGGAGAGACACATGCGGTTCGGACTTTTCGGAGGCGCCGCGCGCGCGCCGGGACAGAGCGGCGACAGCCTCTCCTATGGCCGCTTCATCGACTACGTGGTCGAGGCCGAGCAGCTCGGCTTTGAATCGATCTTCCTGGTCGAGCATCACTTCACCGGCGGCGGCCAGGTCAGCGCCTCGCTCAGCCTGCTCGCCTATCTCGCCGGCCGCACCAGTCATATGCGCCTCGGCACAGCGGTGACGGTGATGCCCTGGCATCACCCGCTGCTGCTGGCCGAACAAGCCGCAACAGTCGATCTCGTCTCGAACGGCCGCCTCGATTTCGGCGTCGGACGCGGCTATCGCGCCAACGAATTCCACGGCTTCAACGTCGATCCCGCCGAAGCGCAGGCGCGCTACGAGGAGGCGCTGGAGCTGGTCCTGAAAAGCTGGACCTCGCGCGAGCGCTTCTCGCATGACGGTCGCTACTGGTCGTTTCGCGACGTGATCGTCGAGCCTTTCCCGGTCCAGTCGCCGCCGCCGATCTGGGTCGCCGCCGGCAGCGAGGGCTCGGTGCGTCAGGCCGCCAAGTCCGGCCAGCGCCTGCTGCTCGACCAGTTCGGCTCTGTCGAAACGACCGGCAAGCGTGTCGCCTGGTATCGTGACGAACAGGCCAAAGCCGGCGTCACGCCCGAACGCGGACAGATCGCCCTGACGCGCGGCCTGCTGCTGGTCGACAGCGCCGACAAGGTCGATGCCGAGATCGCCATGCGCCACAGGGCCATCGCCGCCCTCGCCGCCACGGCCCAGATTCCGGGCCGCCCCGCGCCCGCCAACCCGACCGGCCCGTTCGCGGTCGACACCTCTGACGACGCCACGCGCCAGGCCACCGTCATCGGCACGCCCGAGGACTGCATCGCGCGCCTGAAAGAGCTCGAGGCGGCGGGCGTCGATTATGTCCTGTTCAACGATCCCTGGGGCGGCATCGAGCGCCTGCGCTTCTTCGCCCGCGAGGTCATGCCGGCCTTCCGCCAGAGCGCGGCGGCGGCTTAAAGCCGCCGCGTCGCTTACGGCTCGATCACCGCACGCACCACTTCGCCGGCCTCGAGAGCATCGAGGCCGGCGTTCACGTCTTCCAGTTTCAGCCGGCGCGTCACCATGCCGCCGAGATCGAGCCGGCCCTCTTCCGCGAAGCCGACATAGCGCGGGAAGTCGCGATGAATGTCGGCCGAGCCGAACAGCGAAGACGAGACGCGCTTCTCCGACAGAAAGAACTGCCAGGCGTCCAGCTCCAGCTTGCTGCCCGGCGCAGGCATGCCGACGATGATGATCGAGCCTGAAGGCCGCGCCATCTCATAGGCCTGACGCGTCGTCGCCGCCGCGCCGACGCCTTCGATCACCGCATCGACGCCGCGTCCGCCCGACAATTCCAGAACCGCGGCGACCACATCGCCGGCCCCCGGATCGACAACCGCGGTCGCGCCCATGCGCAGCGCGTCCTCGCGCCGGGCGGCGCGCGGGTCGATGCCGATCACCGTCGTCGCCCCGGCGATCAGCGCCCCCTGGATCGCCGAAAGCCCCACCGCGCCGCAGCCGACAATGGCGATCGAACCGCCGGGCTTGATGTCGGCGCGGTTCAGCACCGCGCCCAGCCCGGTCGTCACGCCGCAACCGATCAGCGCCAGATGCGCGTCGGGCAGATGCGTGCGCACCGAAACCACCGAGGCCTGGTTCACCGTCATGCGCTCAGCGAACGAACCAAGGCCGTAAAGCCCCATCGCCTCGCGCCCGTCCTTCAGCCGCGCCCGCACAGGCTTGCGCACCTCCAGCGCCAGCACGCAGCGATGCGGCAGGCCGCCCCGGCAATTGTCGCATTCGCCGCAAGACGGCGCGGTCGAGCTGATGACGCGGTCGCCGGTCTTCACCCGGGTCACGTCCGCACCCACGGCCTCCACGACGCCGCAGGCCTCGTGCCCCATGATCATCGGATAGCCGTACGAGAACTTGCCGGCGCGCACGCTGGCGTCGGTCAGGCACAGCGCCGTCGCAGTCACCCGGACGACGACGTCCTTGGGCCCCGGCGGCAAAAGCTCGACATCCTCGATAGAAAGCGGCGCGCCGCCCTCCGACAGGATCGCCGCGCGCATCAGCCCCACGCCGCCGGAAGGCCGGTCGGCATGCGGTAGAGCAGTCCTGTCAGCTGGGGCTTGGGCATATCCGGATCGAAGCGCAGATTCGGCAGCCGGTCCAGCAGCGCGTTCAGCGCGGCGCGCAGCTCCATGCGCGCCACCTGCCCGCCGACGCAGAAATGCGCGCCGAACGAGAACGACAGCGTCGGCTTGGGCGCGCGGAACGGATCGAACTCGCCGGCCCGCTCAAAGCGCGCCGGATCGCGATTGGCGGCCCCGATCGCAGGCTCCACCAGCGCGCCCTTGGGAATCTTCACGCCTTCGATCTCGACGTCCTGCGTCACATAGCGGAACGGCGCGGTCAGCACCGGGCCGTTCCAGCGCAGCGCCTCCTCGATCACCGCCGGGATCAGCTCGCGCTCCTTGTAGAGACGCGCCAGCAGTTCGGGCCGCTCCATCAGCGTGACCAGAATAATGCCGAGGCTGCGATAGGTGGTGCCCGCGCCCGCCGGCAACAGGTTGCAGATCAGCCCCAGGATCTGCTCTTCGGTGATCTTGCGCTTGCCCGCATCGCCCTCGTCGATCTCGCTGGCGATCAGCAGGCTGATCAGGTCGTCCTGCGGATTGGCGCGGCGTTCGGCGATCACCTTGCGCATATAGTCTTCCACCTGGTGGCGGGCCGCGCGCGCCTCGTCGGGCGGGGCGGCGGCGATCTGAAGCTTCGCGGCCCATTCATGGAACTGGTCCAGATCCTCGCGCGCCACGCCCAGCGTCATGGCGATCACGAAGACCGGAAACTTCGCGCAGTAATCGAAGTACAGCTCAGCCTTGCCGTCGGCGACGAAGCCGTCGATCAGCTCGTCCAGCCGCGGCTTCACCCAGGCCTGCCACAACCCCATCGCCTTCTTGCCGAAGGCCGGCTGCACCAGCAGGCGGAACTGGCGGTGTTCCGGGTCGTCCGATCCCATCAGCGAATAGGGACCGAAGACATGCTCGGTCATCCGCCGGATCGCGGCGTTGGTGAATGTGGCGTTGTCGCGCAGCACCGCTTCGGTGGCGGCATAGCTGATCGTCGTGAAGCGGCGCGCGCCCGGCCACTGTTCTGCCATCGGATCGGGCAGGTTGAACAGGCCGAACAGCGAGGTCTCGATCACGCCGCCCTGCGCCCGGGCCGCGTCGATCGCGGGATAGGGGTCGTCCACCGCGCCTGCGCCGGTGCGCTGCGTCGTCTGTCGCTCCCAGTCATAGCGGCCGACCCCTGCGCCCTCGACCTGTGATTTCTGCGCCGCGTGGCTCATGGCGTACTCCGGATCAGTCTTGCGTAATGGAAATGGCCGAGGCCGGACATGAAGCGGCCGCCTCGCGCAGCGCCGCCTCGTCGTCGAACGGGCCTGACAGAAAAGCGACCAGCCCGTCCTCGTCGGTCTCGAATGTGCGGGGGGCGATGCGCGCGCAGAACTCCGAGCACACGCAGCGCATCCGGTCGATGGCGACCGTGAGCCCGGCTATGGCGGCGCGGCGCGTCGTCGTCATGGCGCGACGC
Source organism: uncultured Flavobacteriaceae bacterium (assembly GCA_964493795.1). Classification (GTDB taxonomy): domain Bacteria; phylum Pseudomonadota; class Alphaproteobacteria; order Micropepsales; family Micropepsaceae; genus JADZAI01. The sequence goes on from CAZBPO010000001.1 coordinate 60,817, forward strand.
CTTCAAGGAACGCGGCGACCACATCGACGAACGCCGCCGGCCGGTCGATGCTGACGAAATGCCCGGCGTCCGGCACGATGGTCAGGTTCGCGCCCGGCGTCGTGGCCTGCATCGCCTCGGCCATATCGACCGTCGGCCCGGCATCGCCGAACAGCAGCAGCGTCGGGGCGGACAGTTTCGGCAAAGCCGCCGCGATGTCGAACGCCGCGATCGCCGCCATCACGCCCATCAGGTTGTCGCCCGCGCGGATACGGTCGCGGTTCCAGCGGTCCAGCAAGGCCTCGTCCAGAGGGCGCTTCAGCCGCGCCTGAACCTGTTCGGCCGTCTGCACCGGCTTGCCGAACATGGCCTCAACCATCGGCCAGGCCTTCTGCCAGAACGCGGCGGTGCGGAACTGCGTCTCCATCAGAATCAGCGCCGAGGCGTCGCGTCCGGCCGCGCCATGCGCCGCCGCGATCACGCCGCCGACCGAGCTTCCAAGAATGGCCGGGGCCTCAAGCCCCAGCGCGGCGATGAGATCCGCCAGTGCGTCGGCATAGCCCTCGATCGAGGTCGACGCCGCGATGTCGTCCGACGCGCCATGCCCCGGCATGTCCCAGGCGATCACGTCGAAACGCCCGGACAGCGGCGCGATGACGTCGCCGAACTCGTGCCAGGAATGCCCGTTGCCGTGCAGCAGAAGCAGCGGCGCGCCGGCGCCCGCCCGCGCGTAAGCGATCTTGCCTGCCCGCGTCGTGACATGGCCGTGTGCGATGGCGGCGCTCATGCGTTGTCTCCCGCCATGTGCCGCGCCGCGCGCACCGCGAAGATCATGCCCGCGCCGATCGACGCGCCCGCGCCGGGATAGGTGCGCCCGAACGCCGACGCCGTCGTATTGCCCGCCGCATAGAGGCCGGGGATCGCGCTGCCGTCTTCACGCAGCACGCGGCCATGCGCGTCGGTCACCAGTCCGCCGGCGGTGCCGACATCGCCCGGATAGATCGCGACGGCGTAGAACGGCCCGCGCTCGATCGCGCCCAGATTGGGATTGGGCTTCACCCGGCCGTCGCCATAGAAGCGATTGTAAACGCTCGACCCGCGACGGAAGTCGTCATCGACGCCCGCCTTCGCCATGGCGTTGAAGCGCGCGACGCCGGCCTTGAACGCCTTCGCATCCAGGCCGCACTGCGCCGCCAACCCGTCCAGCGTGTCGGCCTTCTTCATATAGCCGCTCTCGAACCACGCCTTGGGCGTCAGGCGCGGCGGCGACATGCCGAAGGCGTAGCGGTTGCGGTGGCGGCTCTCCAGCACGATCCAGCTGTGGCGGCCCAGAGCCCGCTGGCGCGCCAGCATGATCTGCCCGACCTCCATATACGGGTCGGCCTCGTTGACGAAGCGCTCGCCATTGGCGTCGACGATGATGGCGTGCGGGAAGCAGCGATCCCATACATGCAGCATCACCGATCCGGGCGGGGTGGTGCCCGGCACCCACCAGGCCTCGTCCATCAGATCGATCGCCGCGCCCAGCTTTTCGCCCAGCTTGATCGCATCGCCCGTGTCGTCCGCCGGAGCCATCGACCAGGCGGTGCCGACCGGAGCCTGATGCGCTTCGCGCATCGCCGCGTCTTTGGCGAAGCCGCCTGCGGTCAGCATCACGCCGCGCCGCGCCTTGATGCGCATCTCGCGGCCCTCGCGCCGTACCAGCGCGCCTTCCACGCGCCCGTCTTCAGCCGCAATCAGATCGAGCAGCGCCGTATCACGCCACACCGGCACGCCGGCCTTGCGCGCCGCGCCGAACACCCGCCCGATCAGCGCCTGCCCGCGCGTCACCAGTTTCGCGCCGGTCAGCTTGGCCTTCAGGGCCCGGAAACCGACACGCGCCCAGATCTTGGCGGCTTTCCAGGTGCGCGGCCCCAGCGCCAGCACCGCGACCTCCACCGAGTTCGCCACCACCACGATCGGCGTCGGCCGCAGCGCTTCGCGATCTGCGCCCAGCGTGCGCGTGTCCAGCGGCAAGGCGTGATGCGTGCGGCCCTCGGGAATGCCGCCCTCGCGCTCGGCGTAATAGTCGGGCCAGCCGGAATGAGCGAGCGGGATGTCGTGCCGCGCGAACAGGTCGATCAGCTGCTTGCCGCCCTCGATATAGGCGTCACGGCGCTCGGGCGTGCTGGCGCGCGTCGGCGGGCCGATCACGGCGTCGAGATGCGCCCGGCCCTTGGTGACGGAGTCCTCAAGACCCGCAGCCTTCAGGAACGGGCTGTCGAACAACCACAGCGTGCCGCCCGACATCGAGGTCGCGCCGCCCACCCACTTCGCCTTCTCGATGACCAGGACGTCGAGGCCACGGTCTTTCGCCGCCAACGCGCCGGCCAAACCGCTGCCGCTGCCGACGACGAGAACGTCGCATTCCTGATCCCAGCCAACGCGGCTGTCGGACATTCGAATTTCCGCCCTAAAACCGGATATTTATTACACTATTACTAGCGCACCTCCGCGCTTCGATCAATCGCGGAACTGCAATGAAACGCGTCTTGCAAGAAATTCGCGACCTGAATGGCCTATATGCGCGGCAAATGCTAATCAGCGGCTTCAGCGTGCGTGGCGGGGGATATTCGTTGGCGAGACGAGAGAATGTCGGGCCTGGCCGGGTCGATCCAAAGGCCCAGCAATCGATCCGGGTCCCCAAGGCGGCGGAGCTGATTTCCGAGAAGCTGCGCCGTCGCATCGTGCTGGGCGACCTGAAGGCCGGCGACGCGCTGCCTTCCGAAACCGAGATGATGAGCGAATTCAACGTCTCGCGCGCCTCGCTGCGCGAGGCCTTCCGCGTGCTCGAGGCCGAGGCGCTGATCGAGGTCAAGCGCGGCGCGCGCGGCGGGGCGCGCATCAAGCTGCCCAGCGACGAGATCGCCGCCAAGTCGATCGGCCTGCTTCTTCAGATTCGCGGCGCGACGCTTAAAGAGGTGCTCGACGCGCGCCTCATCATCGAGCCCCCGCTCATGCGCGATCTGGCGAACGGGCGGACCGACGACGATCTGAAAGCCCTGCGCGATCATCTCGCCTGGGAACAGAAGAACATCTCGGATTTCCGGGTGTTCGCGCTGGCGACGGCCGAACTCCACCGCATCCTGATGCAGCGCGCCGGCAATGTCGTCATCGCGCTGATGACCGGCATGCTCGACGAAATCTTCCGCAGGCACGCGACGCATTTCGTCGCGCGGGCACGCGCCGACCAGCTGGAACTGAACAACCGGGCGCTCGTCAACCACACCCTCCTGGTCGACATGATCGAAGCGCGCAACGCCGAAGCCGCCGAGGCGGTCTGGCGTCAGCACATGCAGGGCCTCAAAGAGGTCCTGCTTGAGGAACTCGGCGAGACGACGATTCTCGATCTCTACGGCAGCTGACGATGGCGGGCGGTCCGGCGCATTGACCGGGCATTTTAATTAGTGCGATGATTACCCTGTTAATTGGGGATCTTCGTGAACCACGTCCGGCCCTGCCAGCCCGTGATAGACCTTGCGCGCGCTCGCGCGGCGCGGCGGCCTGATCTCGCGCTGAAGGCACTGGTGACGCCGTCGCCGGCAGGGTTCCCCTTTCTCGATCTCCCCGACGCATCGGCCCTGCCGGCTTTCATGCAGGCGGGGTTCCATCACAACGAAAGGACACGCGATGGCTGAACGCCTCGCCTATGCCTCGCCCGCCTGGCGCGCCGCGATGCACGAGATACTCGCCGAACTGGTCGAGGCGCACCGCGCCAACTTCCCCGAGGCCGACTTCACGATGTGCGAAGTCGTGACCGACGTGCCGCCCGACGGCGGCACGACGATCCTGGCGGCCCGCATCACTGGCGAGGGCGTCACGTTCTTCGACGAGGAGATCGCCGCCGACGTGCTGGTGAAGGGCGATCACGAAGCGATGCTGCCGGCCGCCCGCCTGCATCGCAAAACCGCGACCCAGCAGGAGCTGGCCGCCCAGGGCGCGCACAGCCTCGAAATGGCGCGCGCCGGGCGTGTGTCCTTCTCCGGCGACATGCGCAAGGCGCCCAAGGCCTTGCTGCGGGTGCTGGGCGAAATGCACGACCGCCTGGCCGACATCACGGCCTGATCCCGGCCGCGGCGACGCGTCCGGGCGCCGGCGGCGAAACCGCCGCCGGCTCTCCCCTGACCTCACTTCGTGGGATTGGGGAACGTCAGATATTTCTTCATCACCACATCGGCCTTCTTCTGCGGCACGGTCATGTAGAGCCGGCACAGCGCGGCCATGATCTCATGCTTGCAGACATGCAGCGCGCTGATCTGCTCCGGCGACAGGCCGGCGATCGAGCGCGGGTCCAGACACATGACCTGCGCCCCGCTGGCGGCGAGACTTTGGGAAAACCGTTCACGACTTGCCATGATACACCTCTAGGTTGTGCGCCCTTGGCGCTCTCATCATTAGGTTGTATAAATGCGTGACGCAACCCTTGTCTCGCGATGGAGAGTCCCAATGAAAAGCGGCACCTATGCCTACCGGTTCGAAGGCGCCTCGATGGCCGACGGCACGCCCTACCACCTCGTCGGGATCGGCCTGATGAAGGTCGCGGGCGGGAAGATCACGGGCGACCACCGGGCCTGCGTCGTGCCGCTCAAGGGTCAGGAAGCGGCGCTCGTGCACACCGCCTTCACCCTCTCCGGCCAGGCGCGCAAAGCGGCCGACGGCTTCATCGCCGCGACCATCACCTTCACCTGCACATCGGCCGACTCCAACGGCGTGAAGATGCCTGTCCAGCAGACCTTGACCGGCACGTTCGACTTCGTGCCCTCCGGCCCCGATCGCTACTGGCTGATCTCATCGGGCGCACGCAACAAGACGCTGAAAAGCTGGGCCGCCGAAGCGGTCTCGGGCGAAGCGATCAGGCTCGCCGGCTAGCGGCCGTACGGCGGCCGGTCACAGCCGGCAAGACCGCCTTCACGCGCGCCTCGGTCCAGGCCGCGCCGATCGAGCGCGCCAGGGCCAGAGCTTCCGCCAGAAACGCATCGCGCTCCGCCGCATCCGCGGCGCAAAGCGCGCGCACCCGCAATGTCTCTCCGCGGAAAAAACGCTCCTCGGGAATGACGCCCAGCGCCTGATCGCAGAGCGCGCGCGTCGCGTTGCGATCACGACCCTCCAGATGCGTCTCCGCCAACCATGTCAGGTACATGGTGAGGCCATTGCGCGACCGGTTGATCGCCATACGGTCCAGCCCTGCCTTCATCAGCGCGATGCCCTCCCGCCGCCGGCCCAGCATGGCTACGGCGCGGCCCAGCACGATTCGCGCGGCCGCCGCGAACTGCGGAAACCCTTCTGCGTCCGAGATCGCCACGGCATCGCGGGCCGACCGCGCCGCCTTTTCCGGCTCCGCCATCAGCACGAACACTGCGGCCGCCATGAAATTGGCGAACGCGCGCAGAAATGGCGTCTCGACCGTCTCGCCATGCGCGACGACACGGGCGTTCAGGCGCCGCGCTTCGGCGCGCCGCCATCAACGCCTGGCTGCTGGGCCGGCGC
>CAZBPO010000001.1:66331-67977 GCA_964493795.1 uncultured Flavobacteriaceae bacterium
CGCCGGCCCAGCAGCCAGGCGTTGATGGCGGCGTTGCCGAAGGTCTGCGGCACCGCGCCCACGCGCTTGCGGAAGGCGGCCGATGCGAAATGCCGCGCGCCGGCCCGAAACACCATCTCGCCCTCGACCAGCGCGCCGGCGCGATAGGCGGTCGTCATCCGCATCATGAAGGCGGTCCCCAGCGTCTCGCCGCCGCCGGCGGCTTCGGCCAGCGGCATCGCCCGCGCCGCCAGAAGCCGTGCGGCCGCATAGTCGCCGGCCGTCGAGGCGGCCATCCACTCTGCAGCCACTTGGTTGAACAGCCCGCCGCTGTCGCCCAGACGCTCCGCCAGCAACCTTGCGCGAGCGGCGGTCTTCGTGGCGGCCGGAGCCGAGTAGCCTTCGGTGATCTGCAAAGCGTCGGTCAACGCACTGGCGATCTCGATATCCTCAAGGTCGCGTTCAGGCGAAGCGGGCATGGCGGCCAGCACCTCCAGCGCCGCGTGATAGGCCTCGGCCGCCTCGCCATAGGCGCCGTCGGCCGCACAGGCGCGGCCCAGCATCCGATAGGCATCGACCGCGCGGCGCGGCTCGCCAGCCTCACGCCAGTGGCGCGCTGCGGCCTCCAGCGCCGCGCCTGACTTCTCCATCAGCAACGCGGCGCGCCGATGCAGGGCGCGCCGGTCGTCTTTCAACAGCGAGCCATAGGCGGCTTCGTGGATCAGCGCGTGACGGAACGCATGCTGCCGGCCACGCGAAGCGATGAGGTCAGCGCGGGCCAGAACCGCCAGTTCGTCCCTGACCTGGCGCAGCGGCAACCGCGCGAAACGCTGCAGCATGCCCCCATCGAAGACCGGTCCAAGCACCGAGGCGACACGCGCCAGCGCGGCCGCCGGCCCCGTCGCGTCCAGCCGCGCGGTCAGCAATCCGGTCAGCGTATCGGGCAGAGCCTGGACCTGCGCCGGGCCGGCCGCCACATGCGCCGCCAGCTCCTCGGCGAAAAGAGGATTGCCGTCCGACCGCGCCACCAGCGCGGCAAGACCGGCGGGCGCCAGATCCGGCCCCGCCAGGCGCGTGACGATACTGCCGATCGCCGCATCGTCGAGCGGCGAAAGCCTTACGACATCGCTCGGCGCAGCATGCCGCGCGAGCATCTCGATTTCGGTGCGCGACGACCCGATGACCAGCAGCCGCGCCGGCCCGCGCGTCGCCAGCAGCGCCCGCAACAGCTCAAGCGAGGAAGGATCGACCCATTGGAGATCCTCGATCACAAGCACGCAGGGCCGCGTGCGCGACATGCCCCGCAGCCAGTCGATCAAAATCTGGTGCAGCTGACGACGCCGGTCTTCGGCCCCGACGGTCGCGTCGTCGCCCGTCAGCCCCAAAAGGCCGCCGATCAGGGGCAAGGCCGTCGCGACCGGCAACCCGGATTGCGCCAGCAGATCCTTCAGCCGATCCACCGTCAGCGTCTTCGCCTCGACACCCCGCGGCATCCGGATCAGGCGGCGCGCGATGGCGTAGGCCGAGGCGTCGCGGGAAGGGTCGGCGGCCACCTCGAACCACAGATGCGGCGTCGCGCGGATCGCCTTCTGGAATTCATAGATCAGCCGCGACTTGCCCAGCCCGGCTTCGCCGCTGACCGGCACGAAGATCGCGCCGCCCTTGCG
>CAZBPO010000001.1:67987-75411 GCA_964493795.1 uncultured Flavobacteriaceae bacterium
CACGCGCCCAGCAAGGCGGTCATCTCGCGCGCCCGGCCGGCGAACGGGGCCCGGCGATGCGCCAGCCGCTGCGCCAACGGCCCCGCGCCCTCGGACGCCGCGACCACGCGAAAGGCTTTTCTAGTTTGCGGAAACCCCTTCAACGACAGGTTGCCGATCGGCTTCAGCCCGAACAGGCCTGGCGTCAGCTCCGCCGTGGCGGCGCAGATGACCGTTTCGCCGGGCGCGGCGACCGTCTGCAGGCGCGCCGCGAGATTGGGCGCGCTGCCGATCGCCCCGCGTTCCGAGGCCTGGCCCCTGCCCACCAGATCGCCGATCACCGTCAACCCGGTCGCCACGCCGCAGCGCACCGCCAGGCGATGCCCATGCGGGGGCTCCAGCGTCTGTGCCGCCGCGCAGACCTCAAGCGCCGCGCGCACCGCACGCGCCGGATCGCCGTCACGGGCCAGCGGATAGCCGAAATAGGCCAGCACGCCGTCGCCCATATAGCGCGCGATGAACCCGCCGGCCGCCTCGATCCGCCGCGCGAAGGCGTTCAGATAGGCATGCAGAACGTCGCGCATGTCTTCCGGGTCGATCCGCGACGCCAGCTCGGCCGAACGCACGAGGTCGCAAAACAGCACCGTCACCAGGCGGCGCTGCGCGCCGCCGGCCCTGGTCCTGTCGCCTCGTTTCAGCCGTTCTGTTCCCCCGCGACCGGTTGAGCCGCGCCGGCTCGTGGCCATTTTCTCCCCCTGGCGGGGAAGTGAACATCGCCCGTCGCTGCATCACAAGCGCTGCGCGCCCGTCCGGCGCGTCATATCGGCGCGGCGGCAGCCTCGCGAACCGCCGTTTCGAGCCGCTCAAGGTCGCGGAATTCCAGCCGCTTGTGGCCTGTCGCGATCACCCCCAGACGCGCCAGGCGACGCAGCTCGCGCGTCACCGCTTCGCGATGCGAGCCGATCCGGTTGGCCAGTTCCTCATGGGTCGGCGCAGGGGCGATCAACGTCGCCGGGGCCGCAAGACGGGCGAGGCGCAGCAGTTCGCAATGCAGGCGCGCCTGCGTATTGAGGGCGCTGAGTTCGAAGACCCGTTCGGTCAGGCGACGCACCTCCGCCCCCAGTCGGCGCGCCAGCCAAAGCGCGGCGGCTGGCGTATTTTCCAGACAGGCCAGAAAATCCGCCCGCGCCAGCACCGCCAGCCGCACCGGCGTCAGCGCGACGACCCCGGCCGAGCGCGGCCCGCCGTCCAGCGCCGCCAGTTCGCCGAATACGTCGCCGGGGCCGATTTCACGCACCGACACCTCGCGCCCTTCCTGGCTGTGCAGAACGATGCGGGCGCGGCCCTGCACGATGCAGAACACATCCAGCGAGCGCGCCCCGCTCGCCAGCAACGTCTTGCCCGCATCGGCCCGCGTCTCGCGCAGCCGCTCGCCCAGCTCCCGCCGCAGCCGGGCGGGCAGGAACGCAAAAGGCGGCGCGGTCGAGGATCGTCCCGGCATGCCTCGACTAGACCGGGCCGCCGCGTCCGCCGCAACCCGCCCTGACCAGCCCAATGTGGGAAATGCCACAGACGCCCGGAACGCGATCGCGCGATCCTGCCGAACAGAACAAGCGGCGTCCGGGGGGCGAAGCCGCGGCGACAAGACGTCTTGGGGGGCAGCTTGGCGAGGACCTATATCGTGATCGCGCGATCAGGCGTGAAGCGCGGCCGTTATATCGACGGCCACATCATCCGGGCCGAGGCGCCCTGCCCGCCGCCTTACCGTCAGGTATTCGGGCCGGCCCGCCACACCGCCTGCCTCGTCTGGCAGGCGACCCATTGCGACCCTCTTCCCGAATGGCGCGGCGCCGACAAACGGGTCGTCTATCTGAAACCACCCCAAGAAGAAGCGACGGAGACGCTCGAGTGACCAAGGTCGATATCGCCGTTTCAGGCTCGGTCTCGCGCTGCTGGCTGTGGATCGACGCCGCCCCCCTGGCGGTGGTCGACGGGCGCGGCGCGGTCGAGCTCGAACCGGGCCGCCATCTGCTCACCTGGATCATGGCGGGCCAGCGCGGCGAGACGCTCAGCGTCACGCTCAGCCGCGGCGTGCGCACGCTCATTCCACGCCGGGCCCGCATGCCGGCCGCCAAGCCGCTGGGCTTCGGCGGCGCCTATTTCGACGTCTGAGGCTAGGGGCCGATCAAGGCCCCGGCGCGGCGCTTCAATCCTTCGCCCAGCTCGCGCCCGAACGCCGCCGCCTCGACGGCCGAGGGCGATGCCGCAAGACGCGCTTGCGCGTCCTCGCGCGCCGAGCCGTCCGGCGCATAGACCTCGGCCCGCAGCGCAAACCCCGCATCATCGACCCAGGCGTGGATCGCAATGGCGCTGCGGCACGACCCGTCCAGCGCCGCCAGGCACGCGCGCTCGGCCGCAAGGGCCACGGCCGACGGCGCATCGTCCACCGCAGCAGCCAGCGTCTGCATCTCCGCGTCGTCCGCCCGGCATTCCAGCCCGACCACACCCTGACCGGCGGCGGGCAGGAAGTCGGCGATCGCCAGCGGCGAAAGATCGGGCTTAAGGCCCAGCCGGTTCAGCCCAGCCATGGCCAGCAGGGTCGCATCGGCCTCGCCCCGCGCCAGCTTGTCCAGCCGCGTCTGGACGTTGCCCCGGAACAGCACGATGGCGAGGTCGGGCCGCTTGTGCAGCAAGGCCGCCGCGCGGCGGGGGCTCGTCGTCCCCACCCGCGCCCCGGCAGGCAGGGCGTCCAGCCCCGCCACGCCCAGCAGGGCGTCGCGAGGGTCCTCGCGCGGCAGCGCCGCCGCGATCACCAGCCCGTCGGGCAGCACGCCCGGCACGTCCTTCATCGAATGCACGGCGATGTCGACGCGGCCGTCATACAGGGCCTCTTCCAGCTCCTTGACGAACAGGCCCTTGCCGCCGGCCTCGGCCAGCGGACGGTCGGTGATGCGGTCGCCGCTGGTCTTGATCGCGACGATCTCAAGCCGCGCCGCCGCTTCGGCCTCGTCCCAGCCGGCGGCGGCCGCAAGACGGCTGCGGGCCTCGTGCGCCTGCGTCAGCGCCAGCGCCGAGCCGCGCGTTCCGATCCGTATGCGTCTCACGCGCCCGTCTCCGGTGTCATGCGCCCCTCAAGCCCGACATCGCCTGCCGCGTCAAGGCGCGGGACGGTCCGGTTCCCCGGCCGTTCAACTGCGGTTCATGATATCGGGCGTCCGCTTCCCCGCGACCATGCGCCGCTTGCGGCGGCGATGCTCATAAGCATTGTGTCGGCGCATAGCGGGTTGGAGGCTGGGAATGCGGTTCGGCATCGTCGGCGCGGGCATGCTCGCGCTCCTTCTCGCGGCCTGTGGCGACAGCGGCGGCCAGAGCGGCGGCGAAACGAAAGCCCGGCCCTCCGACGCCAACGCGCCGGCCGGCACCTACCAGGCCTCGTGCGACGGCGTGAAGTTCGGCCGCGACGGCACCCTCACCGCCTATTGCGACGACGGTTCGGGCAAGAAGGTGCAGACCTCGCTGGCCGACATCTCCGACTGCCTCGGCGATATCGGCAATAATCGCGGCGCGCTCGCCTGCACCCGCCGCAGCGAACTTCCCGAAGGCATCTGGACCAGCGCCTGCCGCGACTTCGCCTATGACGGCCGCGTGCTGGCCGCCGCCTGCCGCAACATCGCCGGCGACTATGTCCGCACCCGCGTCGCGGCCGGCGATTGCGGCACCACGCTGGTGAACCGCGACGGCCGCCTCTACTGCGACGGCGAAGGCGTGCGCCCGGCCGGCGCATGGATCAAGTCGTGCCGCGTCTTCGCGCTCGACGCCGGCACGCTCACCGCCGAATGCCTCGACCGCAAAGGCGCCTGGACGCTGGCCTCGGCCAGCGCGACCGGCTGCGACACCGGCTACGGCATCGACGAAACCGGCCGTCTGGTCTGCGAACGGCAGAAATTCGTGCCCCCCGGAACCTGGGCGGCCAACTGCTCCAGCTTCGAGGTCGAGGGCGACGTGCTGTCGGCCAACTGCGCCTCGTGGGGCAAGAACGAGATCGCCAGCAGCGTCGACTGGCGCAAATGCGGCGGCCCCATCTCCAATATCGGCGGCACGCTGGTCTGCGACAGCCAGATCGAGAAGACCGCCATCGCCATCCCGCTGCCCCTGCCGCGCGAAGCGGCGACCTATGCCCCGGCCGGCAGCTGGCAGCGCTCCTGCCGCAACGCCTTCGTCACCGGCGGAGAGCTCAAGGCCGAGTGCCGCGATTCCAAGCGCAAGCATCAGGCCAGCCGGATCGACTGGCGCAAATGCGACGCCGCCGTCGCGGTGAACGCCTCAGGCAAGCTGATCTGCGAGCGCGACCGCGCCAAGGCCGAGGACGAGGTCGCCCACGTGCCGCCGCCCAAGGCCAAGCCCCGTCCGCGCCCGCGTCCCAGCGACGACGATGACTACGACGAGCCAGAAGGCGACGGCGGCTGGTACGACGACACTGGCTATGACGACTATTACGAGCCGCTGCCGGACGAGTTCTACTACCTGCCGGAAGGCTCCTGGTACGAATCATGCCGCGACACATCGGTCTATGGCGACTGGCTCTACGCCTCGTGCATCAACTGGAACGGCGATTGGCGCGCCAACGCGATCCGCTGGGCCGATTGCGACAGCGATCTGTGGAACTATGACGGCGAACTCTATTGCGAGACCCGCACGCGCGATGATCGCTGGGAGATCGCCCTGCCCGCAGGCAACTGGCGCGACACCTGCCGCAACGGCGCGTTCGACGGCTACAACCTGACGGCCGAATGCCGCAACCGGCGCGGCGCCTACCGCCGCACTGCGCTCGACGTGCGCTACTGCCCCTATCCGATCGAGAACGACCGCGGCCGGCTCACCTGCGGCGAGGTACGGCGCGAGACGCCGCGCGGCGACTTCGTCGATGGCTGCCGCGAAGCGCGTTATGACGGCTATTACATCGTTGCCGAATGCCGCGACGATCGCGGCCGCTGGAACTACAGCGAGATCGACACGCGCGCCTGCGCCTATCCGATCGGCAACCGCAACGGCCGCCTCGCCTGTCTGACGCCGTCGCGGCCCTTCCCGGCCGGCGGCTGGGCGCGCTCCTGCCGTGACGCCGAGATGGACGGCGACGTCCTCAGCGCGCGCTGCGACGACGGCGCGCGGCGCTGGCGCGAGACCTCGATCGACCTCAGCGGTTGCAACCGCACGGTCGAAAACGATCGCGGCGAACTCGTCTGCCAGGCGCCCGAACCCTGGCAGCCGCCGCAACAGGCCGATGCGCCGCGCGGCTCCTATCAGGACAGCTGCCGCAACATCGTCGTCACCGGCTCACGCCTGATGGCCGACTGCCTCACCGCAGCGGGCTATTACACGCCCACGGCGCTCGATCTGCGCCGCTGCGGCCGCGGCGACATCTTCAACGACGATGGCGAACTGACCTGCGATGGCGCGCCGCGCCGCACGCCGCGCCCTGAAGTCGTCGATCTGCCGCGCGGCTCCTACCAGGACAGCTGCCGCAACCCGGCGATCTCGGGCGTCTATCTCAGCGCCGAATGCGCGACCCCGGCCGGGGCGCTCAACTTCACCTCGCTGCCCTGGCGCAGCTGCCGGGGCGACATCTTCAACCAGAACGGCGACCTCGCCTGCGACGGCGTGAATGCGCGCATCGCGCCGGCGGTCGAGCCGGTGGCCGTGGTCGAGCGTGAAACGACCGCGCCGAACGCCAGGGGCGCGCGCCGCCTGCCGCCGGGCAGCTGGGCCGAGTCCTGCCGCAGCGCCACGCTGTCGGGCGGAATCCTCGCCGCCGAATGCCTCGACGGCCAGGGCAACTGGGTGCCGACGGCGCTGCCGGTCGCGTCCTGCGACGGAGCCGAGATCGTCAACCAAAACGGCCAGCTCTCCTGCGCCGGCTTCACGCCGCCGACGCGCGAGGCCCCCGTGCCGACGCCCGAGGTGACGCCCATTCCGACGCCGGCCGTCCGCCCGGACGATGTCGTCGAGCCGGCCGACGAGCCGGGCGAGGATCCCGCGCCGACCTCCGCCGACGAACCGACGCCAGCGCCGACCCCTGAGCCCACCGAAACCACGCCCGAAGACCCGGCGGAGGAGCCCACGCCAGAGCCCACACCAGAGCCGACGCCGGAAGAGGCCGTCGATCCGACGCCAGAGTACGACCCGGTCGAAGAGCCTGCGCCTGATGCGACGCCGGAGCCGACGCAAGCGCCGGCTGATGAGCCCGTCGACGACCCGGCGCCGGAAGCCACGCCCGAGCCCACCGGCGAGCCGGCCGTGGAGCCGGAGGACGTGCGCGAGCCTGATCCGGTCGAAGAGCCTGCCGAAGAAGACGTCGAACAACCCGCCGACGAACCGACGCCGGAGGCGACGCCCGAGCCCACCGAAGAGCCGGCCGTCGAACCGGAGGACGCGCGCGCGCCCGACCCGGTCGAAGAGCCGGAGGAACAGGACGTCGAACAGCCCGCCGACGAACCGACGCCGGAGGCGACGCCCGAGCCCGCCGAGGAGCCGGCCGTCGAACCGGAGGACGTGCGCGAACCTGACCCGGTCGAAGAACCGGAGGAAGAGGACGTCGAACAGCCCGCCGACGAACCGGCCGACGAGCCTGTCGATGAGCCTGCGGACATGCCTGTCGAGCAGCCCGAACCCGCGCCGTTCGACGAGCCGGCAGAGGAAATCGCGCCGGAGCCGGAACCCGAGCCTGAGCCCGAGCCTGAGCTTGAGCCTGAACCGGAACCCGAGCCCGAGCCTGAGCCTGAGCCTGAGCCGGAACCCGAACCGGAGCCCGAGCTGCAGCCTGAACCCGAACCGGAGCCGGAACTGACGGACCAGGTCGATTGCGCTGACCCGGAAGTCGCCGCCGAGCACCCCGACGTCTGCCCGCAAGACTAGGCGGAACGGATCAAGAGAAACGGCCGCGTCCTTACCGGGCGCGGCCGTCTCGTTTCAGGCGGATGGAACGCCGGGAAGGGCGCTCAGCGGCGCAGCGCGTTGTCCCGGGTCTGGTCCTGGGTCACGTCGCCCATCCGATTGACGCGCTCGCGCAGCAGCCGCTCGGATTCCACCTTGCGCAGCTTTTCGTTCTCGAAGGTGTGCACGCTGGCGGCGTAACGATCATAGGCCGCCTTGTCCTCGGGCCGCTCCTCGGCGCAGCGATCGGCGTTGAAGCGGGCGATGTCGCTGCACCAAACGCCGAAATCCAGCTCCTGCGCGGCGGCGGGGGCGGTCAGCGCCAGCGCGGTCGCGGCTGCGGCCAGAAACGTCTTCATGTTCGTTCGTCCTTCACGCTGCCTGAGCATCCGCTGCATCTTCTGACACCTTGACGTTTTCAGACGGTAAAGCCTCGCGTCCCAGGATCATGTCCGAAGCCTTTTCGGCGATCATGATCGTCGGCGCGTTGGTGTTGCCGCCGACCAGCGTGGGCA
>CAZBPO010000002.1:0-1003 GCA_964493795.1 uncultured Flavobacteriaceae bacterium
TTTCAGCCAGGCCATGTCGGCCACCGTCAGCACCGCATCCTGCACCAGCGCCGAGATGGCTTTGAGGTCATCGGCATCCTGGGCGGTCAGGCGCAAGGGCTGGGGGGCGGCTTGCATGGGGTCAGACGCCCTTCACGCGCTCGATATCCGCGCCGCACAGGCGCAGTTTTTCTTCCAGGCGCTCGAACCCGCGGTCGAGGTGATAGACGCGGCTGACGCGGGTTTCGCCCTCGGCCGCCAGCGCGGCGATCACCAGCCCCACGCTGGCGCGCAGGTCGGTCGCCATTACCGGCGCGCCTTTCAGGCGCTCCACGCCCGTCACCGTGGCTGTCTGGCCGTGGGTTTCGATATGCGCGCCAAGGCGGTTCAGTTCCGGCACGTGCATGAAACGGTTCTCGAAGATCGTCTCGGTGATGGTCGAAACCCCGTCGGCCGTGGCGAGGAAGGCCATCAGCTGGGCCTGCATGTCGGTGGGAAAGCCGGGGAACGGCTCGGTCGTCACGTCCACCGCGTGGTGGAGCGCGCCGTTGCGATAGACATGCACGCCGCGATTGGTCTGGCGCAGCGTGACGCCCGCGCGGTCCAGCACCCTGGCCAGCGCCTCAAGGTCGTCATAGCGCGCGCCCAGCAGCTCCACGTCGCCGCCGGTGGTGGCGACGGCCATGGCGAAGGTGCCGGCCTCGATGCGGTCGGGCAGCACCTCGAACGTCGCGCCGGGCAGCGACGGCTTGCCCTGGATCTTCAGATCGCGCGTGCCGATGCCCTCGATCTGAACCCCCATGGCGACCAGCAGGCGGGCGACGTCCTGCACCTCGGGCTCCAGCGCCACGTTCTCCAGCACGGTCTCGCCCTTGGCCAGCGCGGCGGCCATGATGACGTTCTCGCTGGCCCCGACCGAGACGACCGGAAAGCGGAAATGCCCGCCTTGCAGGCCGCCGGGGGCCTCGGCCACCACATAGCCCTCGTCCAGCTCGATTTTTGCGCCCAGCGCCTCAAGCCCCTT
>CAZBPO010000002.1:1013-44063 GCA_964493795.1 uncultured Flavobacteriaceae bacterium
ACCGGGCGCAGGCCGATGGCGCAGCCGCCGGGCAGCGAGACGCGGGCCCTGTGCGCCCGGGCCAGCAGCGGCCCCAGCACGAAGAAGCTGGCGCGCATCTTCCGCACCAGATCATACGGCGCTTCGGTGGAGGCGATTTCGCGCGCCTGCAGCGTCATCACATGGTTGAACGCGCCGCCGGGCGCGTCGGTCATGGTGATCTCCACCCCCAGCAGGCGCAGTAATTCGCCCAGCTGGGCGATGTCGGCCAGCGCCGGCATGTTGGTGAGGGTCAGCTTTTCGGGCGTCAGCAGGCTCGCCACCATCAGCGGCAAGGCGGCGTTCTTGGCCCCGGAGATGGGGATGTCGCCGGTCAGCCGGTTGCCGCCGCGAATGACGATGGAATCCATGAATTCTATGCCCGCACTGGTCTGCGGCGGGATCGTGGCGCAGGACTGCCGCCCGTCATCGTTTCCCCGCCGGAAAGGATGCGTTCATAAAGGATGGCGATGGCCGTCACAATCGAAGTGTAGGCTTGGGGCGAAGTGTCGGCCCCGGAGCCGGCCGTCCTCACTCCGGCGACCGGGCAGGCGGGGGTTCGGAAAGGATTTCGGCCAAGGCTTCAGGCGGCTTCGGCTCGCCCCCGGCCGCATTCTGGGCGCGGGCCTGGGCCTTGCGGCGGCGCAGATTGGCCTTCAGGGCCTCGGCCTGACGGCGTTCGCGCTCGGTGCGGGGGTCGCTCATGGGGGCCGGTTTACGCCCGGCAGGAATTCCGCGCCAGCGGGGTTTGCGCCGGGCGATGCTTCCTGTATAGCACCGCCCTCCCGCCGGACGGGCTGCCGTAGCTCAGTGGTAGAGCACTCCCTTGGTAAGGGAGAGGTCGTGAGTTCGATCCTCACTGGCAGCACCAGCGGAACCGCGGACCTCTGCGGTTTTTCGGCCATCGTCCGCGTGCTGAGACCCCGGCCACCGCCGCCCGCTGCAGAACAATGCAGGAAACCGCAGCCTGATCTGGCACGGTTTTGACACGCGAAATCTCGAATCGTTCCGGCCTTGACGCGCGCTTTGGGCGCTGTGGCAGGCTCCGCGCATGACCCTGCCCCGCTATACACCTGAGATAGTTCGCGCGATGTCGTCCGACGAGGTCGAGGCGGCCCTGCGCCGCGAGCGCGAGGCGGCCAGAACCGAGGGGAAGCGCGCGGCGCTGAGCGGGTCGCCAGCGCCGCGTGCGCCGCGCCCGGCGGCGACCTACAACGACCAGGTGCTGGCCGAGGTGATCGCCGTGTGCCAGCCGCCCCGCACCGCGCCGCGCGATCAGCCGGTCACGGTCCCGGCCGGGGTGCTGCGGACCCTGATCGACTATGCTCACGCCGGCGACCAGGCGCGCTGGAACCGGCTGAACCACATCCCTGACGATCCCTGCCCGCTGGACGCGCTCAAGATGCAGATCGAGATCAAGCTGGCCGCCATGGCGGCGCGGCGGGAGATTCCGGCACTGCGCGGCGGGCAGTGGGAGGAACGCGAGGCGGCCCTCACCGCCCTGGCCGAGGCCATCGCGCGAACGCTGGACGAGGCGTATGTTTTCGCGCCGCGGATCAGGACAGGGAGGCGCTGATGTGCGGGAAGTTCACCGCGATGGCGAGCTGGGCCGAGGTCGTCGCCTTTTCCCAGCCGCTCGACAGCACCCGTGAGGGCGGCGGCGGCGGCGAGGCCGGTGGCGGCGGTAACGACCGCGAACTGACCTATCGGGTGAACGGCCAGATGCCCGTGATCATCTGGGATGCCGAGCAGGGGCGCAGGCGAGTCGTGCCGATGCGCTGGGGTTATCCCGATCCGAAAGACTGGCGACGGCCCCAGCCGATCCACGCCCGCGCCGAGACCATCGACCAGCGGCCGACCTTCCGGAAGTCTTTCGTCGAAGGCCGGCGCGGCATCATCGTGTTCCGCACCTTCAACGAGGGCGAAGAGGTGCCGACCAAGACCGGCCGCACCAAGACGGTTCAATGGACCGTCGATCCGTCAGACGGGGTGATGCGCGGCTTCGCCTTCCTGTGGAACAGCTTCAACATCCCCGATCTGCCCGCGCCCCTTCTGGCCTGCGTCATGACGACCGTGCCGGCGAACGAACTGATCCGGACGAAGATCCAGCCCAACGACCCCGACCCGCGCATGCCGGCGATCCTGGCGGACGACGATGGCGTGTGGGCGCAATGGCTGGGCGAACGCGAGACGACGCCGGAGGAAGCCAAGGCGCTCCTCAAAACCGTCGAGGGCGTCCACTGGCAGGCCGCGCCGGAGAAGAAGGCCCCGAAGCGCTGACGGGCAACTTGTAACGAAGGCTTACAGGTTCGGCACCAAACCGAATCGCACCCCAAGGCATTGATGTTGTTCCGATATCGAAATGCAGATACCGGAAAACAGGCACGTCCGGCGCCATGCTTGCTGACCAGCACAGCAAAGGGCCGACCCGGTGAAGGATCGGCCCCCGAACTATTGAGGATCGCTCAAGAGTTCGACCGCGCCAGCCCGAAGGCCAGCGGGGCGACAACTCAGAGCTTTCGGATCACCTCGTCGATGGTCTCGGCCTTGCGCCGGCCTAACCTGATCTCGATCTCCAACCGCGCCATTCTCAGCAGGTGCGCCAAGAACGCATCGCCGCGCGCCATCGCCTCATGCTCGCACCGCGAGATCTGCACCTCTGCATAGACCAGCTCGGCCCGCTCTCTCTTCGTGATCGCCATTTGCATCCCCCTCATTCCGCCCGAAATGGGCGGCCGAGGGATCAGACGCGCCGGTCGGCGGCATGTCGGTGGGGTCTGCCACACGCGACAATGAACCCCATCTCGGGGCTCTTCAGTCTTCTGACGGAGCCGGCTCCAACTCCGCGCCACGCGCCAGGACAGCGGTGCGGAAGCCGGGCAGGAGACGGCGCACACGGTGCATGATGTCTGCTGGGCTGCAGTCCGGCGGGTCGGTAAGGTCGTCACGGTGGGTGACGAAAAACGCCTCGGCGTAATCGATCAGCTTGTCGATCTCGGCAGCGAACGCCTCATAGTCGGGCATAGCATCAATCTCCTTCTCGCTACTCGACCGAAACGACCGAGATTCTTTGGGTGGAGGGGGCGACCGGAACGCCGGTGTCGAGCGTCCTGCTCGTGAGCCGTGCCCGATACCTGAAATCGGCCATGGAGGCGTGGGTGTCGGTGACCGTCATCGCCCCGCCCATCCCGCCCACGAAGTAGCTTTCCTCGGGAGCGGACTGGGGCACGCGATCGACATAGCCATCGACGACCAGCGTTGAGCCGACCTGCGACCACGTCACGCCGGCGTCAAGGCTGCGCTCCAGCACCAGGGTCGCTGCGACCGGCCGCGACCATGACAGCCCGCCGACGCCGTCGGTCTGGCTCCACTCCGCCGCGTACGAGAGCGTCACCGATTTCGGCTCGCCATTGGTCCCAAAGGGCCCCAGAACGACCGCGGCGCCGCTGCCGGTGTCGGATGTTTGAATCGCGTTGGCCAAATCGCCGATGAGAAGCGCATCGCGGAACCGCCCACCACCGGCTGTCGTCAAGCAGAAGGTCGCGTTTGATGGCGTCATATCCTCGATGTCGATCGAAGCCGGCCCGAACCACACGATCAGGTTTTCCGCCGCGCCGAAACCGACGCCGAAAATCGCGCGCGCGTTGGCGGCGGTGAACACGATGCCGGGCACATCCGGATCGATGGCGATCGTCGACCCCACGAACAGCTTGTTCCACACATAGACATTGCCGGCGATCATCCTCATCGCCTCGACCACGCTGCCGTTGCTGGGGTTCGCGAACCGCAGCACGGTCGAAACCAGATCGAGGAAAGAACCGTCCTTGCCGGCGCGCAGCCTGATCGCGCCGAGATCCCCGCCGCCGGCGGCGACGACCGTCTCCCACCAGGCCGCCTGTGCTTCGATAGTCGCCAGCGCGCCGGCCTGCGTCGCAATCTGCGACTGCAGGGCGGCATCGCCGGACGTGACGCTCGCCGACAGGGTGGAGACAGTCGAAGCCAGGGCTGCTGTTTCCGACGCCGCCGTCGTGGCGACGCCATCGATCCGAGCTTTCAGGTTCGTCTGACCGTTCCGCGCATTCGTGATCTCGGTCGACAGGCCGGATACCGTCGTCGCTACCGCTGTTGTGGCGCTGGCGGCAGCGGTGGCTTCGTCGGTAATGCGCGCGTTGAGACTGGCCTTGCCGCCTCGCGCGCTCGTGACCTCAGCGGACAGCGTCGAAAGATTGCTCGCGACGGTCGCCGTCGCATTGGCTGCTGTCGTGGCCTCGCTGTCGATCCGGGCGCTGAGCGCCGCCTCTCCGGTGACGTCCGTCCAGTCGAGGATAGCCACCTCGACCTGACCGTCGGAGCCGCCCGTCGCAGAAAACTTCCCGGTCCGCGCCCTGCCGAAAAACGCATCGGGATTGATCTCCCAAATCTGCTCGGCCGTGCGGACAACCTCATACTCGGTCCAGGTGCCTACAGCAGGCAAAGCGGGCGTGCCGCCGAGCGTGACGGCGTTCGACGTCGCAAGCACTGCTCCCGAGGCGCCGAACAGAAGAATTTGCGCCAGCCGCGCCAGGCTGTGGCCGTTCGTCGGCGCGGCGGACGCCCTGATCTTGATTTTCAGCTTGTAGGAATGGCCCGCGATGATCGGCGCCATGCCCTTGTGCGACAGCAACTCGGTCTGCGGCGTCGTCGATGAGCGCCAGACAGGGCCGATGCCGGTGACGACCTGACGTGACCCCTGCGCGATGTCCGGAGGCATGCTGCTACCGGTCGACGTCGTGAAGTACGAAATGTCGTCAGGGGTGGGAGGCAACGTCGCCTTTTTGGCGGACGCCGAAAGCCCCGAAACGGTCGAAGCCACTGCCGCCACATCCGAGGCTGCGGTGCTGGCGACGTTGCTGATCCGGGCCGCCAGGTTGGGCTGGCCGGCACGGGCCGTCGCAACTTCGGCAGAGAGCGTCGAGAGGTTGGTCGCGACGGTGGCGGTTGCGTTCGCGGCGGTTGTCGCCTCATGGCCGATCCGCGCGTTCAGGCTGGCCTGCGCCCCACGCGCGCCGACGATCTCGGACTGCATGACCGAAACGTCGGAAGCGACGGCGGTGGTCGCATTGGCGGCGGTTGTCGCTTCGGCGCTGATACGGGCGGCGAGGTTGGATTGCCCGCCGCGCGCCGCCACGACTTCGGCCGACAGGCCAGAGAGATTGCTGGCGACGGTGGCGGTTTCAGAGGCGGCTGTCGTCGCGACCCCGTCGATCCGCGCCTTCAGGTTATCCTGGCCGCCGCGCGCCGCGTTGACCTCAGACGAAACCCCCGAAACCGTGCTGGCGACGGCGGCTGTCGCGCTTGCGGCGGCGCTGGCCTCGTTGTCGATGCGCGCCTTCAGACTTGAGGCGCCGTCACGGGCCGCGCTTACTTCTGCTGCCAGCCCGGAAACCGCCGACGCGACCGTCGCTGTTTCGGACGCCGCGGTCGATGCCACGGCGTCGACGCGGGCTTTGAGATTCGGCTGCCCTGCCCGCGCCGCCACGACTTCTGCGGAGAGGCCGGAAACGGTTGTGGCAACGGCCGCAGTCGCGTTGGCTGCGGTTGTCGCCTCATCCGAAATCCTGGCGGTAAGCGCCGCCTCCGCTGTGATGTCGGTCCATTCCAGCAGCTCGACTTCGACCTGACCATCGGGCGTGCCGGTCGGCGACCACTTCGCGGTGCGTGCGCGGGCATAGCAGGTCTCCGTTCTTACCGCCCTGATCTGCGCAGCAGTGACGATCGTCTCGAAAGCCAGCCAGGCCGCGCCGCCCGGGAACGCGGGCGAGGACGAGAGCGTCATCGAATTGGTGCCGCCCAGCAGCGCGCCATCCGCGCCGAAAAGCATCAGCTGGCAAAGCCGTGTCAGGGCATGGCCATTGCTCGAGAGCGTAAGCGCCCGCGCCCGCAGGACCAGCCGGTAGCTGTGCCCGTCGATGATCGGCTGCGCGCCCTTGTGCGCGATATAGTCGGTTGTCGCGCCGCTCCGCGAGCGCCAGACCTTGCCGACGCCAGCGGCGGTCTCCGAGGTGCCCTGGCTGACGTCCGGCGCCGAAGCGGTGATCGCCGTTCCGGTCGAATTGGTGAAGAAGCTGAGATCGCTCAGCGAGCGCGGCAATGCCGCTTTCCGCGCGGAAGCCGACAGGGTCGAAACGGTGTTGGCCACGGCCGTCGTGTCGGATGCCGCAGTCGTGGCTACGCCTTCGATCCGCGCATTGAGGCTCGCCTGCCCGGCGCGCGCCGTTGTGACTTCGCTTTGCAGGGTCGAAAGATTCGAGGCGACGGTGGCCGTAGCAGACGCCGCCGTAGAAGCCTCGTTCGAAATCCGCGAACTGAGACTGGCTTGTCCTCCCCGTGCGGCGACCACTTCGCTCTGCAGCGTCGTCAGGTTCGACGCGACGGTCGCTGTCTCCGAGGCGGCGGTGCTGGCGACCCCGTCGATCCGGGACTTCAGGGTTTCAGCCCCGTTCCGTGCGTTTGAGACCTCAGCGGATAGGCCCGACACCGTGGTCGCGACGCTCGCAGTCGCATTGGCGGCCGTCGTCGCCTCATGAGAGATGCGGGCAGCGAGGCTCGCCTGCGCGCCTCGCGCCGATTGGACCTCGCTCTGAAGGCTGGATACGGTCGATGCGACCACCGCCGTCTCGGAAGCCGCTGTCGAAGCGACCGTGCTGATCCTGGCGCCGAGGCTCGCCTCGCCGCCTCTTGCGCCCGTCACCTCCGACTGGATGGTCGACACTGTCGAGGCCACCGCCGCTGTGGCGCTGGCCGCCGTGGAGGCCTCGTCGGATATCCGGGCGGCGAGGCTTGCTTTGCCGGCGCGGGCCGACGTCACCTCGGATTGCAAAGTCGTCAGGTTCGACGCGACCGTCGCCGTTTCGTTGGCCGCTGTCGTGGCGACGCCATCAATGCGCGACTTCAGGCTCGCTTGGCCGTTTCGGGCATTCGCAACCTCTGCCGATAGCCCGGAAACGGTGGTCGCAACAGCGGCCGTCGCGTTGGCGGCCGTCGTCGCCTCAAAGGATATTCTCGCGTCAAGCACCGCCTCCGCGGTGACGTCAGCCCATTCCAGAACGGCGACTTCGACCTGACCGTCCGATCCGCCCGTCGCAGAAAACTTCCCGGTCCGCGCCCGAGCGAAGCGTGCGTCGGGATTGGTGGCCCAAATCTGCTCAGCCGTGCGCCGGATAGAATACTCGGCCCACGTCCCCACGGCGGGAAGCGCCGGCGTGCCGCCCAGCGTGACCACGTTCGAAGAGCCGAGGACCGACCCGCTCGCGCCGAACAGCAGAACCTGGGCGAGCCGCGCCAGGCTGTGTCCATTCGTCGCGGCGGCGACCGCACGGACCTTGATCGTCAGATCGTAGGAATGGCCCGCCAAAAGGGGCAGCATCCCTTTGTGAGCCAGCAACTCGGTTTGCGGCGTCGTCGACGAGCGCCAGACCGGGCCGATCTCCGCGACCACCTGGCGCGATCCCTGCGCGATATCCGGCGCGGGATTATTGCCGGTCGCCGTCGTAAAATAGCCGATATCGTCGGGGGTTCGCGGCAGCGTCGCCTTCCTGGCCGACGCGGACAGCGACGAAACCGTGGAGGCGATCGCAGCGGCTTCCGACGCGGCGGTGCTGGCGACGTTGTTGATCCGGGCATTCAGGCTCGACTGGCCGGCGCGGGCCGAGACGATCTCCGCCGAGAGGGTGGACACGCTTGTCGCCACCGCGGCGGTCGCCGTCGAGGCGGTCGTGGCCTCTTCGCTGATGCGGGCGGCCAGACTCGCCCTGCCGCCACGCGCCGTCGTCACCTCGCTTTGCAAGGTGGTCAGATTGCTCGCGACAGTCGCCGTGTCCGACGCCGCCGTCGTGGCGACATTGTCGATGCGTGATTTAAGGCTCGCGCTTCCCCCGCGCGCCGTCACGACCTCTGCGGAAAGATCGGACACGGTGGTCGCGATCACCGCTGTTTCCGACGCCGCAGTCGTCGCCACCTGACTGATGCGCGCGGCAAGGCTCGCCTGCCCGCCTCTGGCCGTCACGACCTCGCTCTGAATCGTGGCGGCCGTCGAGGCGACCGTCGCAGTTTCAGCGGCAGCCGTGATGACGACGTTGTCGATCCGCGACTTCAGGTTCGCTTCGCCGTGCCGCGCCGCTGTCACCTCTGCGGAAAGGCCGGACACGCTGGTCTCGATCACCCCGTCGGCGGCCGCGCGGGCCAAGGCCTCCGACGCGATCTGCCCTGCCAGCGACAGCAGTTCGGCGGTCGCGGCGTCGACGTCGGCGCGCACCGCCCCGCCGGCCGCAAGGAGGTCGTCGACGTCGGACCCCAGGCTGGCGACGGCGGCGTCCAGATCGGTTCGGATGCCGGAGGCGTCCGCGAAAAGCGACGCCACGTCGCTTTCCAGCGTCGCCACCGCCGCATCCATGTCCGCCCTGATCGCCACGCCGTCGGCCAGCAGGTCGGATACGTCGGCTTCAAGCGCCGCCACGGCGGCGTCCATATCGGCGCGGATCGTGGCCGTTTCGGAAAGAAGGCCGGCGACGTCTGCGTCAAGAACCGCAACGGCGGCGTCAAGATCGGTGCGGATCGCGCCGGCCTCGGCAAGCAGCGCGTCGACGGCCTCTGCCAGCCCGCCGGCCTCGGCGATGAACGCATCGAGTTCGTCGCTGACCGCATCCACATCGGCGCGCAAGGATTCGGCGTCGCCGGCGGCCGCCTCGGCGATGGCGTCGATCCTCGACTTCAGATCCGGCGCACCGCTTCGCGCGGCCGCCATCTCGGCGGCAACGCTGGCGGCAGTCTCGTCGCCGACCGTGTTGAAGAATTCGATGACCGCGTTCAGCTTCGCCCTGACCGAGCCGCCGCTGTCCCTGTTGGCGATCAGGTCGAGGGTCATGCGCCGTCATTCCACGCGGCAAAGTCCAGCCACCGCCCCCGGTCTTCCCACCGTCCGTCGAGCAGCAGCCAGTCATTGATCAGCGGCAGCAGGCGCGCCGTCATGACCACCGGTGACAGCTGGCGCGCCGTCATCGTCACGAACGCGGTGATCTGACGAATGGTCAGGATCACCGGCGCTTTCTGCCTGGCCACGACCCGGATCACCGTCGGGGGCCGACGCCGCGCGACGACGACGATCGGCTTCATCTGCCGCACGGTCGTCACGATGAGGTTGCGGGCGCTCACAGCGGTGCGTCGGGGTTTACGCCGCCGCCCCCGAACAGATTCCCCCCGGCGATCGGCCTCTCGTCGCCGCCGACAAAGCGGTCTTCGATCTCATAGGGCGTGGGGTCCTCGCCCAGCAGGCGCAGTTCGGCGCGCGTGAACGAGAACGCGGCTTCGCACAGGCGGCCTTCGAACTCGCTGAACGTGGTCGCGGTCTTTTCGATCGAGCGCCCGCCGAGCGCCGCGCGGAACACCAGAACGTGCCCCGTCAGATCGGCGTAGGACGTCGAGGGCTCCGGCTCCATCACATAGACCAGCAGGGTGATGTCGCCGCCGCGCGGCAGCACGAGGTCCACCGGCTCGTACATCGCGTTGATGCTCACGGTCACCGGGGCGTCTCCGCCCAGTGAGCCGCGAACCAGTCGCTCAGTCCGGCAGCCCTGGCCTTAGACCGTCGCCGGTCTTCGGCGATCCAGATGAAACCGTCGACGAGCGCATCGAACCCAATCCCGGCCAGATCCCGGTCGCCCTTTCCAGCGCAGCCGGCGGACGCGGACAGCTCCGCTCGACGACCAGCGGCGCCGGCGCTTCCTGAATCGTCGGCTGCGTCGTCGAGCAGGCGCACAAGCCCACAAGGCATACGGATGCGAGCGATGTCCTGAACATAGACGGTGACCTCTCTTTCGGCGGCGCGCGCGGCAAGGGCGGCGGCTTCCTCAGCGTCGGCTGCGCGCGCCGACGCCTCGTCCCGCGCGATGCGAAGCGTCTCCGAATTCCGACGCTCGACCGCGTGCAGCGATTTCCACTCGTTCGCGGCCTGGCCGTTCCGATGGGCGAGATCGCGCGCGCTGTCGCGTTCGGCGACGGCCGCAACGCGCTCCCGATCAAGCCGATAGACCTCGATCCGCTCCAGCGCGGCCCAGCCGAGCAGCGCCGCAACGCCACCAGCCACAAGCCACCCGCCGAACGGAGAGCCCAGAAGGTCGAGAATGCCCTTCACCACCCAGCTCCGATCCAGGCGGGCAAGCGAAGAGCCTGTCCCAGCATCGCCGAGATCGCGGCGACGGCCAGCAGGAACGCCGACCAAACCAGCCGGGTTCGCAGAGAGTCCTTCTTCTGCGGCCACTTCATTGCGCGGCCCCCTCTGCGTCGGCTTCACGGGAAACCGCCGCCGGCGGCTGGTAACGGCCGAGCGCCCAGTTGAAGACGATGTTGATGATCCCCATGCCGAGCGCGCCGCCGGCCGCGGCGAAGCCCCAGGTCACGACCAGCGGGCCGTCGGCGCCCACCACGAAGTACGAGCCCATCCCGGCGAGGATGCCGAACACCGGCCAACTCGCGTACCTGGCGAGGTAGTATCTGGTCTTCATGACCGCCGGCTCGCCGTGTCCGAACTCCGGCCGGCGCGCGTTGGCCGCGATGTCCCCCAGCGCCGCGATGGCGGTCGGACCCAGGATGCTGACGATGGTCCGCAGGGTCTCGTGATACTGGCCCTGCACCGCCTCGCGGATTTCCGAAGGGGCCAGGACCAGAAGCACGGCCAGAAGCAGGATCGCACCGGCGAGCAGGATCAGCGGAAGATAGGGGGCGATGGCGACCATCAGATCAGCCCCCGAAACTCGAAATGAGGCCCGTCCAGCAGCGCCGTCCGTCCGGCGCGACGGCTTTCCCGCTTGTAGTCCTCGACGGCCGCCTTCAGCCCTTCGATGCCGGGCTTGAGCGTGTGAAGCTCTTTCCAGCAGCCGCCCCAGCGGACGCGATAGCCCAGTTCGATCGCGGCGAGCCGGTGCGCCTCCGCCATCGGCCAGAAGAAGCGCCAGTTATTCATTTCCGGCGCGCCGTTCACCCACGGATAGGCGTCATAGGCCTTGTCGGACTGATGGTTGCTGAGCCCGGTGCCTCTGACCCCGTTGCGGGTCTGCCCGACCGGAATGCCGTTCAGCTTCGATGCGCCACGCAGCCAGGCCTTCAACTGGTCCTCGGCCGAGCGCTGTCCTTCGACGATGCCGAAGTCCTGCGTCGTCAGCGCCAGGGCGCGATTGGCGAGGGTCTGGAGTTCGACGCACACCGTCGCCAGCTGGGCGAGGCTGCGTTTCCCGAAAACGAAGGAGGTCATCGCGCAGGGCTCCAATAGGTTGGAGCCAGCACTTCTGCGCGGGCGCTAGATCAATACTCCGATTTGCCCTTTGGCGCTAGTTGCGGCTTGCGGAAAGTCCAGTCAGGACGGTTTGGGGCGGTAGTCCCGCCGATCGACACATGCGTCATAGGTGGCGCGGTCGATCTGAATCCAGTCCGTTTTGTCGATACCGCGCCAACGTCTCACCGCTGGGCTGTACGGATATGCAGACGCCATCTTAATCCAGCGATTCTGCTCGGCCGCGATTACGCGAAGCTCTTCCGCGACCTCCGATAGATCCTGATCCCGGCAGAAAACCAGAGCGACGTCGTATTCACGCCGGTGGGCCAGACGGATGATGTCGAGCGCGATGCGGACATCGATCCCCTTTTCATCACCATCCAAATATGAGTGCGTCGACCCGTCGGGCAGCCGAACCTGCTTGTTCCGATAGCGCAGCGGCCTCGTGAACGTGTACACGCCCTCACGGCCCATTTGGGCACCCTTGGCCGTCCAGAAATGGTTCCAAAAGGGCTTGTCTGCGGCGTCAGGCACTCCGGTATAGAAGCGCACACCAGACTGCACCCACCCCTTCTGCCGACACACCGTGTTCGCAAGCGCGAGTGGATCGTAGTTCGGAAAGTTGTGGCCGAATGCGCTCTTGGCGCTATGGAAGAGATTCTGCCCGTCGAAAAAAGCGACTGCGCGAATAGGAGTGGGTAGTTGGGCCATCGCTGACCAGCTTGGCCGAAATGGAACCCACAAACAATAACCCCGCCAGAGTCCCTTTTACAGGCGTGTCCGGCGGGGAAGAAGTTGATGTGCGGAATATGAGGGCTGACGAATTTTCGTCAAGTGACTTTTTGAACGAAAATTTGAAAGGTTTCTCCCCACGCAGGGAAAAACGCCCGAAATCTGCCTCAGTTCCATCGCACACGCGCGACCAACCACCCTAGTCGTAGATGGCCGGAGCCGCCTCAGAGCGGATGCGGCGCTCGATCTTGGGGTTGATCGTCACGCCACCTTCATTTCTTTCGCGCGCGCGTCGGCGTGACCGGATCGACTGCCTGATCGAATCTCTCGTGATCCCGTACTCTGGATAGTCCCGATTGAACTTCCTGATCTCCGCCATCACATCGTCCCGCGACGCGCCATTCTGGATCGCTTCATCGTAGGCGGTATGAATGCGCTTCCGCCGCTCCATGATGATCTGCTCCTTGTTTCGCATCGCGGAGTTGGACTTGTAGCGCTCGCCGAGTTCAGCAGGCGTGAACCCGAGCGCTTTAACCAAAGCCTGATAGGGCGAAACATCTTCTAGGATGTCGTCTCCTCGATAGGTCTTCACGCCATCGATGAGAAACCGCGCGGATTGCATCACGTCCTTGACGAACTTTGGCGACATGGTCTCGATGCCGCGCCACACCCGGCCCTCAAGGACCATCCACGCTCCGCCCGCAATGTCTCGGCCCACGCCATATACCGGGCCCGCCATCTGGGTGATCAAGTCATCATACCAGTCGCGGCCCTCGAGCAGACGGTCAGAGGATCGGAACCAGATGTCCGCGAGACCGACGCGCTCGGAAATGTCCATGCCCAGGAAGTATCCCGGCACGCCGTCCAGAAACGGCCCTACGACCCAGCTAGGCAGCATCTTCAGCAACTCGCGACGCATGACCTGCTGGTCGTCGTCGCCCTCGCCACCGAAGAACATCCCCCACAACGTCGGCAGGAGTATTCCGAGAATCCATGTTCCACGAACGCCGGCCGTAGTCGCCATCGCGGCCGTGACGCCGAACAGTAGGATTTTTGCCTCGCGGCGATCCGCGGGATCGATGTCCTTGCCGAACGCCTGGCGGAAGTCCCTGACCAGGCGATAGAGCATGTTCACTTGGTAGTTTTTGAACAGGAACGCGACCTTGGCGACATCGTGTTGCATGAAGCGAGGCCGGCTTGTGTTCTGGTAGTCGAAATGAGCCTTCCAAGTTAGATCGAGGGCGTCGTCGATAGCGGCGCTGTGATCCCTTCCCGCCTTTCGCGCAAGGCGGTAGGCGGCGAGGAACGTGACCTCCCGGTTGAAAACCTCGGTGTGATGCATCGGACCGGACAGGATCGCCATAATGCGTTCGCGTCGCGCGCTGTATTCAATCCCGGTTTCCGCCACGCTGGCGACATCGTGGGATTGGGTGCGCTCGATCAGGCCGATATTTTTGGCGACCTGGATCGCTGACCGTTCCTCGGACGTGATCTTGTAGTTTGTGTCCCAAGACCCTTCCGGCTGGAGCCCGACCTTCTCCCCCAGCCAGAGGCCCCTGCTCCCGAGGAAGTTCTTCGTCGCGCGCGTGATTTCCGCGACCGCAGCATCGATACCGTAGGCGCGGGCGCCGCCGGTCTGCTTGTCGTAGTAGGCCGCCAGAACCGGCACGCCGAGCGTGATGGTCTGGGAGGTGTTCACGAAGGCCGCCGACGGGCTCACCGCGAGCCGCCAGATGAATCCAGCCGACGTCAAAAAATGCGCCAACGGGTGCCCCGAGGGGTTCATCACGAATTGGTTCCGTTTAACCATCTCGTTGACGATTCCATCGGCCCGGACCCGCTCGGATAGATCTGTGATGGACTTGGCCTGTTCCTTGGCATCCGCGATGTGCTGCTCAAGGTCGATCGTGAACCTCAAACGGGCGTTCTGGTGGCCGCCATGAAACATGTGATGCGCAAATCCACGTAGCGCATCGGCGACATAGCCGGCGCGGCCCTTGCGATGGATGCGCCGCTTTCTCAGCGATGCGTCCGGCAGGGTTTCAAGATAGCGCTGGTTGATCTGGTCGATCACCGTGTCAGCAATCTCTTTCGCCATGCCCGAGCCGGTCACGAGATCGACGACGTCTGCCAGGAAGTTCGGATCGACCAATGTTCTGGTCTTCTCGCTGTCGCTGGTTTGTCCGGCGGTGATTGTGTATCCCCCCGCGCGCTCCATCTGCTTGATGAACAGCATTTGGTCTTTCACCTTTTCGAACTTCGAGAAGTACTGCTGCCCACCGTCCTTGCTGACGGCCGAAACCCAGAAGTCGCCGAAGCGGGAAAACGGAAAATACGGCCCCTTGAGACGGTTGGATTCCAGCTTTTTGCGGATTTGGGTGATACGGGCTCGGCGCGACCATGCCCCGCGGGTCAGCGCGTCGTTGAGGATGTCGTTGGCGTTCTGAACGGCCTCGCTCCTTTCGCGGCCGACAAGCTTTGACTCGTTGATCTTCTTCATCGCGCCAGCGTGGCGGCTGCGGGCGCTCCGCAGTTCTATGTCGAGCGCCTTCCGCGCGTTGGCGATGATGATCGCCTCCTGCTCGTCCGCCAGGGCGGTATAGAGATCCCGAACCTCGACGTAGAGTTCCCGCGCCTCCTTCGGCAGCGCGTTGAAGCGCGCGACAAGCTGCGGATAGGCCGCGCTCTGCCGCTCATGCTTCTGGCGCCGACCGTCCGCGAGCAGCCATGCGACGTCGGTTTCACCTCGGCTCGGCCGCTTTAAAGTCGCCCGATCAGCGTCGGTGTATTCGGTGGCGAGCGGCTTCGTAGGGTCAACCTGCACATCTGTCGTCTCGTGCATCAGATCCATCAGATCGGCGTTGAGCGAACGATTGCCTTTCCGGAAACGAAGCCAGCGCTGCGAGACCACAGCCGTACGGTGATGCCAGTGGTCCCTCGTCGAGTCCATCTCCTGCTTCGTCCGGAGATAAAGCTTTGCGGCAGGGATGTGGCTGGCGACCTCATCCAGAAGGGGTCGCAGCGGCATCAACGCAAGCAGGTGCTTCATCGACTGAGTGCCGGCCGCGCGCAGTTTCTCGCGGAACGTCAGCCGAACCTCTTCGTCTGACGGAACCGCCTGTGCCTGATCTGTTTCTTCCGCCAGCGAGAACTTGGGCGTATCGCCCGGCTTTCCGGGGTTTTCGGCGTCCGTCTTGAAGACGTGGTCCGGCCCGGGTAGCTTCTGACCCGGCCGCCGCGTGATCTGGCTTTCCTTGGGCAATTGCAGCCCTATGGACCCAGACCACGCGGCGGCTTTCTCCTTTTCTCCGCCCTTCCGCTTCCACCCCGCCTTGATCGCCTGGACGGACAGGGCGCGCAGCTGGTG
Organism: uncultured Flavobacteriaceae bacterium; assembly: GCA_964493795.1. Classification (GTDB taxonomy): domain Bacteria; phylum Pseudomonadota; class Alphaproteobacteria; order Micropepsales; family Micropepsaceae; genus JADZAI01. The sequence continues at coordinate 16,436 of CAZBPO010000002.1, forward strand.
CGGCGTCACGTCGCCGATCTGCGCCCCGAAGAAGCGCAGCGCCCATGCCTTCACCGCCCCCATCATGCGGTTGAAGGTCTCCTTCAGGCCCGGCGGCGCGAGTTCGGCCTTCTGCAGCGCCAGCGCGGCGGTTTCCTCGATATGCACGGCAGGATCGCCGTATCGCGAACGCACCGACGAGAAGACATCGGTCCAGAACGTGTCCGATGGCCGCGCCTCGCCCTTCCCGACACGGTCGATGGCGCGGCTGACGATGTCCTCGACCCGGTCCAGTGCGCGCTGAAACACGGGCTCGCCCAGCAGCGGCCGCACGCCGGCATGGAAGGCCTCGTGCAGCACGGTCGAGCGCATCTGGTCGATCTGCCCGGCCGGCGTCGCGACGACATAGATACGGCGATCGGGCATCGCCACGCCACGGATGCTGTCGGAGCGCGCCGCCGGGCCACCGTCCGCCTTGATCGACTTCACGACGGTCAGGATGCCGTTGTCGATCAGGTGCCCGATCTGCTTGCCCAGCGGCCCCTTGCGGAGTTCGGCCTCGGCGTCCTTGACGCTGAGCGGGTTTGCCGGCGCAGCCTCGCCGCGCCCCTTGCCGTCGTAGAAAATGTCTTTGAGTTCAGGGCTTAGAAGCGCGCCCCGTGCCCGGAAAACTTGCTCCAATAGTCCGGATCGCTCGCCGCTCGGCGTGCGAAGAAGGGATCGGAGGAATACAGCTCTTTTAAGCGTTCCGCTGCCAAGGCTCGCCGTTCCATCTCGGCGAGTGCGTCTGGCGAATGCGTCAACAACCTCATCAGATAGGGGTGCGCCTTCAGCCGTTCTGAAGGTTCCGGTGTCGAAGTCGAATCGGGTGTTGGCGAGTTCGGGGACAGCATGGAAGGTTGAGGCGGTCGATACAGCGATCAGGGCCTCGATGTTAGCGACTGTGTCGCCGTGACGCCAGACCAGAGGCGGCACGCCCAGCTTTTCATCGCCCCTGATCTGATAGTCGTGCGGTTCGATATGGTCGGTCGTGCCGTGCCGCAGCGCCGAGGACAGCATCGCCTCGGTGCGCCGCGTCAGGGCATCCGCCGAAAGCCCGTCGGGATCGCCGATGAACACCTTCTTCGCGTTGAACGCATAGTCGCCCAGCGCCTGATAGATGCGGCTCCCCATCTGGCCGGGAAGGCTCCGGGAGATGTCGAGCCAGATCCTGTCGCCGTCCACATAGACGTTGAAGCGGGTGCCCTGCGCGGTCTCGTAGGTGAGCCGCTGTTCGGCCTTGCGATCCTGAGCGTCCATCGCCTCGATCGTGTCGCCGATGAAGCGGACATCGGGCGCGAGCGCCTTCAGGGCTCCCTCGATCGTCCTCGCCGAGGTCTTCGGCAGCGCGAACATCTCGTCGTTCTGCGCCAGTTCCTGAAGCACGCTGGCGGCGAACCCGTCCTGCTCCGCGATGGAGAGCATAGGCTTGTCCGCCGCCGGCTTTCGCTTCGCCTTGGCGGTCTTCTCCGCCTTGGCGACGACGTAGCCTTTCCGCTCCATCTCGACACGCCCGATGCTGGTGCCGCCGCCTTCCGCCGTCTCGACGTGGATCGCGCGCTTGTCGACATGCGTGATCTTGTGGGGCTTGCCGGCATCCACATAATCGATGGTCTCGTTCAGCGTGATCGTGTCCCCGACGGCATAGGGCGCTTCCGGCTTTGCGGTCTTCGCGGCTTTCCGCGCCGGGGCTGCGGCTCGCGCGGCCGGCTTGGGTGCGGACGGCGCTGCGGCGGGCAGGTCGGTGGCGCGCACGCCCTCCTCCCGGCGCGGGCGGGGAATGCGCGCCGTGGGAGCCTCGGCCTCCGCCCGCCGCCCGCCCTCGAATGCGAGGTCGAGAACGGCCCTGGCATCGAACATCTCTCTCGCGCGCGCGGTCAGCGCGATCCGCGTCTTCTCGATTTCAGCGCTCTCCGCTTTCAGCGAGGCCGGTGTCGGGGGCTTGGCTCGGCCGCGATCCTTCGGCTTCCGCCCCGCCGCCAGGTCGGCGCTGTCCTCGGCGATCTCCGCCTCGTCCAGGGCAATCATCTGGAAGCGCTGAATGAGGTCTTCGGCCTGTTCGACAACCTCCGGCACAGGCCGCGCGCCGCCCTCCGGTGCGGGATAGGTCTCGTTGAAATTCCACGGACCTTTGGCCGTCAGCTTGACGGTGAGCGTGTGGCCGTCATCGGTGCGGATCGTGGCGGAAGCTGTCGGCTTCTGCTTCGCGGGCTTTTCGGCAGAGGAACGCTCTGGCATCGCCCGTTTGGTGTCGCCGTCCGCCAGCCATGCCTTGAAGCCGACGAGATCGAGGCTGCGCATAGAGCGCAACCCCTTCCACCCCTTCGCGTAGTTTTCCAGATAGGCGGCCCGCGCCTCTTTCGGCGTCGCGAACCCGAGCAGCACCTTATGTTCGTCGAAGAGGCCGGTGTCCGACGCGACCTGATTGACGACGAAGATCGGAGCGTCATCCGCCAGGCTTTCAGTGCCCGGCTTCACGAAGACGTCGATGTGGTCCTTGTCCTTGCCGACCGTGCCGCGGATGTAGCCGTAGTGGCTCTTCATCGTCGTCGCCCAAGGCTTGCCGCTTTTGTCGGTCCCGCTGCGGGTCGAGCCTTCCGGGTTCTCGATCGAGATATCGAGGCCGCCGATCCTGATGTGGCCCTTGGCATAGTTGCCGGCCTCGATCTGCGCCGGCGTGGGCTCGGGCCGGTCGTTGACCGGTGAGGTCGCGGCCTCGTTGGCGGCCAGGTCCACCGACTTCGGCTCGCCCTTAATCTCCGCCAGCTTGGCGCGCAGGTGGCCGCGTTCGCGGGTGAGGCGCTGCGTCCACCCGCCTTCCTTCGCCTGCTCGGCGAGATAGCCAAGACGCGCTTCAATGCCTTCCACGCTGTCCGGCGCAGGCGCTCTCTGGCGCCTCGGGGCCGCGGGCGGCTTCAGATCGACGGGCCGATCCGGCGGCCCAGGCGGAACGTGCGGGCGCACGGTGACGTCGCCCGCGTCGATCTCCTCCCGCGAGATCGTCAGGTCTTCGCCGGCCTGATCGGTAAAGGTGAGGTCGTCTGCACCGTCTTCCTTCACGCGGCCGATCAGCGGCTTCGGCAGGCCGGGCGCTGATATCTCGATCTCGTCGCCGGCAGCGAAACGGTGTGTCGGCGCGGCGGGGTGCGGTGGGGGCGCGGCTTCCGCGACAGCGGCGGGCGGCTCGGGTTCAGCCACCGGCTCGTTCCGGCTTTCGATCGGCGCGGCAGGCTCAGGAGCCGGCTCCGGCATGGATGCGGGTGCGGGCTCGCGAACCGGCGCGACACGGCCCCTGCCCTGCATGATTTCGGCGGCCCGCGCCTCCATCTCGGCCCGCTCCGTATCCGTCGTCGGCGCGGTGTCGCCCGTCTCGACATCGGTCGCCTGATTGAGGTGATCGGCGACGGCATCGACCCTCACATCGCCTGACCCGCCCGGCGCTGTCGGCCTCCGCAGTTCCCGTGCCGCTGCCGGGACAGCGCCGCCGACGCCCGCGACCTTGCCCATCACGAAATCGCCGAAGCTGTCCTTCAGCGGGTCGATCTGCGTCCCGGTGCCCTCGTTGACGCCGGTATAGGCTGCCGCACTCTCCGCGACCTCCTGCGCGCCCTCTTCGGCGCCCGAGACCGCCAGTCTTCCGATGGCCCGGGTAATCGGCCCCTGGCCTGCCAGGACGCTCGTCGCGGGGCTCAGGATCTTCGACGTCGCCGCGCCGCCGCCGGCCGAAACAATGCGCGTCAGCCCGGCCGCGTAATCACCGGCCACGTCCATTGTGGTCTTGAGCGCTGCGGCCTCATTCCCGCCGCTCCGCTCCAGCAGTTCGCGATAGAGCGGCGATTCTTCGGCCAGGCGGCCCTCGTCGTACATTTCCTGGATCGCGTCCCGGCCCTGCTGGTCCGCCATTCCTGCGCCGCCCATGCCGCCGGCCGCAGCCCCGCCGGCCACACCGCCGACCCGCCCGGCAAGAAGCATCGGCGCCATTTGCCCCAGAAGCCGAGCGCCCTGCTTGATATAGCCGATCGCCGAGGGGTCTTCGCCGAAGTCCCACGTCGACGGGTCGAACAGGTTGCCGGAAAGCTGCGAGTTCCGAACGGCCTGGAGGTCTTCTTCCGAGGACAGGCCTTCGGCTATCGAGCGCCCGATCGCTCCCACGCCGCGCCCCGCCTCCCGCAGCGTCTCGACAACCGAGCCTTCCCGGTGCGTGTTTTCGCTTTCGATTGGCGCGCGCGCCTCGTAGCGGTCGGTGCTGTGGGCGTCGTCGCTGAGCATGTCCTCAAAGGCGCGTCCGAACCGCTCCGGCAGCGTATCGAGAAGGTTGCCGGCGTCGGTTATCACCCCACCCAGGAGTTCGACGCCGCCGCCGACCACGTCGCCGGCCAGCCCCAGCCCAGTCCGCCCGACATCGATCAACGGGTTGCTACGGCGCAGGGCCTCTTCGGCGCTTGGAACCCTCGCCGACCCGCTGACGTCTTGCTGGTTCGGGGCCGGCGGCTCCGGCGGCAGGGGATAGTCGGTCTCCGCGATCCGCTTCGCCCGGGCCAGAACGTCGCTCGCCGACGCCTCGTCGCCGCTATAGCGCGAGCGCAAGGCGTCCCCCACCGACATGCCCTTGTCCAGCATCGCCCGAAGGCTCTTGGCCTCCGCGTCGAGGACGCGATCGACGTCATAGGGGTTGATGCCCGTCCGCTCATAGCTCGAGCTGTCGCGACCGAAGAGACCGCGCGCCGTGCCGCGCCGGGCTTTCGCGTCATACCCGCTCTCCCGCTCGGCGATGGCGCGCAGGATGTTGACGGGCACGCCGTGCCGCAGCGCCGCCGCGTCGAACGGCTGGCCGAATTCTGACGGAAAGGCTGGGAACTGCGCCTCTGCCTGATCGGGCTCAGGCGAAAGGCCGGAAAAGACGTTGCGAGCCATGGGCGGTCCCTCTGTCGAGGGGCCGAACTTCTGCTCAGCCGGACAGCTCAGTTATGCGCCAAAATCAATCACCGCGCCACACCGGCGGCTCCTTTCCTTCACTGCCCGCGGTAAACTGGCGGCAGTATCGTTCCTAGCGGGCCGGGCTGCGGCTTAATCTGCGCGCCTCCTTGGACGGTTCTCCCCGGCGAGACCCCGCCACCCCGGCCCAGCGCTGCATCTCGCAACTCAAGCAGCTGCACCGCTCGGGCGATTTGCTCCTCGGGCGGAAGCGAGGCGAAATCTAGATCGCCATGGATCAGCGCCTTCAACATCGAGTCGAGATCCTTGACCCGCTCCGCAGAGGGGTCTTTCCCGAGCGCTTTAATCTTCGCTTCTTCCCACTTAAGGGCGACTGAGCGCTCGTGCTTCCGCTCCTCCTTGGCATCTTCGGCGGCGGCGGCGTCCTCGGCGGCGATCATCCCGAGACCGCGCTCAAAGACGGCCTCGGGTGACAGAATACCCAGACCAAGCCGATAGAGATCGTTCTCCGACCCAAGCTCCTGCACGTAGGTCTCGCCGGTTTTCAGATCCTTGAAGGTGACGCGGCCGCCGACAATGTTGCCGGCCTTATCCTTCTTGAACCCGCTCTGCTTGCGATCGACCTCGATGTTGTCGCCCAGATACGATTGGTTGTTGTAGGCATCGGCCAGGCTGTCGAGAAAGCCATCTTCGTTGCCGATGCTGGCGTAATAGGCCGCCTCGCCATATGCCCGTTTCCCGCGCCGGAAGCCTGCGTCTTCGTTGAGCGCCTGCCAAGCCTTCGCCTTGTCCGGCTCGCCGCGGGCGAGATACTGCTCCGCGATCTTCGGCAGGAAGTTCTTGTCGTAGTGATCGACGAAAGATTCCGCTGCCCGCCGCCGGGGCCCATCGCGGTCAGGCTCCATGATCGACCGGGTCCGACCTGTCGGCGAAATGCTCTCCCGCGCCATCCCCTGCCCCGCACCGCGTGCGGACTGTAGCTCCGCCAGCGCATCGACGGCGGCCTGATCCTTCAGATCGGCTTTAGCTTCGGTCACGCTCTTCTCATGCGAGGCGCGCGCCGCTGTGTAGGTATCCGCGAGTATCTGCCGCTCGCCCTGCGCCCTGCGGTAGTCCTCGTCTTCGCGTTTCCAGAGCAGGTCTTCACGATCTTTTTTCCGACGCCGGTCTGCCTCATCGCGCTCGCGGTCCTGCGCGGCGGTCAGACGGTCTTGGTCCTGCTGCTGCCAAACAGTGCGCAAGCGGGACATTTTCTCATCGGCAGCCGATCGGTTGAGCCGGCGTTCCTCTGCCGCAGCGCTCCGGTCCTCGTCCTGCTGATCCCACTGCCGGCGCTTTTCCATTCCGCCCACGAGACCATCAATGAAGGCGGCGATTCCACGGGACATATCAGGCTCCTTTCAGCGCGCGGCGAATGGCGGCGTGGCCGGTATCTGCGACATCGAATTTCGACGACCAGCGAGAGGCGAACTCGCCCGCCGTCATCGCATCTGTGCCGCCGTTCAGCCGGATCGCCGCACGGGCGCGGCGGCGGTCGCCCTTGTAGATCGGGGTCAGCGCGTCGATGGCGGCGAGAGAGGGGTCGCGCAGCAGGGCCGACGCGCCGCCGCTGCCCTGCTGATGCGCGAGATACAGTTCTCCGAAGGTCGGCTCGCGGCCCAGGGCCTTCTTCAACGCGGCCCGGTTGTCGCGGGTCAGCCGCATCACGGCGTCGGTCGACTCGGCCGGGTCGTAGCGGTCGTTGAGCCCATAGGTCTTCGCCGTTGCGTCGACGAACTGCCACAGCCCCCCGGCGGACGATCTGGGGTTCTTTCGTGTGGCATCGCCGCCGCTCTCGATTTCCCCGAGCCGGCGGAAATAGTCCGCGTTCTCGCCATAGCGCTCGGCTGCGCCAGAAATGATCGCGTCGATCTCCGGACTGTAGCCGATCGATGCCTTGCGAAGCCCAGGTGTGGCCGGCGGCGCAGCCTGCGGAACCGGGGCCGTCTCCGGTAGCGGCGTTCGCGCGCCGTGTCCGACCTGGCCATGCGAGGGCGCTTGGTTCAGCAGGATCGAGCGGCCAGCCGCTTCACCGCCCATGCGCGGGGCCATCTCTCGCGCGCTGGCGTCGTTCATCCCAAGGCGCTCCAGGATGCCGCCGCGGGGGCTCTGGCGCTCCTGCGCCTGCCGCGCCGCCATGCCGCGCGCAAGTCCGGCGAGCAGCCCGGCCGCGGCCCCGCTCATGGCTTCCTCGCCAGGATGCTGCGGGGTTTGCGCTCGGCGATCTGATCGACCTTGCGGCTCAGTTCCTTCACCGCACCCATAGTCGCGCCGATGGCGTCGCCGAGGTTGATGGTCCTGCCGTCGCCGCGCCCCGTCTCTCGCTTGAAATCCTGCGCATACGTGCCGATGTGACGCCCGCCGTCGCCGACGCCGGGTTTGTAGTCCCATTCCTCGACCCGCATGTTCTCGACGGCTTTGAGCAGGCTGCGCGGCTTTCGCTTGTTTTCCTTCATCTTCTCGTCCGAGAAGATCCAGGGCTTCGATCCACCGCCGAACGCCGTCCCGATGAGGCCGCCGATCGAACCGAAGACGCCGGCGGTGTTGTTCTGGTTCGCCTGCCAGGCCTGCATGTTGTTCTGATGCTGCTGGTTCAGAATCCCGGCCTGCTGGCCATAGCCCTGCATCGCGGCATTCGCGCCGCTCGCTGCGGCCTGGTTCGACGTCGAGATCGCCGACAGCGGATTCACGCCGAGGCCGGAGCCCAGATTGATGGCGTTGCCCAGCATATCGACGCCGGTTTTCCTGACATTGTCGCGCGCCGCGTTCTCCGCGCCGGCCACCGCCAGCGCCTCAGAGATGCCGGCGCTGCGTTCCACACCGGCGAACCGGCCTGAAGCCGGATCTACGCCGGCTGCCGCCATGCTGCGCGCCCTCTGGTCCCCTGCCAGGCCGATCTGGTTCCGAACGTCTGCGCCGGCCTTCGCCGCCTCAAGAGCCTGCCGCTCCGGCGTATCCCACCCCTTCGCCTTCGCGATGTAGTCGTCCTGAAGCGGCTGAAAGACAGTCTTATCCCGCTCCCGCGCTTCTTCCGCCCATCCATTCGTGATGTCGGCCTGCTTCTGCATCCAGGCCAGATGTGCCGCGCCGGTCTCGGCCGACTTCATCGCGGCCATCCCGATCGCCGGATCGGCCTTCGGTGCGCTACCCTTGCCCATGGTCACCCCTCTTCAGCCATCGGCACTCCGTCCGGAGCATGCCGTTGACCATCATGTCGCCGCCGTCAGGGGCGGCTGCTCGAAGCCTGCCCTCGGGCACGAAGCCGAGGCCGAAAGCCAGTCGAAGGGAGGGGCCGTTCGACGCCGCAATATAACCTGAAAGCCGGGTAAGTTTCATCTCGAAGAACGCCCAGCCGAAGATCGTGAACAATACGTCGCGGGTCAGCCAGGCTTTCGATCCGTCCGAAGCGATGTGGATGCAGGCCTGCGATCCCTGGAAATAGTTGAAGACGACAACGGCACGGCGCGCCCCTGCGTCGTCGAGGACGCTCAGCGACACCGTATCGGCCGGCCACCAGTCATCTTCGCCAAGCCGGTCGTTCGCCCATTTCAGCGCCTCCACCGGATCGTCCTGCGCGGTCACCCTCATGTCAGCGCCACCGTGCCCGAGCGCACGACGCCGTCGCCGCCCCGTCCTTTGATCGTCAGCGTGCCATCCGTCGTGAACTCGAACACCACGTCGCCGATCCGGCTCGGCGACACGCTCTCTCCGGGCGCGCCGCTGAAGCGCACCGCATGGCGCGGCAGATCGCCCAGCCCGGCCTGAAGGTCGCCCAGCTGCGCCAGCGCGGCATGCATCTCGGCTTCTGCGAGGGCCAGGCGCGACAGGATGGCCGCGACGCGCGCGGCGATCTCCTGTGTCCCGGCATTCAGCGCGCCGATCAGCGCGTCGATGTCCGCGACCTGGCCAGCCCTCAGCGCATGGTCGCGCGGCGCGCCGCGATCTCCGGCCAGCACTTCCAGCTTTTCCTTCAGGCGGTCGTCGAATTTCGTGGCCATCAGCCCTCCGCCAATTCGGTTGGGCTGGATGCGAGCGAGATCGACGTCACCTCGGCCGTGCCGACCACTTCGACTTCCCATGTGGTCGCCAGGAACCCCGCCGGCAGCCGTCTGGGCGTGTTGAGCCTTCCCGCGCTCGCGCGCAGCACGCCATCGCCGAACACCCGGACCGTCATGGTCCGCCCGACCTTTTCGACACCCTCGACCCTGACGACGCCGTAGTTCACCGGCGAAACGCCGTGAAACACCTTGGAGCGCCAGGTCAGCGCCAGCGGCTGCCCGCCAGCCGGGTCCCATTCCTTGATGGTCCGGCCACCGTCCAGCAGAAAGAGCCGGCCGGACGGGAGATCGAAGAACAGGGCGTTCGCTGAGACGGCGGCGCGCAGCAAATAGGGCTGCTGGCCCGTGATGTCGAAAAAGATCAACTGACGCGCACTGCCCTCGCTGAAAGACGCGACGTATCGCCCTTCGTACTGCGCGGCCCTGAAGCCGGCGGGGTTCAGGCCGGCCCAGTCGTCGAGATCCAGAATGTCCCGCGTGACCAGCCGCGCGCCATCCGTGCCGACGACCGCGAGGCCTTCTGTCGACGGATAGGCGACCTGGTAGCCAAGATCGACGATGCCGGCCGCCGCGATGCAGGGCAGGTTCAGCTCGGTACGCTCCATCGTCATGTTGTCAGGCGCGGTCCCCTGCACGATGTAAGGGAACCCGGTCGTGAGGACAGCGATCGAAGACCCGAACGCGCCCAGCCCGACGATCTCATGATTGGTGGTCAGGACATACTTCTCCGGCCACGCATGCGGCTGCCACGGCTCGCAGAAGTAGAGATTCTTGCCCGAGAAGGCCGCCATCATGCCGTTGGGAAGCGCGATGACCCCCTTCAGGCCAGCCGGCGGCGGCGTGAAATCGGCCGACTTCAAGCTCTCCTGAATCGGATTGTCGGCGACGACGTCGATGAAGTCCGCTTCGGTCGCGTCGCGCTCATGCACGAAGTAGAACGAGGTCACGCCGCTCGATGACGTCTGCGAGCGATAGATGCGCTGCCTCGAAATCGCGCGCCCGGCGGGAACGGGTTCGAAGCCGGTCAGATGAACGTCGAGCCCCGGCGACCACAGCAGGCCGGCGCTCACGGGCGCGGGCTCGCTCTCCTCGCCGAAATCGGAAACCCACGTGTAGGTGTAGAGGATCGTCTGCGACAGCGCGCTATCGACCGGTCCTGATGTGAGGACCGCGCCCAGCGCCGCTGACGGCGCCGCCACGGCAAGGTCATAGACAGCGGCGCCGACACGCAGTTTCGGCGCGCCGTCGCCGGTGATGTAGAGCCGGTCATCCGCAATGGGACCGGGGACGACGTCGACGCCGTCTGGAAATCCCAGCCATTCGCCACCGTGAAGATGGATCGTCCCGGCATCTGCGCCAAGCGTCGCGACCTGCGCGGGGGTTCGGAACGGCGACAGGACGCCCTTCTTCAATCGCGCGTTCATCGCGCGCTGCGCAGCGTTTTCAGGAAGAAGGCGGGCGGCCCGGCTGGGTATCTCACCGGAGAACGCGACGATGCGGATCATATCCAGATGCTCCCCCCGCCACCGCCGGCCGGCGCTTCAGGCGGAGCCACGGCAGGCACTACCGCGAACGAAATCCGCGCCTGAACCGAGCTCACGGCCAGCGCGCCCGATCCCGCACCGACCGGTCCGGTCGCCGCCCGCGTTCCGCCGGCGGCTGCGCAGCCGCCGCCGTTTCCGTTGGTGCGGCTCACGTCGAAGATTTCCCCGAAGGCAGCCAAATCGGGGTTTGCGCTTCCCGACACCTGAGCGGCGGCGGTATCGGTCGCCCAGCTGACCGCCTGGATCACGAGACGTTCTGGACCAAGCGTCGTCAGGCCAGGGAACGAGACTTCGGCCGCCGCCGCGGCCGCGACAGACGTCTCGACGGCCTCGATCGGCGCGCCGCTTGTCTTGGCGCCGCGCACCAGAGCGTAGGCCAGAACCTGATGGTCACCGGGCGCGCTGAAATACAGGGGATCGAGCAGCCCGAAGGGCCGAATCCACCAGGCTGCCAATCTGGTTGAGGCCGCGCCGCCAGCCGTGCCTGTGCCGGTGCCGCCGATAGAGGCCATCGACGCGCCATACGGGGTCAGGTTCTCGGCATCGAAGAACTGCGGCGGCGGAAAGGTCTGGTTGGCGCTTTCGCCGAAGACCAGCAGAACGTCATGCTCTTCGATGCCGTCGGGGTAGAACCCGACGATCGCCGCCGTCGATGCGCCGAAGAAACCCGCCGAGATGACGACAGGCGCGGCCATCACGGCCTCGGGCGAAGAAGCAGCTGGACCACGGCCCAGGTGATCGCCGCTGGGGCCGGAGACGCGAGAACGACCATCTGGACGACGTCGTCCGGCTCCAGATCGAGCGTCCACCCGGTCAGGACGGTGTCTTTGACCTTGTAGGCTGACGACAGGGTCAGCGGGGCGCTCGCGCTGATCTTATCGCCCGTCACCGGATGCACGCCGGGTTGATAGGCCGCCTGTGTGGTCCTGCGGACTTCGATTGCCAGCGTTCCCGGCTGGTCGGCCAGGATGACGCCGGCGGTGATCCGGCATTTGATGGGGACATGCAGGGTGATTTCCTGCCCGGCGGCGAGTGGCGATCCGCCGTTCACGAATTTCCAGCCCAGCGCCCGGCGATCTCCCCACCATGCGGTGTGGTGATCGGTCCCGCTGGCCTTGACCGGCAGATCGCCCGCGACGCCGCCGGTCTGAAGCCCCGGACCGGTCGAACCGATCGCGCCTGTTGCGCCGGCCGCACCGGCTGGCCCCGTTGCTCCAGCCGGACCTGTCGCCCCTGCCGGGCCGGCGACGCCAGCCGGTCCCTGCGCGCCGGCCGGTCCAGGCGGCCCGGCCGCCACGATGACGCGCGACGTTGCGGGAACGCCGGACGCGATGTCGATGATGCAGTCCTGGATCGGATTGGCGACGACGGCGTTGATCGCCCCCGTTGCGACGACTCGGAAGCTCTTTCCGGCGCTCGTCGCGGGAAAGACCAGCACCTCTGCGGTCTGCACGGTCTCGCCGATCTCGAACGTCAAACGTCCGCTGGCCCGCTCGAAATCGACGCCGCCGAACGCCGTGACGTCGACCGTGCGCCAGTCGATCTCGACGCGTTCCGTCGCCGGTTCGTCGAGCGCGAAGGTGAAGGTGGCGAAGGCCGATCCGATCGGGGCCGTCATGGCGCCCTCCTCAACTCGTCGTGGTGATCAGGGGGAGCGAAGCGTTCTCGTCGCCGCTGACCGTCAATGCGCCGCCCTGGCGGCCGCTAACCCTCGGCTTGGCGACGACATTGATCGTGCAGCTCGCGCCCGCGCCCAGCGAGGCCGGGCAATCATGGCTGACCTCGTAATAGGCGCTCACCGCGATGTCCGAGATCGCCAGCGCATCCGGCCCGTTATTCGTCAGCGCGACCGACTGGGCCGGAGACGTGCCGTTCACGGCGACGCCGGTGAACATAAGGAACGCCTTATCCGTAGTCAGGACGGTTGGCGGCGCGCGCTCTGGCACCGCAACGCCGGCCGTGGTGATCCCCAGCCCGACCAGATCGGCCGCCCCGATGGCGATGACGTCGAAGCGGGCGGATCGCGTCTCTCCCGCGGAGGTCGAGACGCCGACGTGCAGCGTATAGCGGGCGCGGTCGACGCCGCCGACGCACCAGACCAGAACGCGCTGTCCGGCGAAGTCGACGCGCTCGATGACCAGGGCAGACCCGCCCTGCTCCACCTGCGCCGTCGCCGCCGCTATGGCCTCGCCGCGCTCCAGCAGCGGGCCGAAATCGACAGTGAAGTCCTGCTTGTATGCCGCCGGCTTGCGGAACACCGGACGCGGCAGCCCGCCGGTGCGGAGCAGGCGCAGGCTGCGATGCGGAATTTCATGCGCCGCGACGAGCTTGCCTGCGACATCAGACATCGCGGAACCTCATCCGCGTCGGCGCGCGCTGCTGGCCGCGCTGACTGGCGCGGAAATTCCGGTCTGCCTCGCGCTCGAAAGTGGCTTGATAGATCGCCGCGAATTGCGGGTTCGACCATTCCTTGCCCGGCATCGCGAGCAGGCGGGCCGTCGCGCCGGAGGCGATGGCCTCGACGTGCTGGTCGAACAGAAAGTCAGGCAGACATGTCGCGCCGGGGGCGGGCATCAGGAAGTAGGACAGCCTGAACGTACCGCCCTGGTTGGCGCGGAGGAGCAGCGAGTTCGGCTGCTGCATCGTCACGACGAAGGGGCCAGGTTCCTCACCCGGCGGCCGCGCGGCGTATTCCGACGGCGCAAGATGGCGGTTGTCGAACCAGACCGCCTCCACTTCGAAGACCGCGCTTTCGCCGGCAACGCCCAGGGCTTCCTGCACCGCCTCGCCGGTGACATCGAAACTGCTGGTTTCCCGCCACATCCGCGTCCGGCGGCAGAAGTCGCGTGCCGCCAGGACGATCTGCTGTTCGACCAGCAGATCCGGGGCGCCGGGGACATGCGTTCGGACGAACGGGAAAAAGTCCTCGGCCTCCCTCATGACGCCGACTCCTTCCGATTGGGATTGGCGGACCATTCACGCTGCAGTTTGAGGCCGATCGACGCCGCAAATTGCTGGAAATGCGCGGCGGCGCGGGCGGCAAGCCCGGCGATCTGGGCGTCCTTGGTGTAGGCGCGATAGACGACGTAATCGACCAGCGCAGACAGGTAGATGTCAGGCGCGTCGAGCGTGGCCGCATAGCTCTCGATCAGTTCGACGTCGTCCTGCGGCGGCACCAATCGGGCGGGCGTCTTCGCCAGGACCAGCTCGAGAAGCCCGGCTCCCGTGTTCGCCGGGAAGACATAGAAATCCTGCGGCGCATTGGCGTCGAAGACGACGTGACGGACATCCCTCGTTGCAGGGTGCCGGTCGGTGTCGTGCCAGTCGCGATGCATCGCGTCGAGGTCTTCGCGATCGACGGCGGTCACCGCGCGTCCGCCGACACGGGGGGACTCGGCCCCGGTCTTGAGGTTTCGTACAGCCGACAGAAACTGGTGATAGCCGGCCGGGATGACCTGGTAGGTGCCGGGCTGGCAGGCGAAGACGATGGTGCGGGCGAAGGCGCTCGGCTTGTGAAGCGCGATCTCCCGCTGGGCGTCATTCAGCCAGTCCAGGAGTTCAGGGAGCGGCCAGCGAACCGATGCTTCGTCGAGGGCGATCCGCCTGGCGCGCTCGAGAACGTCGCGAGCGGTGATCGCCATGCACTACGTCGACGGGCCGGCCGCCGCCTCCTGATGCTTCTTCAGCTTGTCGAGGATGGTTTTGGTGTTCCAGTGCGCCGGCGGCGCGCCGCCGGTCGCTTCTGTATAGGCGGCGACCGCGTCCGCCTTGTTGACCCGGCCGTCGCCATTCACGTCGGGGGTCGAGGCGGGAGTCGGCGAGGACGGTCCGGGGTCGCTGCCCCCCTCGTCGCCCTCGCCTTCGCCACCGGCCCCCTCGCCGATTTCGGATTCATCTGCGGGGATGATGCCGCCAGCCACAAGGTTCGCCTTCAGCGCCCGCAGTTCCTCGAGCTCCTTGGCGTCCTTCGCCGCCTGATCCTCGCGCAGTGCCGCGGCGGCGGGCTCCTCGCGGAAGCCCTCGCTGATCGACAGCAGGCGCTGAATGTGCGCCGGATCGGTCACCTCCGCGATGTGCGGCCCATCCTCCCAATCAGGCTGAAAGTGATACGCCTCGGCGCCGAGCGTGATGCGCGTTCCGCCGGGGCGCTTGATGATGCTCTCGATCTTCATTCCGATCTCCGGGTCTGAGGGGGGACCGTCTTCGGCCTCAGGACTGCTTCGCCGCGAAGACCGCGCACAGCGTGATCTTCTTCGAGGTCGCCGCCGTGATGTTGGCGCTCGGCACCAGGCCGATGCTGCGGTCGTGGCCGACGGCGGGCAGCTTCAGCGGCGCGCCGAGCGACATCCGCTGAACCGTAAGGGCGGTCAGATCGAGATTGTCGAAGATCAGATCGGCGGAGAGCGTCCGCGCCCCCACATCGCCGGGTGCCCCGCTGAGGAGACCGATGTCGGCGGTGCCGGTGAACGTGCCTTCGACGATGGCATAGGCGTCCACCAGCTCGGTGTGCGCCGGCCAGATCAGGAGGTCGAGGATGTCGCCGGTGGTCACCGCCTCCTGGAAGATGTGGGTGATCCGGTTCGGCGCGGCCACCCCGACCTGAAACACCGACGGCGCGGGATGAGTGAACCGGGTCTGATTGCTGAGCTTGATCGCCATGGTAGCCTCCTAGGCCGGGTTCGGGTTCACGGCGTAGGTGTCGACCGCGAGAACGCCGTAGTCCTTGTTGTTGAAGCGGGTCTTCTTGATGCCCAGGATCATGCCGGCATAGACCATCGGCAGGGCCCCCGCGTCCTTGAGTTCCTCGACCCAGGTGAAATGGTGGCCGCCGGCGGTGCCGTAGGCGATCGCGGCCGCCTGCCGGCCGAGGAACAGCGCGCGCGCGGCCGGGACGTTTGCGCCGGCCCCGGCGTTGTCGAACCGGACCACAGACTCATGGCTGTGCAGGACGGCGTTGTTGATCATGCCGAGTCCGCCTTTGAAGATCGGATTCTTCCGACCCTCGGCGGCGGCGGCGGCTTTCTGGATGTCGAGCCATCCGGCGGTATCGCTGGTGCGCAGGTGATAGGCCTGGAACTCCGACATCACCATCACGTAGTGCACTTCGCCGTCGATGTTCACGCCCTGCATGTTGGCGTTCTGCGGGTTCAGGGTCCGCAGAGAGCGCGCCTTGGTGGCCGCGCGTTCGACGACGGCGCGGGTCATCGGATCGCCCGTCGTGATCGTGTTGAACGACGTCGCCGAGCCGCCATAGACGACGTGCGCGTTGTCGGGCGCCTGAATCGGGTTGGAGGCGTGGCCGGCGTAATCGAGGCCTTCGATGAAGTCCTCGTTCGATCCCCTGGCGCCGGAGAGGTAGATGAACTTCAGCTCGTCCAGATAGGCCGCCCAGTAGTCCGACAGCCGATCGCGGCCGATGCGCCGCAGGTCGAGCGCCGTGCGCTTGCGGGTCATGCGGCCGCCGCAATCGACGCCGTGCCTGATCTGATCGATACGGACTTCGTCCGAGAAGAAGCGCAGCGCCTCTTCCGAGCCTTCGACGCGGTTGTCGCCGACCTTCGGGCGGCCGCGGAGCTGGACCGACAGATCGAAGCTGATCACATCGCCCGCTTCGCTCTCCAGATCGGTCTTGCGCTGGATGACGACGTTCTCGCCGGTGCCTTCGAATTTTCGGGTGAAGTAGCCCTTATGCATCGTCTCCGTGTGGAGAAACGCCGACCACTTCTTCTGGGCTTTGGGATCCTGACCGAAGGTCTGGATGACGGTGCTGCTCATGAAGCTGCCTCACGAGGGTTGTTGGACCCGCTGAGGCACTTCTGCGCCATCGCATTGATTTGCGCGTTATACGCTAATCGCGTTCCGCTTCCAAGAGCGTTGTGTCGGCCACGCCGCCGGCCACCGAATGTAGCTGCACCTTGCGACCTTCCGGCACGACGAATTTCAGCCGGGCGATCTGCCCCGACTTCTTTTCCAACTCCACGGTGACGCCCTCGATCTCAAAGCGTGCACCGGGACGAATGTCGTGCCGAAAGGTCGACATCGCAGCTTACATCGCCTCGTAGGCGGCGCGGTCGGCCGCCGACATCCCGGCGACGGCTGCGTCGAACGCCGGCCCCTTCAGACGCTCAAGCCAGGCGAAACGGCCATCGTCGGTTTCGGTGTGGGCGGCTGCGGGCAAGCGGCCCAGCGTCGGCGGAATGTCGGCGTCCTCCGCCGCGACGCGCTTGGCCGGCGGCTTCGCAGGCGCAGGCGCGGGCGGGCTCCGGCCCGTCGACTTCAGATAGATGTCGTAGGCCTTGTCGAGAATCTGGCGGTCGTTGAGCCCGCGCACCTCTTCGGTGCCGTCGATCTGCCCGAAGGCCGCATCGATCGCCGCGCGCTGCACGAGATTTTCCGGATCGAGATCGGGATGGTCGGCATAGAAACGCTGGACCGTCTGCTGCAGCGTCGCGACGGCGGCCTGCTGCTGCATCTCGGCGGCGAGGCGGGCCTTGCTGATTTCCTCGCGGAGATCGAGACGCTGGTCCTCCAGCTTGCGCAGCTCGGCGCGATAGGCCGGCCGCTCGATCTCGCCCTCGTCGAACCTCTTCTCCAGCGCGTCGATGGCGTCGCCGATCTGGTCCATCTGAGCCTTGGCGTCGACCGGCATCGCCGCCACAAGCGGCGGCACGATTGCGGCGGCGCGCGTTTCGGCGCGCTCCGTCTTCACCTCGGCCTGGGGTTCGGGCTCGGCCGGCTGTTCTTCCTCGGCTGGTACCGCAGGCTCGGCGGCAGGCGTCGGTTCGTCCACCTTCTCGGCGGCCGCCCGCGCAGCCGCAGCATCCTCTTCCGGATCGCCGCGTTGCTCAGGCTGCTTCCCGCCATCGCGCTCGATCGCGCCGCCGGCGAAGTCCTCCTCGGCGTCCACCTCGGGCCCCAGCTTCAGGGACTCGATCTCGTCCGGCGTGAGGCCGATATCGGCGATCTCGTCATCGTCGGGGATGGCTGCATTCGCGGCGGTTTTGCTCATGGGTCAGGCTCCTTGGGGAAGGGGCGCAGCCGGAGGCTGCTGGGGATTGGTGGGGGGCGGCTGCGCGCCCTGCGGCTGAAAGCCGGCCTCGTCGAGCATGCTGTCCGCTGTCGCGCCGGCGCCGGGCATCATCTCTTCCGCCGCCAGGGCTTCGACCGCAGTGTTCAGCGCGGCCTCGATGGTCTCGACGTTCAGCTTGGCCAGCCCCGCCCGGTCGGCGAGCATCTGGCTCAGCGTGCGTTGGGCGCTCGCCTTCTTCTGCTCGGCGCTGGCCGCCTTGTCGGCGATCGTCGCCTGCTGCAGGGCGATGGCCATCTGCTCCTGCTGCGCCGCCTTCTCCTGCGCCGCGATCTGCTCCGGGGTCGGCTCGGTCTGTTCGGGGTCGGACATGCCCGAGAACTGGCGGATGCGCTTCACCAGCTCTTCCCGCTGGGTGATGTCCATTTCGTCGACGACGAGGTCCATCATCGCCAGAGGCGCGCGCGGGTCGACCTTGGCGATCTCGGCCAGCAGGCCCATCAGCTGTTCGACCTGGGCCTGGCGCACGCTGGCCCGCCATTCGGTCTCGGTGATCACATAGTCGGCGCGTGTCCGCGCGATGTCGTTTTCCGGCAGGCCGTCATTGATCGTGACGTACTCGGGCACGCCGCGCATATTGGTGATGCGGAACTGCTTTTCCTCATGCATGTATTGCTCGACGACCGACAGGCGCTTCTCGCCATGGACCTGCCTGGCGAACGCGGCGTTGTCGAAAATCTCCGCTGTCGCCAGCGCGCCCTGCTCCTGACGCCGGCCGATGGCGATGCCAGACGTCGCGTTGGTCCTGCGCCCCAGATTTTCGTCAGTCACGCCGCCGACGGCCTGGATCATCTGCTGGTCCAGCGCCATCAGGTTCACATGCGCGTCGGCCAGGTTGCGGTCGACGTTCATCTCCAGATGCTTTCCGGCGCGCTTCACGATCACAGCGTCCGGCCGCGATGCCTCTTCGCGGTACTCGTCGATATCGTCGACGGCGCCCTCCTCCATGATGGTCTTGTTGGATGAGATGATGGCCAGCGCTTTGGCGGCCCGCTTGTTCAGGTCGAAATTGATGTCCCGCAGGCCGCGCACCATGCCGTAGGGCATGTTGGTGTCGTTGCGGCGGTAGCAGAACACCGGCGTCAGCGGGAACTTGTTGTGCCGGTATGGCGTCGGGCTGTGCCACAGCAGATCGCCCTCGGTCATGATGGCGACGTGCATCATCATCATCGAACGCCGCATGACGCGGGCCTCGTTGTTCGTGATGGCCTCTTCATGCTCGGGCAACGGCGTCTGCGGGTCGTATATCTCGCCGCGGAACTCGCCGCGCGTGATCCGCGTCGCCTCGACCGGATCGCGGAACCACACCTCGATCAGCCGCACCCGCTCCCGGCCGTATTCGTTCTGCGCGCCGCCGGAATACCCGCCCAGGCCAAGCTGTTCCTGCTCGTCCATCGGCCTGTCGGCCATATCGTTGTCGGCGCCGGCCTCGCCGATCGCCACGGCGGCGCGCTCCAGCTGGGCCTTCCGCGTCGGAAAGATCGAAATGGCGACGTCGAGATCGATCCATTTGGTGCGGATGACGTAGCGGGCATCGTCGATGTCGGGCAGGACGGCCGTGGAATCCCACAGCACGTTTTTCCAGCTCTCATGGCGGTCATAGATCGGCTCGCCGTCGTCGCCGACCTCGACGCCGCACTCCATCCAGCCCACGCCGCCCTTCACCGCCTCGCTGAACGCCAGCGAGTGCATGAACGATGCCTTGTTCACATCGTCGAGATACTTCATCAGGGCGGTCTTCTGGCTCGCCCCCTGGCTCCGCTCCTTGCGGCGGGGCAGCACCTTGAAGTCCTTGCGCGACCGCCTCTCGGTCCCGATGACCCAGTTGATGGTGGTCGCGGTGATGTTGAACACCAGCGGCACCTGACCGCGCTCCTCGACCACGATCTTGTCGGCCTCATCCCACTGGTCGTGGTCATAGGCGCGGTGATCCTTGGCCATCAGCGCGCGGTTCGGGCGCTGGCGATCCAGCTCGCCGCGGTAATAGGTCATCATCCGCGCATGGATCTTGTGGCCGTCCGGACCGTCCAGATCGACGCCGTTCGGGTGGCTGCGGTTCGGCGCGCGAGGCGGCGCGACGGGCGCAGGGGCCGCAGGCGGAGGACCGTCATTTCCGCGACGGCGCTTGCCGAAGCCGGCCGGGCTCGCAAGGTCAGTCATAATCGACGATCTCCCTGTGCACCGTCGAGCCGTCGGCCCGGGTCAGGATGGCGTCGGCGACTGCCTGCCGCTGCAGCGGCGGGCGTGGGGGCATCATGAGGAGGTCCTGCAGGCTGTCCTGCACCACGGTCAGCAGTCGGAACATGGTCACTTTGTTGAACTCGGTCAGGCCGAGATTCCGCGCGAACTGGAACAGATAGTGGGCGGCGCTTCTGGGGTCGCCACGCTCGCCGAATATCCAGGCATCGCGCAGGCGGATGGCGCAGAGATTGGTGCGCGAATTGTCGATCCTCCCGGACTGCCACGCCGGGTTCGAGAGGATCAGCGCCGGCTCCGGCGGGCGGCCCATCCATGTCCCGGTGACGCGGATGCCGCGCAGGTGGCGCTCGAAATGCGTGACCGAGAGGTCGACCATCGGCCGCTCGACGTCGATCAGATCGAGGTCCGTCATCGTGCGAACTCCAGCATCTGGGCGGGCGTTACGAGGCGCGTTTCCGGCGCCATGGCGGGGGCCAGAGGGCTGATCCGCCGTTCCACCTCGCGCAGGAAGGCGATCGTCGCGACGCTGCGGATCGCCGAGATTTTCATGTGATTGGCTTCGCGGCCGACAAGGACGACGTGCTTGTCGGCGAGCGCCTGGCGCGTCATCCGGATATAGCCGGTGAGGCGGAACGGGAACGCCGCGTCGCCGGTGCGCTCAAGCGATCCGACCTCGATGCGCTGCAGGGCGGGCTTCATGCCGCCCTCGCGGAGACGCGGCTGCGGCGCGGCGCGCTCGTCTGCCGGATGCCTGGCACGACAAGGCCCTCAAGCGCCTGGGCGAACTGACGAAAGGCGTCGGCGGCCTCGGAATGCTCGTCGTGGCGCGGCTCGTCGCGCCATGCGCCGGTGATGTGGTTCCATTCCTTCCGATACGACGCGAGGTGGCGCAGGCCCTCCTTGCAGCCGGCCTCGTCGAACCAGCAGGCGGGGAAGATGTTGCGGACGATCTGGATGCCGTTGATGACCCGGTCGACTGCGGGCACGATTTCCCAGTCCCAGCCCGGCGTCAGGGCGCGCAGTTTGTCCTTCGGCGAGGCGATGCCGTGCTTTTCCTGGCGCTTGTGGTCGGCGTCGTGGGGCAGGAAATTGCGGCCCCAGATCCAGCCGGTCTTCTGCATCTCGGCGACGAAATGGTCATAGCCCTCGCCATAGGCCTCGTAGTAGCGCAGGAAGTTGTGCCGGCCCTGCACGACCTGGTGGAACCAGATGCCGGTGCCGTCCTTGCTGCCGATATCCCAGAACGTGTTGACCGGAATGCCGGGGATATAGGGGACGGCGGTGATCCGCCCTTCCACGCGGGCGGCCGCCATCTGCGGGGCGTAATAGGTGCCCTCGGTCGATTGCTGGAAGGCTTCCTGCGGGTAGGACGGATATTCCTGCCACATCTTGGCGGGGTCGTCGGACAGATCGGCCCTGCGCTTGGCGACATACCAGGCCCGCTGGCTGTCGTTGATGGCCCGGCCGATGCGCGCCTCGGTCTCGGCGAAATAGCGAAGATCCTGCGGCGACAGCACAGCGCCCGGTCCCGGCATCGCGTAGCCGTCTTCGGCCCACCACGGATAGAAATGCAGACGATACTGCGCCTTGGTCAGCGGCCGCCCCATCTCGGCGACGGCGATGGCCTCCTGCGACTTCGCGTAGAAGTCGCCTTCCTGCCCCTCGGCCGTGGATTCGATGATGACGATGCCGTCCAGCGGCACGGCCTGAAGCGAGCCGGTCTGCACCTCGGCCGCTTTCAGCGGAAACCGGGCGCACATCTTCCCGTATTCCGAGACCAGCAGGCGATGGATCGTGCCTGACCGCATCGTCACCGCGCAGCGGATCGACGAGTTGTTGGCGAACATGATCTCCTGCCTGCTGGACGAGACCAGCGGGCGGACTTCGCGGATTTCCGGCGGCAGGTTGTTGTAGGCGAACAGCACCTTGTCGCGCATGATCGCTTCGGCGCTGTCGCGGTCGTAGCTGATGATGCCGCAGCGCTGATCCGGCACGAACAGGGCGTGATCCAGCCACAGGATGCAGACCAGCGTGGTCATGCCCAGCTGGCGGGCCTTCAGGGTGAGGTTGCGGAACCACATCCGCCGGATGAAGCGGCGCTGATGGCGGTTCGGCCGGAAGGGGATCGCCGTGGTCTCGCCGTCGAGGCCGCCCGGCTTCTTGGTCATGATCTTGTAGAGGGCGCCGGAACACACCCGCCAGATCGGATCGGCCAGGCAGATTTCCAGCTCCTCCGGCGTCGAGGGCCGGAAGTCGAGATCGACGGTGCCTGGCCCCTCCCCGATCATTCGCCGCCCCCGTCATCGGGGCTGTCGGCCGACGCAACGGGAATGGTCGCCGAGGCGATCCGCTCGATCATCGAGAACAGCGGGTTCTCGGGGCTGACCCCGACTTCCAGCTTCTTGCCGTATTTGGCGGGCTTCAGGTGGCCGGCCGCCCATTTGCGGGCGTCCATGCGCAGCCGCCCGATCTGGGCATCGGTGGCGGTCAGCCCGTCATTCAGGGCGCGTTCGGCCTGGACGTCGCCCTGTATCTCTCTCGCGCGCGCGTATTTCTCGCGGAACTCAAGGTTCTTCGGGTCGGCGAGGAATCGATACACCGCCGAAGGCGACGGCATGAGCTTGGGATTGTCGCGGCAAATGCCCTCCAGGCCGAAGTCATGGAAGGGCAGATGCTCGAGGATGAACGCCTGGACTTCCGCCGTTACCGCGCACGGACGCCCTCTGCCCGAACGCGGAGGTGTCGCGGTCCCGTCAGACACGGGTATGGCCCCGGAAAAAGAAAACCCCCGGCTCGGGACCGGAGGTCGGTCACGACGGGGGCACGGTTACAACGGCGATGTCACTCTTGCGGGGTAGAAATGCGCGCGTTCGATCTGGACGTCAAGAACTGGTGTCGTACCGTTGAGGCGCGGTCGTGGCGTAAAGCACGACCTGCCTCGGCCCTGGCTTGGCGGGGGCAATTCTCAGTTCGATGTCAACCCGGGCCGGCATGCTAGGATCGCAGCAGAGATCGCCGACCTCCTCCTCCAGTGCTGCGAGGGTGAAGTTGTTGTAGCGCGTGTGAAACACCCGCTCCGTCACAATGGCGGTTGCAATGGGCGCGGCCGGCCTGGTGTCTGCGCCAGCAGCGATAGTCCGGTCTTCGGGGGGCAATTCATGGAAGAGGCGGCATATCGCCTCCGCCGCGATGTCCACGCCGACGCCCAATTTCCACGCCGAGCTGGAACTATTGTATATCGCCTGTTTGATGCGATCTCGAAGTTGCCTCCCCGCCGCCACGGCATCATGGCCCGGAATCTCGGGTTCAGCATCAGGGGTGTCGGTCATGGCAGCATCCTCAATCTCTTGCAAAGAATAGCGCCCCCCAACCGCGCCGCCAAGGCTCACTCGTATTGCGATGTGGATGTTGGGTTTTTCGCCATGTCATGCAGGCGGGTGTCTGCGCGGCGGACGGCGTTGACGAGGTTTGAGAGGTCGAGCCAGAGCGGATCGGATAGCAGCTTGAAGCGAATGCCGTGTTCGATATAGAGCCGCGTCTCGCGCTGACGGATGAGCTGCTCGATCTTGAGCAGCGACGTCCGGAGATCGCGTACCGGCACCTCGTCGGGAAGACCGGCAGGCGCCTCTCCGGTCTCTTTTTTAGCAGGCTTAGAAATCATCGTCGTCATGCCGCCATCGATCTTCCTTCATGACACGGCCCCTACTCAGCCGGCAGAAGACTTTCGGTGAAGGCGGTCGAAATCGGCCCGCTTTTCTCTTCGATCTGCCGCACATAGGCCGAGAGCAGCAGCGAGGCGTCCTTCAGCGTTTCCTTGCTGACCTGCACGCTCACCGCTGGAGCCAGAACGGCGGATTTTCTGCCGTCGATCGTCACCGCCTCGGGGCGCGACAGCAGCAGCAGGAAATCATTGCCGAGGGCGATGATCTCAAGCGTGTTGGCGCTGACGCGGGGGTGGTCCGCCAGCGGCGCCGGGGCCTGCGCCGCCGCAGGACGGCTGGCCGGGGTGGGTTTCTTCGCCATGGTGATCTCCTTTTTTCGTCGCCGGTATGGCGGCCTTGTCAGGCATTCGGGTCAGTTTGCCCATTTGCGCAATCCCGCAATGTGCCCACCGCAGCGGTCAGATGGATGGCGTCGCGGGCGCAGGTCATCGTCCATATGGCCGTCTCGGCGATCAGGCGGTGGCCCAACCGGCGGGCGGCTGCATGCATCTGCGCCAGCATGGCCGACTTGATCTCCGCCAGCTGCGGCGTGATCCAGGCGGCGGCGTCCTGCCCGGGCGGCGCGCGGAATTCCCGGCCCGAGACCATGCTGTCGATCTCCTCGGCCGCCGCCGCCGGATATATCTCGCGGACGTGGCCGATCACGGCGACCAGCGGAAGGGGGCCGTCCGGCGCCCTGATGTCCTGCAACGTGCGAATCCGCCCTTGCACCGGCGGATCGTCGGCGATCGCCGGGGCCGAGCGGATCGGCCGGCTGCGCCGCTCGATCTCTTGCCAGTCATGAGCGTCGTCGCAGATCATGCGGGCTCTCCTTCCTCGGTCTCTAGATCGTCCAGGCGCGGCGCATCCGCGCTCGGCGTCCAGCCTTCCCGCTGCCAGGGGCGAACCGGGTTGAGATAGTCGCTGGCCGCCGGACGATGAGCCTCCTCCTCGGCCTGTGCGCGGGCTCGCAGCCCCGCGATGTAGTCGGCCAGCTTGCGCTCTGCGCCGGCCGCATCGACTGCGACGAAGTTATTGCCCCGCTGCGGCGGCGAGGCCGCGCGTTCCAGCCGCGCCAGAACGCGGTTCACGTCGGCGAGCGCATCGCGGCGTCGTTTGACCATCGCCTGCGCTCTGAGCAGCAGTTCGGCCGGTCGCGGAAACCACTTCTCCGTACGCCGCCATTCGCGGCAGGCCTCCTCCACGATATCGGCCGGGACGTCCGCGAAGTCCTGCGCCATATCGAGGCAGACGGCCTTGGCCTGTCCCTGGCTGTAGTCGGGGCGCGGGAAGTGCAGCATCAGCGTCATGAGCGCCGTCAGAACCTGCTTCGGCGCCGCCGGCCGCAGCCGGTCCGCGAGATCATCGCGCAGTCGCGCCACGTCGGCACGGTCGATCTGCGTGGGGCGCACGTCGGGCGGCCAGCCACCTCCGTCACGGAGCCATTCCGCCGCCCTCGAGAGTTTCGAGGGCATCGAGCGCTCCGGCCATGAAATCGTCGGCGAGAGCGGGCTTCCCCCTGCCTCCTGCACGAGCGGCAGCGGCGCTTGGATTTCCGTCATAACCGCCCTCCAGGAGCTTGGTGAATTTCGCCGGTTTCAGAAAAAATTCGAGGTCCGGCCGCCAGTTCTCGTGGCCGGCGCTGCGGCCGGTTTCGCCGCGCAGGAACGGCGAGGCGCGCGCCCGGGACAGCGCCGCCTGCCAGCCCTCGATGCCGCCGGCCTGCCGGATTCTGGCTTTCAGACCGACGCGGCGTTGTGCGGTGATATCCTTCGCAACAGGCCATCCGCACTGTCGGGCGGCGTCGTTGTAGGCCGTGACAGCGGCGGACACCTCCATAGAAGAACCGTCAGGTTCTTCTGGTGAAGGTGAAGGTGAAGTGGTGGACGTTACGTTGCTCGTGACGTTCGACGTTACGTCGGTCGTCACGTCATCCGTCACGGTCTTTGTGACGTCACGCTTGCGAGAACCGTCACGTTCTTTCCGCGCGTTCGTCGCGGCCTCGGTGCGCTGGCGCTGGACGGCTAGCCGATCACGGGCTTTGGCGAGTTCGGTCTCCGCGCGCTTCTGCGTCCAGACCCCGTCCGCCAAAATGAAGAACTCGGCCAGCACCGGGCGCAGCTTCCGCCACTCCGCCGGCGTCGTCTTGGTGATGGCCTGGAAGCGGACGTTGTCGTCGGGAAGCGGCGAGCCCCGTCGCCAGTAGGCGTAGAGCAGCAGATCGTAGGCCCCGTGTTGGAGCGTCGTCAGGTGCGTGGTGTCGGCCAGATAGTCCGCGATCCAGAGCGGCATGAACCCCTGCACCTCATTGGTTTCGCGGGTCATGCCGCCAGGTCCTCGTCCATCTCGTCGGCGAGCGCGTCGGCGCTTTCGCCCATGAAGGCGGCGATGCGGCCGATCAGCGCCGGGCTCGACGGCCGGCGCAGGCCTTCCTCAAAGCAGATGTAGTGATCGGGCCGGATGCCCAGATAAGCCGCGACCTCCAGCGGCGTCTTGCCGGCCTTGGCGCGCGCGGCGGCCAGGCGGCGCGCGAAAGGCAGGCGCGCCTCTGTCCTCGGGCTGGTGCCGAGCAGGCGGCGCACCGGCTCTGCGCCATAGATGCGCTCAAGCTCGGTCTGGCCCATGCCCCGATTGTGATGGCGCATGATGGCGTCGTTCACGGTTTCCCGGCTCATGCGGCGATCCCTTTCAAGGTGTCGATACGTGCGACGATCTGCGCCACCACGGCCGGGTCGGCCCGCCGCGCGCCGGTCAGGATCGTCGCGTGGTGGCGCACGAAGATGCGCCCGATCATCGGATAGGCGCGGCCGGTCATCTCCCGGGCGGCGCGATAGGCGGCGTTACGGATGGTGCAGACCTGTCGGGCATAGACCCGCGTGCGCAGGTCGACCCCGGCCATCCGGGACGCTGCCTCAAGGATCTCGCGGACGGTCACGACCTTCATGCCGCCCCCGCGAATTTCGTGACCTCGTTGCCCCACGCCGCCCAGCCCTTGCGCGCCTCCCGGGCGAACAGCTCGCAATACGGCCCGTCGAACATCTGTTCGACACGGTCGAAATGCTCGTCAGGCTTGCGGCTATGCTCGCGGCGCGGCGCACGGATGCAGTCCAGAGGCATCGCGAAGATGAAGTCGCGGACGCTGCGCGACGATGCCCGCTCGTCGGTCACGCCGAAGAAGGACAGCGGCTTGCGAAGCTGCGGCTCGCCCCGCACCAGCATCAGGCAGGGCTCGAGGTTCTTGCGCGAGCCATAGCCCGCGCCGAACGCATACAGCCCGGTTTCCGGATTCCACTTGATCCATTCCCAGGCCAGCGAACCGAAGCGCAGGCCCCAGCTTTCGATGATCCGCATCCACGACGGCATGGTCGGCCAGGTCACCCAGGCGAAGACGACGCAGTCCTGCGCCATCAGCACGTCGAGCGGCAGCGCCCCGATATCGTCCATCGTCATCGTGTCGTAGTGCTGGCTGGCCGACTTGCCCTGCCCCGCCTCGCTGTAGGTCTCGAACGGCCACGGCGCATCGATCGACAGCACGGGGAAGCCTCCGGCGGGCCGAAGCGCGGCGAACTGGTCTTTGATGGCGGCCAGATCGGCGGGGCGCATCAGGCGGCCCTCGCCTTGCGGATGCGCCGCCAGCGGCTAGGCTGTCCCGAAAGAGCCGGGGGGAGAAAATGGCTGTTCTGGTTTACGACTGCCCGCACTGCGGTGCGGCGCAAATGACGCACCACATCATCTCGAGCTACTCGAGGACTGACAAGAGCGCTTTCGACTGCTTCGCGCTTTGCGCGGGGTGCAGCGAAACTACGATATGTGAGATCAAGACGATCAGGGGCTACACCGTCGATGATCCCAGCACAACGCCGTTCATCGAGAACCACTACTTCGTTGAAAGCGTTACGCCGGAACCGGAAGCGGTCGGTGCCCCGAATGGAACCCCTGACCGCGTGGCGCGCCGCTTCGTGGAAGCCAGCGAAAGCTTTCGCGCCCAACGCTGGAACAGCGCCGCGACCATGTTCCGGTCCGTCCTCGATATCGCCACCAAGAACC
>CAZBPO010000003.1:0-12588 GCA_964493795.1 uncultured Flavobacteriaceae bacterium
CATCCGAACTGGAAGTTGAGGCGCCGGTCGTCGATCGACCACGAACGGTTGGTCTCCATATAGACCCCGCGCTCGACCTGTCCGATCAGGTCCTCCAGCGTGCCCTCGCCCGGCTCCAGATTGATGTTCGCCATGCGGTCGATGGGCGGCCGGTTCCAGGAGCAGGCGCGCTCGTTGGCGACGCCGGCCAGGCCCGCCCGGGCCTGGCTGGTGGCCCCGCCCAGCGGCCGCTCCAGCATGCCGGCGCGGATCAGGTATTCGCGCCGCGCCGGGGTGCCCACGTCGTCCGCCGGATAGCTGGCGATCTCGCCGGCGAGCTCCGGATCGAAGGTGATGTTCAGAAGATCGGAACCGTAACGGAAGGCCCCGAACATGTCGGATGTCACGAAACTGGTGCCGGCATAGTTGCGCTCGTCGCCCAGGATGCGGTCCAGCTCCAGCGGGTGGCCGATGGATTCATGGATCTGCAGCACCATCTGTCCCGGCCCCAGCACCAGGTCCATGTCGCCTTCGGGACAATTGGGCGCTTCCAGCAGCGCGATGACGTCGCCCGCCACCTGCGCGGGCGCGGACAAAAACCCAATGTCGTCAATCACTTCCGCGCCGCCCGCCCGCATGCCGGCGTCCGAGAAGCTGCGCCTCTGGGTCTCGCCCTGGGCGCTGGCCGCGGCCCACAGGCCCGGCATCAAATAGTTCACACGCTGGGCGATCCGCCCTCCGGCCGCGTCGATATAGAGCTGTTCGCGGTCGATCGCCCAGAACGAGGCGCCCCAGTCGACGATGCGGTCGTCACGCTTCAGATCGTGCGACGCCTCGCGCAGCATCGCCACCTTTTCGCCCGCCGTCACGGCCGCCCACGGGCGCGCCTGCGGCCCGTCCCAGGTGATCGATCCGGTGAACGGCGCAGGCTGGGGAAGGCCTGAAATCATGCGACTTTTCGCAGTTTCGGCGGCCGAAACCGCGCGCCCGACGGCCTCGCGCAGCCCTGCGGCCGTCAGATCGCTGGTCGCCGCATAGCCAAGCCCGCCGCCATGCATCACTGTCACCATCCCGCCCCAGCTCTCCGACTGGCGGCGGGGCCCCGGCACATCACGTTCGACGATGAACCGCTCTTCACGCCGCCGCTCCAGGCGCAGCGTGCAGTGATCGACGGGCGGCAGCGACTCAAGGAATCGCCGTTCAATCTCAGAAAACATGGGGAAACCGGGGAAATCTTCGCGGACCCGTCACTCATGACTCATATCGGCCCGTGCGGTCAAACACGCATGGTCGTTTCTATATAGAAACGATGCTGGATTTCCGACCCTGAACACCCCTGTCGTTGACCTGCGGCTCTGCGGGCACTGCACAAAAGCCACACCCTGGTCCCAACGTGTCGCAGAAGCGTCAAACCGTTTGACCCTTCTGGACCCCGCTCATAGCTTCTGGCCCCAACGGCCAAAGGGTTACCGGATTCCGCGCGTGCGGAGGCGGGTCTTTCGGTCAGTCGGATCGGCGGTGTTCCACGGCCATTCCGGAATACCTGATGCCCGGGGGCGGCAAAACAGCGCCGAATTCGGTCAAGGTCGTCTTACTGTAAAACCTTGAAGGGGGTTTATCTGTGACTGAATCACTACTTGAGCGGACATTGAAGTCTGCGCTCCTCGCGGGCGCCGGTTTCGCCATTTTGGCGGGCTCGGCCTACGCGCAGGATACGGCCCCGGCGGCCGAGCCCGTCGCGGAGGAAGCCGATACGACTGCCAGCGTCGGTAGCGAAGAGCAGATCGTTACCGGTTCGCGCATCCGTCGCGACTTCACCTCGAACAGCCCGATCTCGACCGTCAACAGCGAGACGATCGAACTGTCGGGTAAGCAGTCGATCGAGCAGCTCCTGAACACGCTGCCGCAGGTCGTTCCCGGCCTGACGTCGTCGTCGAACAACCCGTCGCTGAACGGCATCGCCGAAGTCGACCTGCGCGGCCTCGGCTCGCAGCGCACGCTGGTGCTGGTCAACGGCCGTCGCGCTCCGGCGTCCGACGTTCGTGGTCTGACCGACGTCGGCCTGATCCCGGCCGCCCTGATCGACCGCGTCGAAGTCGTGACCGGTGGCGCCGCCGCCGTGTACGGCGCTGACGCCGTGTCGGGCGTCGTGAACTTCATCCTGAAGAAGAACTTCACGGGCATCCAGTTCAACGCCGGCTATGGCGTCTCCGAAGAGGGCGACGCTCAGGAAGCTTCGTCGTCGCTGACGGTCGGCGGTGAATTCGCCAACGGCCGCGGTCACCTGACCGCTTTCGCCAGCTACACCAACCGCCATGCGGTCGGCGCGCACCAGCGCGACTTCACGGCCACGCCGGTCTCCGTGCTGCTCGAGTACGACACGATGGGCACCGCCGCCACGGGCGACGACGTCCTGCTGCGCGGGATCACGACCTACAACCCGGCAGACCAGAACGCTGGCACCAACCGCCGCATCGCCGTCTTCGCGGCCGGCGGCTCGGCCACGTCCAGCAAGTCGGGCATCACGTTCGCCAGCGGCAACGCGCCGACGGCCTACTCGACGATCGCCGGCTATGGCGGCTACTTCGCCAATACGTTCGGCTCGGTCAACTCCGACTGTAACTCGGCGACGCCGAATGTCGCGGTCAACGCGGGCGGCATCTTCGTCGACTCGACCGGCCGCCCGATCCCGACCCAGAACTGCCCCGTCTCGACCGGCTATATGTCGCCTCCGGGCAGCGGCCTCTCGACCCGCTACAACTTCTCGCCGGACAACTTCCTGATCCTTCCGGCGGAACGCGTTTCGGGCGCCTTCTTCGGCGAGTACGAGCTCATCGAAGGCGGCGATCTGACGGCGTTCATCGAAGCGACCTACACGCAGTCGACCGTGTCGCAGATGCTGGCCCCGACCCCCGGCACCGGCTTCACCGTGACGCCGCGTTACGCCGACGGCACGTACAACCCGTTCATCACGCCTGAACTTCGCGCGATCCTCGACTCGCGTCCGGATCCGGATGGCGCCTTCACGCTGAACCGCCGGTTCAACGAAGTCGGCAACCGTCTCGGCACGGTCGATCAGAGCCAGGTCGCGTTCACGACCGGCCTGAAGGGTGATCTGGGCTCCGCCGCCAACCTGGCGTGGGAAGTCTATTACCAGTTCAGCCGCGTGACGGTGAACACCACGTTGTTCAACAACGTGAACCGTACGGCCGTTCAGCAGGGTCTGGCCGGTTGCCAGGTCACGCCGGCTCTGGCGGTGCTGCCGGGTTGCGTGCCGATCAACATCTTCGGCGAAGGCACCCTCACGGACCAGCAGGCCGCGTTCGTTCGCCTGAACGCCCGCACCTTCTCGGAACTGGAGCGCAACTCGCTCGCCGCCATTCTGACGGGCGAAGCGTTCGAGCTGCCGGCCGGCCCGGTCGGCTTCGCGGTGGGTCTCGAGTATCGCAGCGAAGCGGCCAAGTTCCTGGTCGACGACGCTCAGCGCACCGGCAACATCATCGGCTTCAACGCGACCAAGGACATCATCGGCTCGTATGACGTCTATGAGTTCTTCGGCGAAATCGACGTGCCGCTGGTCAAGAATGTCGAGCTGATCCACTATCTCGGCTTCGAGGGCGGCGTCCGCTGGTCCGACTACAACACCGGCGCCGGCACGACGTTCACCTGGAAGGCGGGCGCCGAGTACGCGCCGTTCAAGTGGCTCCGCTTCCGCGGCGTTTACAACGAGGCGGTGCGTGCGCCGACCGCGTTCGAACTGTTCCAGGCCGGTGACCAGGGCTTCCCGTCCTACACCGATCCCTGTAACGCCACGCTCGCTGGCCGTCCGACCGCGTTCTGTATCGCTCAGGGCGTTCCGGTGGCGGAAATGCCGACCTTCGCCCAGACGAACAGCCAGGTTCAGGCCTTCTCGTTCGGCGAAACCAACCTGACGCCGGAAGAAGCCGAAACCTACACGATCGGCGTCGTGTTCAGCCCGGATGAAGAGATCCTTCCCTGGGGTCGTCTGTCGCTGTCGGTCGACTACTTCAACATCGAGATCACCAACCTGATCGGCACGCGTGGCGCTCAGACCGTGATTTCGTCGTGCTACACCAACCTCGGTGCCACGCCGCAGTCGGCGCTGGACTGCTCGAACATCACCCGCGATCCGAACACCGGGCAGATTTCGGCCGTCAATACCGGCCGTCTGAACTCGGCGTCGATCTTCAAGACCTCGGGTATCGACGTGCAGGTTCAGTACCTCCTGCCGCTCGACGTGATCTCCGACGATCTGCCCGGCACGCTGTCGTTCGCACTGCTCTACTCCTGGCTCGAATCGTATGAGAGCGGTGGGGCGGAGTATCGCGGCACGACGGACGGCCTGGCGACGCTGCCGATCCACAAGGTCAACCTGGCGACGACCTACAGCGTCGACGACTGGGCGTTCCGTCTGAACTGGAGCCACATCTCGGGCGTCCGTCAGTACTACTTCGGCGACACCTACGGCGTGCCGAACATGGATGTCGGCGCCTATGACATCTTCGACCTTTCGGTCCGCTACGCGGTCACCGAGAACGTCGAGATCACGGGCATCGTGAACAACCTGTTCGACGTGTCCGCCCCGGTTCTGGCCGACTCGTATTTCGGTCAGTCGTCGGCGAACACCGATGCGTCGTCCTACGACGTCATCGGTCGCTACTACCGTCTGGCGCTCACGTTCCGGATGTAATCCGAACGGAAATATCGACAGGGAACGGCGGCCTAACGGCCGCCGTTTTCTTTTGTCCGCTTGAACCGCTGTAGCCGCTATGGTTTGCAACAGCGATGTCCGCCGCCTCGAACCCTCTCGCGCTCGCGCTCGGCCACCTCAAAAGCGGCCGCATCAGGGAAGCCGAACTGGCGATATCCGCCGTGCTGACGCGCGCGGCCGACCACCCCGATGCGCTTCATCTGCTGGGGCTGGTGCGGCGACGGCAAGGCCGCCCTAAAGATGCAGCAGAGCTTTTCCGGCGATCGCTTGCGGCCAACGCACGCCAGCCGCATGTCTGGAACGCCTTGGGCGGCGCCTTGCGGGCATCCGGCGAAAGCGCGGAGGCCCGGCGCGCCTATGCCGA
This sequence comes from uncultured Flavobacteriaceae bacterium, assembly GCA_964493795.1. Lineage (GTDB taxonomy): Bacteria > Pseudomonadota > Alphaproteobacteria > Micropepsales > Micropepsaceae > JADZAI01. The sequence goes on from CAZBPO010000003.1 coordinate 5,076, forward strand.
GGCGTTGCGCCTCGATCCCAAGCTTGCAGAGGCCGCCTATAATGACGGCCTGACGGCGCTGGACCGCGGCGAAACTGAAGACGCCATTCACCGCCTCGACGCGGCCAGACGGATCAAACCCGATTTCGCCGATGCGCACGACGCCGCCGGCATCGCCTATCTTCGGGCGAACGATGTGGACAACGCGCTCGCCATTCACCAGCGGGCGGTGGCCTTGTCCCCGAACACCCCCCGTTTCCTGCACAATCTGGCGGCGGCGCAGTCAAGCGTCGGCGACCCGCAAAGCGCGGCGCAATCCTATGAGAAGGTGGTCGGGCTCGCGCCCAACATCAAGGAAAGCTGGAACGCCTACGGGTATGTCCTGTTCACGCTTGGCCGCGTGGCAGAGGCGGCCGCAGCCTATCGCAAGGCGCTCGCCATAGACCCGGGCTATCTGGCCGCGCATCAGAACCTCGCTGGACTGATCTGGGAGACAGGCGACGCCGACCGGTTCCTCGCCTCTTATGACGACGCGTTGCGCCGGATCCCGAACAACGCGAACCTGCTCGCTGCGCTTACCGACGCCGAGCTTTCAGCAGACAGGCATGACGCCGCCGAGCGCACGCTTCGCCGCCTCGAGGCGCTGCCCGGCCACGATCCGCAAGTGTCTCAATATCTGCGCGCCCGCCTCACCGAAAAGCGCGGCGATCTGGAAGAGGCCGCGTCGCTTTACGAGCGCGCCGCCGGCGCCGGGGCCGATCCCGAGCCGAAACGCCGTCTTTCGGAAGTGGCGCTCCGCCTCGGCCGCGAAGCGCAGGCCGCAACCACGATTGCGGCCGTTCTGGACGTGAACCCCTACGACCAGGAAATGCTGGCGTTCAAGACCCTGCTCGACCGGATCATTCACGGCCGCCACGAACAAGCCCTGGAAGAAGCCAATCGCTTCGTCTCGACGGCGATGATCGAGCCGCCCAAAGGCAGCCCCGATCTGCCGGCCTTCCTCTCGACCCTGTCGGAAAGGCTGGACCACTATCACCAGTCGAACCGGCAGCCATTGTATCAGAGCGTCCGCGGCGGCACGCAGACGCCCGGCGCGCTGTTCAACCGCCAGGACCCCGTCATAAGGGCGTTGCGCGACCAGATCTGGGCGGTCGTCAAACGCTATATCTCCAGCTTGTCGGGCGAGGCGGGACATGCGTTCGTCGGCCGCAGGGCGAAAAACGCGCGTCTGGCCGGCTCCTGGTCGGTGAGCCTGCAATCGGGCGGCTTCCACAGCAACCATATCCACAGCGCCGGCTGGATCAGCTCGGCCTTCTACGTCGAGCTGCCGCCCGATACGGCCGACGGCGAGCGGAAGGCCGGCTGGTTCAAGGTCGGTGAAAGCAATATCGGGCTCGGACAGCTCGACACGCCCCTGCTTCACGTCAAGCCGGAGCCCGGCATGCTGGTGCTCTTCCCGTCCTATTTCTGGCACGGCACGGTGCCGTTCCAGGATAGCGCGCGCCGCCTGACGGCGGCATTTGACGTCGTACCCAGTTGACCAGGCCATGCTAGGGTAGCCGCCATGCCCGTCTTCGCCGCCTATACGCTCGTCTTCGTCCGCGACATGAACCGCGCCGTCGCCTTTTATCGCGACGCGCTGGGGATGACGCCCCGCATCACGACGCCCGCCTGGAGCGAGCTTGAAATCGAGGGCGCGATCATCGCCCTGCATTCCGGCGGCGACGCCGGCACGCGCGAGGTGCCTCTCGGCTTCAAGGTGCTGAATATCGACCAGGTCGCCAACGCCGTGGTGACGGCCGGCGGGTTCATTCACGCGCCCAAACGCCAGGCCCCCGGCGAGCCCGCGATCATGAAGGCGGGCGACACCGAGGGAAACATCTTCTTCCTGTCCGAAGGCCCCGGCGCCTGAGCGGCGCGGGCCTGCTTCAACGTATCTCGACCGGCTCCATGCGGACCTCGCCGCCGGTCGCCGATCCGGCCTCGAACAGGCGCATCACCGCCCGCGCCGCATCGCTGTCCAGCGCCTTCAGGAAGGCCTCGATGCGCTCAGCCGTGCTGGCGGCCCGGCCGAGCGAGCTCCAGAAATTGTCCCAGGCCGATAGCTGCGGATAGATGCGCACGTCGATCCGCGCGCCGTCCGGAATGCCGGCCAGCTTCACCGTCTCCTCCAGCGCATCGGACAATCCGCCGAAGCGGTCGATCAGCTTCAGCTCAAGCGCATCGACGCCCGACCAGACGCGTCCACGCGCGATCTCGCGCACGCGTTCGAGCGGAATGCCGCGCCCCTCGGCCACCGATTCGGTGAAGCGGTCATAGATCTGGTCAAGCGAAGCCTCGAACTTCACGCGCTGTTCCGGCGTCCACTCGTCGAATTCGGAACTCATGTTGGCGTTCGCGCCGATGCCGATCGACACCGGGTTCAGCCCCGCCAGACGATAAGTGTCACGCAGGATCAGCTTGCCGGACAGAACGCCGATCGAGCCCGTAATGGTCGCCGGCGACGCCAGGATCATGTCGGCGTCCATCGCCATCCAATAGCCGCCCGACGCTGCGACAGGGCCCATGCTGACCACCAGTTTCTTGCCCTTGTCCTGCGCCTTTTTCAGCGCGTCCAGCATCACGTCCGACGCCAGCGCCGAGCCCCCGCCCGAGTTCACGCGCAAGAGGATCGCCTTGACGGCGGGGTCTTCGGTCGCGGCCCGCACCGCGGCGGCGATGGTGTCGCCGCCCATCAGGCGGCCGCTGTAGAAATCGTTCCCCGACGCGCCGTCGACGATCGAGCCTTCGGCCGCGATCAGCGCGATCACGCCCTGATTGGCGCCCGGATTGGTGTAAGGCGAGCCTTCACGTTCGTAATAGTCGGCGAGCGTGACGATCTCCGCGCCGTCGCCGGCGCGTTCCTTCGCCGCCTTTTCCGCATCGTCGTAGAAGCCGACCTTGTCGACCAGCTTTGTGTCGAGCGCGCCCTGGGTGAGATACGGCCCAGCGTCGATCAGCCCGCGCAACGCAGCGACATCCATCTTGCGGCCGACGGCGATGTCGGCGGTCAGGACGTCATAGATCGACTGAAGCAGACGCGTCGTGGCTTCGCGATGCGCCGGCGTATAGTCGGTTTCGGTATAGACGTTGGCGGCGTTCTTGAATTCATGGCGCTTGCCGATATCGGCTTTCAGCTCCAGCCTGTCGAACAGGCCACGCAGGAAAACCGTGGTCGACATCATCCCGACCGCGTTCATTTCGCTCGTCCGCTGCAGCCATATCTCGTCGGCGAGGCTCGCCAGATAATACTGGCCGACGCCCGGGCCGGAAAAGCTGCCGGCCTGCGCGATCACGAAGCGGCCTTCGCCGCCGGCGCGGAACGCTTCGATCGCCTGCTTGAGCTCCTGTGCGTGCGCGCCGGCGATTCCGCCGGCCCCCACGCGCAGGATCAACCCCTTTACGCGGGGATCGGCCCCGGCCTTCTTCAGCGCGAAGATCACGTCGATGAACGAGAGCGATGTCCCGCCGAACACCGTGGGCGCGGGCGCATCGGTGAAGCCGCCGCGCGCGTCGAGCGCAAGAACCGTGTTCTGCGGCAACCCCTTGTCGGTCACCATGCCGTAAACGGTCAGACCGCCCACCACGATGACGACCAACGCCACCAGGGTTCCAAGGACCGCGAAGGCATTGAGAAACTGACGGCCGATCCAGCCGAATACCGCGCTCAGGAAGGCAACCATCCGCTCTCTCCGCCAGCTAGTGTCGGATCGAGCCTAAAGGCGCGTGCGGATAAAATCCACGAGGCGAACGTCGCCTGCCCAAAAGCAAAGAGGCCGGCGGACGGGTCCGCCGGCCTCTTCGTTCTGTCTGGCCTGGGCCTTAGGCGGCCTTGCGCAGGCTCGCGAAGCCTTCGCGGACGGGCTTGAACGCGCCCTTGGCTGCTTCGGCGGCGATCTCACCCACCGTGCGCGCGTTCTTGACCGAGGTCTGGAACTGCGAGCGGACATAGGCCGTCTGGATCTCGAAGGCTTCCTTGACCGACTTCGCGGTCGCGACCTTCTTCACCGTGTCAAAATAGGTGTTGGCGTCGGCCTGAACGAACTCGATCACCTTCAGGTTCACGTCGCGCAGGCCAGCGCCGGCGACTTCCAGCGACGAACGCACGACGCCGAACGCGTCACCGGCGTTCTCGCGGGCGGACTTCACGCGGTCCTGAACCTGCTCCCACGCGTCCTTCGCGCGCTCGGTGATCGTCTCGACGCGGTCTTCGATGGCCTCGCGGGCCTTCGCGACGAACGAAACGTCGATCGCCTTTTCAGCAGCCTTGGGGGCCGCCTTCGCCTTGGTCGCCACGCGCTTCACGGTCGCCTTCACGGTCTTCGCCATGATGTTCTCCATCTCTCAATCTGTTGGGGCAGTGTCTTCGGTGAGGTCACCGCCCTGCCTGAACAGGGAGATAGGGGAGCTTATGTTGCATTGCAACAATAATTTTGCATCGCAGCACGTGTGCAATCTAAGCCACGATAATATAAGCTAAATTTCTATGCCGCTGCGGCCTGGGAACGGGCGGCAGAGCTGCGACGCAACCCCGGATAGAAGATTTTCGCGGCGAATCCTGTCCCCGTCGGCGCGTAGGCGCGCGCATCGAACGGACGCCAATGCGCGGGATCGGCCAGCAACCTGTCGCAGATCGCGATCAGGACGATCGGGTTGACCGCCATGCCGCAATGCGACCCGACGATCTCGATGTTCTCGCGCGGCAACCGCCCTTCGAATGTCAGATCGGCTGTCGGGATGGCGGTGGTCGTCTCGTCGACCACGCCGTCGAGCGCGCTGAAAATCGCGACGAGCGGCACCGGCGGGGCCTCGTGCAGCGCTTCGGGCCGCGTATCGTTCAGGTGATCCTCGACCTCTTTGCCGTTGATCCAGCGCATGGCGAGACGCAGCGTCGCGTTCATGTGTTCCAGGCCATCGGCCTTGAGATAGGCCGGCGACCCCAGCGTGACGACCCGGTCGATCAGGCCGGGCGCACGGCGCGCGATCTCGCGGGCATAAATGCCGCCCAGGCTCTGGCCGACCAGCGCCACCTTGTCGCCGGTTCTGTCGGCGAGCCGTTCGATCTTCGGGATCAGCCGTCCGACCATTTCAGGGATCGCGTCAGCGCCGCGGGGGCCGCGATTGGTGCCCAGTCCCCAGCCCTCGGCCAGAAAGCCTTGGCGGTTGAGAAAGGCGTTGAGCGGGTTCAGCGATACTTCGGGTCCGCCGAAGCCCGGCAGCGTCACGACCGCTTTCGGCGTCGAAGGCCGGGGCGCAAGACGGCGCAAGACCGGGTCCAGCGCCAGCTTGGAGGCGTACTCGCCGCCCGCCCATCCGAAATCGATGAAGAGCCGCGCCAGATGAAGCGCTTCCCGAACCGCCATGAACGCACTCCCCTCGCGTCCGCCTCGCTCAAGGCGCGGGCAGATCGTCGCCTTTGACGCGGATCTGTTCGCCCGCGCCATTATTCTTCTCGTTCGCTTCCCTCACGCGATTGGCCGCATCGGCGACCGCGACGATGCTCCAATCGCCGATCGGTGGCACCAGCCAGGAATACTCGGCGCTGAAGACCGCGACGCAGCGCGCCGAAGTGCGCCCCTTCAATGCCGGTATCGCGCATGTCATCGCCGCATTGTCGGGTTTGGCCGTGATGTCGCCGGACCGAAGGTTGGTGCACTCGGTCTGGCCGCCATTGCGTGCGGGCCAGGGAACTTTTCCGTCGCCGCAATTATTGCCGCCGGGCGCCACATAGGCCGCGACCGCCGCCATTCTGCGGCCGGGTTCGATCCGCACGGTCGATGCGCCAGCATCGACATCGCTTTCGTTGGTCACGGTGACGAAGGCAGTGAGGCCCCGGAAGCGCAGGTCCTGCACCACGCCCCCTTCGATGGTGGCGTCGTATCCGGTGCGCGCGTCGACCTTGCGCGTGAGGTCGGGCCGGGGCGGCGGCGGCGGCGGGCCGCGGCGCACACGCACTCTCAGCGAAGAAAGCTTGTTGTTTCCAAGCAGCACCTCTTCCATCGTGGCGTAGCGCCCCGGCGGCACCAGCGCGGCTCTGCCGCTGTAGTCACGGTCTTCATAGATCTCCCACTCGCCCGAAACGACGATGATCGAGGAGGTCTCGTCGTTGAAGCGGAACTCGCGCAGGTTCGGTACATCGCCGGTGACGCGCAGCGCCTTGCCCTTAAAATCCGGGCTCGCATACAGAATGATCTCGGCCGCCGTCGCCGTTCCTGCGAACGTCAACATTGCCGCCAAAGCGAGTAGGAATCGGCGCACCCGGCTGGCCCCCTTCAGCCGCCCCGAAAACGGGGCTCGTTGACATGAACCGTAGTCGAGACCGGCCTGTCTGGCGAGAGGCGAGGTTCATCGTGCATGAACGCCTCCGCCCTCGCTCTCTTCGACATCCCGGCCTCCATCACGCGTAGTCGTAGGCGAACCGGCCGTCTTCGGTTCTGACACTGATCGTCTTGACCGGCACGGCCTCCATCTGGCGGCTCAGCAGTTCGACGCTGATCTGCGGCAGCATGGTGTTGGTGAGGATCGTGTCGATCATGCGCCCGCCGCTTTCCACCTCGGTGCAGCGCGAGACGATGAGGTCGACGACGTCCTGGCCGTAAACTAGGTCGATCTCGTGGTTCGCCTTGATGCGCTTCACGATCCGGTTCAGCTGAAGCCGCACGATCGAGCCCAGCATTTCGTTGCTGAGCGGGAAATAGGGGATTGTCACCAGGCGGCCCAGCAGGGCCGGTGGGAACTTTTCAAGCTGCTTGGGCCGCAGCGCCTTGGCCAGAGCCTCGGCGTCGGGCTTGGTTTCGTCGTCCTCGCAGGCCGCCGCGATCACGTCGGTGCCGACATTCGAGGTCAGCAGTATCAGCGTGTTCTTGAAGTCGATGGAGCGGCCCTCGCCGTCTTCCATGTGGCCCTTGTCGAAGACCTGAAAGAACATCTCGTGGACGTCGCTATGCGCTTTCTCGACCTCGTCGAGCAGCACGACCGAATAGGGACGCCGCCGCACCGCCTCGGTCAGAACGCCGCCCTCGCCGTAGCCGATATAGCCGGGCGGCGCGCCTTTCAGCGTCGAGACGGTGTGAGATTCCTGGAACTCGCTCATGTTGATGACGATGAGGCTGTTCTGGCCGCCATACATGAGATCGGCCAGCGCGTGCGCGGTCTCGGTTTTGCCGACGCCCGAAGGACCGCACAGCATGAACACGCCGATCGGCTTGTCGGGGTTGTCGAGCTTGGCGCGGCTGGTCTGAAGCCGCTTGGCGATGGCGTCCATCGCGTGGTCCTGACCGATCACGCGCTCTTTCAGGCGGTCGGCGATCTGGAGGACCTGTTTCAGATCGTCCTTCACCATGCGGCCGACCGGGACGCCCGTCCATTCGCCGACGATCGCCGCCACCGCGTCGCGATCGACGGCGGCGAAGACCATGGCGCTGTCGCCCTGGGCGGCCTTGGATTCGGCGAGAGCGACGCCGAGGCGCAGACCGCGCTCGATGCGGCGCTCGCC
>CAZBPO010000003.1:12598-24543 GCA_964493795.1 uncultured Flavobacteriaceae bacterium
GCCGCATCGAGCGCGGTCTGCGCCTCGGCGTCGCTCTCGCCGGCCTCGCGCGCCTTCACGAGGGCGTCGCGCGCCTCCGCGATCCTGGCGATGGCCGCCTTTTCGCTGGCGAGACGGGCTTCGAGTTCGGTGACCCGTGCGGCGGCGTCCTCGCGATCTTTGGTGAGGACGTCGAGCTTGTCGCCCGTCGTGTAGCCCGACTGGCGCTCCTTGGCCGCCATATCGATCTCCATATCGAGGATCTCGATGCGGCGCCTGGCGTCCTCGAGCGCGGCGGGCGTGGCGTGCTGGCTGACCGCGACGCGGGCGCAGGCCGTGTCGAGCAGGCTGACAGCCTTGTCGGGCAGCTGGCGCGCCGGCACATAGCGCTGCGACAGCACCACGGCGGCGGCGATGGCTTCGTCCAGCACCACGACGTCGTGATGTTTCGCGATGCCCTTGGCGACGTTGCGGATCATGGCCACCGCTGTCGCGGTCTCAGGCTCCTTCACATTCACCACCTGGAAGCGGCGGGTCAGCGCGGGGTCCTTTTCGATGTATTTGCGGTATTCGGCCCAGGTGGTCGCGCCGATCGTGCGCAGATTGCCGCGCGCCAGCGCGGGCTTGAGTAGATTGGCGGCGTCGCCCGGGCCGGCCTGTCCGCCGGCCCCGACCAGGGTGTGACTCTCGTCGATGAAAAGAATGATCGGCTTTTCGCTGGCCTCGACCTCGTCGATGACGGCGCGCAGACGTTTTTCGAACTCGCCCTTCATGGAAGCTCCGGCCTGAAGCAGGCCGATATCCAGAACCTTGAGCGAGACGTTCTTCATCGAGGGCGGCACGTCGCCATCGACGATGCGCTTGGCGAAGCCTTCCACCACCGCCGTCTTGCCGACGCCGGCCTCGCCGGTGAGGATCGGATTGTTCTGGCGGCGGCGCAGCAGGATGTCGATCATCTGCCGGATTTCAGCGTCGCGGCCGATTATCGTCTCGATCTCGCCCTTGCGCGCCTTCTCGGTCAGGTCGACCGAGTACTGGGCGAGCGCCTTGCCCTCGCCAAGCGCGGCGGGCGCGCCGCCGTCGCCCCCGTCGATGCCTTCGGCGGCGGATGCGGCCGCGACATCGGCCTCGCCGGACGAGGCGACGATGGCGGCGAACTGGTCGCTGAGCGTCTCGACGTTGATCTTGCGGAATTCCAGCGAGATCTGCTGGAAGGCGCTGCGGAGAGAGGCCGATTTCAGGCCCGCGACGATAAGATGGCCGGTGCGCACCTTGCCGGCCGAGAAGGCGAGCGAGGCGTAGAGCCAGGCGCGCTCGGCCAGGTCCTCGACGACCGGCGAGAAGTCGGAGATCGCGGTCGCGCCGCGCGGCAGCTGGTTCAGCGCCTCGACCACGTCCTGCGCGAGGCGGGCGTCGTCGATGCCGAATTTCGACCGTATGGCGGCGAGATCGTTGCGTTGATCCTGCAGCAGCTGGTGCACCCAGTGGACCAACTCGACATAGGGGTTACCTCGCAGCTTGCAGAACTGCGTTGCGTTCTCGAGGCTCTTGAGAGCCTGCTGATTGAGGCGCCCGAACAACGCCGCCCGGCTGATTTCCGCCATATCGCGTCCCTTTCCTTGAATGCCAGCCTAGCAGCGCGGCGGCATGTTAGAAGGCCTGCATCGCCCCCTGCGGCACTAGGCGCAGGTCGCGGCGCGGGGGGCCTTCTCCCTGCGTCCCCATCCATCCAGTCCAGCCCAGCCGTGCGCCCGATCCAAGCGTCGCGGCCGGTATTTCCTTGCGCGGCAACTCGTACTCGATGCGCCATTCCAGATGCCCGGGCACCAGCGCGCCCAGCACGCGCGAGACCAGCGCGAATCCCGGCGTTCCGGGCAAATGCCGCTCGAAGCCTTCCATATCGGCGAATTTCAGCCTGACGAGGCAGGCGTCCTGCACCGTATAGACCGCCATGCCGGCCGATGCGCCGCGCCCCAGCGCAAAGCCGGCCCCGCCCAGGCGCGTCGCGTCGCCCGGATCGAGCGCCCGCCAGACCCCGACGAACTCCTCCAGTTCGGTCTCGATCCCCAGGATCGCGGTGGCCGCGTCGGTGATGGCGGCCGGGCTGCGCGGCCCGGCGGTATGGCCGGCATGGCCGAGCAGCGCCATCTGGACGCGGTCGGCCTCTTCATGCGGGCTGGCATCGGCCTGCGCGCCGAGCACGGCGACATAATGCCGGAAGAGATCGTCGGCCCCGCCGCCCGAAGCGGTCGGTTCGGCATCGGCCCAAGCCCGGTAGAAAAGCTGGATCATCCGATTGGCCAGAACGTCGAGAAACGCGCCATAGGGCCGTTCCTTGGCATAGCGGCGCTCGAAGATAGCGAGTTCGGAGAGCTGGAGCGGCAACGGCCCCATGGGCCCCAGCAGGCCCATGAAGTAGACGCGCAGAAATTCCGGCACGCCGGTCGGCGGCGGCTTGGCGTCGCGCTCGGCCGTGGTCGTCGCGAAGTTCAGATGCGGCGCGTGGCCGAAGCGGACGATGTCGTCGCTGGCCCGCAGCGACTTGCCGATCGGCGGCTTGCCCGGCGCGGCCCGCTCCATGTCCTGGAGGAGCCCGAAGAGTTCATCGGTGGCGCGGGGCGCTTGGCTCATATGGTCGGCCGGTCGCCGCGCCGCGGCCCCCACTGGCCGATACGGCCGCGCTGAACGCTGAGCGCCACGGTTTCCACGAACGAATTGACCGAGACGAACTCGGACAGGAAGCGGTCCAGCACCTCCGCGAACAGGAAGGCCCCGCCATCGGGATAGTTGCGCTCGTCGAAGGTCAGCTCGACCTTGCGGCCCCGCGCGAACGACAACGGATCGCCGGACGCCACGCGCCTGAATGTCGGCCCTTCGCGCACGGCGGTGAGGCCATCGACCATCTGCTTGTCGGCAGGGCTGTCGAGCCGGGCATAGAGCGCGAGATGTTCGCGCAGACGCGCCGCGCCCGCCTCGTCGGCGAACAGGCTTTCATAGTTGGGACGCAAATGGCTGATGAGACGCCACAGCCGGTCGCCCGACGAGCGGCCGCCTTCCAGCAGCCTTGCGTCCTCGAAACCGACCGGCAAACGCGGACGCGTCGGGCGCATCGCGGCGCTGATGCGCTGGACATACGGCACGTCCGCCAGACGGAATTCCAGCAGCGCGCCGCTGCCGCGCAACGCGTCGGCGATGTCGCGGTTGGTGCAAAGGGCGACGATGGACAGCTGATCGGGCTGGCCGCGCGCCTTTGGCAGCTGCGACAGCGAAATCCACAGATCGGTGCCCGAATAGTCGGATGCGCGCTTCACCGGATAGAGCGCCGAGGTGCGCGTCGGGGCGCGCCGCATCGCATAAAAGCCGGTTCCGGCCTCGTCACGCACGCGAGGGTCGGCGCTATAGACCGGATGATAGGTGCGGCGCGGGCGATTGGCCGCGCCTTCGCTGAACACCTCGAGCAGCCCATAGACCTCGTAGTCGAGCGGGCGGACGCGTTCGGGCAGCACGCGGAATTCGTGGCTGCCCGAATCCAGCAGCACCGGATCGCAGCGCTTGCGGAAGAGATTGATGGCCGGCGTGCAGAACAGACGGAACGCGTCGGGGCCAAGCGCGCCGGCGAGCCGCTTGTCGACGCTGGACGTGGCGATGAGGATTTCGGCCGTCTTGCCTGCGATCCGCGTCAACGCCGGCGCCAGGCCGCGCAGGTTCACGAACTGAAAGCGTTCGGGACAGGCGAAATATTCCTGCAGGATGCGATAGCCGCGAAAGGCGCGCCGGTCGATCGGCAACAGCGCCGATGTGTCGTCATAGGCCGGGTTGCGCAACACCTCGCGCCCGCCGACCCGCGTGACGGTGCGCGCGGCCGGATCGCTGACGCTGACGCCCGAGGCGTTGCCGGCGATCTGTTCGTAGATGCGGCCGGCAAGGCTTTCCGCGCCGCCCAGATAGAAGGTGAGGTCGTCGATCTTGAGCTTGTCGAACCCGTCAGGGCCGGTCGTCTCCAGACGGATCAGGAAGCCGCCCTCGCCTTCGACGCCCGAGCCCCCGGCCGCGACCGCCACCGCAGCGCGGTTCGCCAGATATTCGGCCTTGGCGATTCTGATCGGCCACAGCCGCACGTCATCGCCTGTGGTGAAGACGCAGTCGGCCCGGTTCGGCTCGCTGGCCGCGATCGCGCATGCCGAACCGCGCGGCACCACGACGCCGTCATTGAGGGCCGGGTCGGTCGCCTTGGGCTCGAATGCCAGCACGGCGATGGCCGGGGTCGGACTGAGATAGTGGGGATAGACCGCGTCGAGCAGATGCTGGGTGAATTTCGGGAATTCGTCGTTGAGCTTGAGCTGCACCCGCGCCGCCAGAAAGGCGACGCCTTCCATCAGCCGCTCGACATAGGGGTCGGCCTCGCCCGGCGTATTGACGCCCAGCCGGGCGGCCAGCGTCGGATAGGCCGCGCCGAACTCGCGCGCGGTCTCGCGGAGATATTTAAGCTCCTGGTCGTAGAAGTCGACGAGACGGGGATCCAATGGCTATCTCCGCTCGAGCCTGGCGTCGCCGGTTTCGACGTCGATCTCGGTCTTGAACCCGGCATGGACCGGGTCTTCCGAGTCGCCGATGTCGCAGATGATGTTGAACACCAGCGACTGCGTGGTGTTGTCGCGCAGCTTCTTCTCGCCCTTCACCTCAAGCGTCTTCTGCGCGATGCGCGGCTCGAACAGGCGCACGGCCTCGGCCATGGTCTCGGCTGCATCCTGTACGTTGATGCTGGCATAGGTGCGGACCGAGAAATCGGGAATGCCATAGTTCAGCACCGAGCGCGCGACTTCCGGCGCGTGCGCGAGCGGGATCGTTTCGTCGAAACGGATCGTGTTGAGCAGCCAGCCGAGATCGCGGCGGATCGTGTCGAGGAACGCGGGCTCCTCCATGCGATCGAGGCTGTAGAGGCGGATGCCCGGAATGACGGATTCGCCGTCGGCCGCCTTCTCCCCCGGCTGGTCGGCCGGCGCGGCACGCGCGCCCGCCAGCAGCGTATCGAGAAGGCTGGGGCGGAATTTCGGCATCCTCAGCCGCCGAAGGTCAGGCGGCGCAGTTCAAGGATCGCGACCTCGTTCTCGCCGGCGTCGAAGACGCGCTGCCCGCGCCCGTAATTGCCCAGATCGCCGTGATCTTCCCACTCGGTCTTGCGGGCCAGCTTGATCGCGCTGTCGGGATCGGCCGCCGCGCCGGGATAGCGCACCGGCAGGAAGACATGCCCGGACTGGCCGGTCTTGAGCGACAACCGCGCCGGCATCCAGACAAGATCGCGCAGATCGCGCACGCCATCGCAGGACAGTTCGACGACCGCATCGAACGGGACCAGCCCATATTTGCCGTCGACGACGGCCTCGAGCGACGGGCCGAAGCGGGAATCGGCGTCGGCGATGAAATCGAATGCCGCGCCGTCGGCCGTCCCTTGCGTTTCCGGGGCCTGATCGAACGCTTCGCCGCGCAGCCGGGCGGCCGCCTCGGCATCGCCTTTCGCCTCCGCCGCGAGCGCCTGCAGCAAAAGCTGGAACCATGGGCCGCCCGGCGCCAGCCCTTCGGGCGTCGCCTTGCCGGCGAACACCGCCTCGCGCTGCTTCTCGGCGGTGATGGCGCGGTCATAGGCGGTGAAGAGCGTCAGCGCTTCGGGCGACAGATTGGCCAGCGCCTTCATGTGGGTCAGCGCCTTGTCCCATTCGCCCAGCACCAGAAGCACCTGGCTGAGGAACATGCGCGCCTGCCGGTCGTCGGGACGGGCGCGAACCTCGTCCACCAGCGCCGCACGCGCTGCGGCGACATCGCCCGCTTTGATCAGATCATCCGGCGACGCCATGTCCTGCCCCGTCCTGCCTTATCGGTTGTGGTCCCAGTCGAACGAGAACATGACGGGCCCGCCTTCCAGCCCGCCGCGCGAACCCTGCTCGGAATGGATCCAAGTGATCTTCGTGTAGCCGAAGCTGACCGTCTCCTCGAGCACCGTCTGGCCGGCCGCCGAGCCTTTCTGCACGACGGACCGCACGCGGGCGTCTTTCAGCTCGATGCGATAGAAGCCCTCCTGGCGGCGGCCGCCGGCCTTGCGGTTGATCAGCTTGACGTCGCTGATCAGCTTGTTGTGCGCCATGAACTGAATGAGGATCGGCGACGAGATATCGACCGCCTTGGTCACCACCAGCTCACCCATCTTCACGCGGCCCGTGGAATGGCCCGTGCTCGGGTCCCATGTCGAATTGCCGGCGAAGGACCACCCGGTCAGCTCGATGCCGTCGGGGATGTCCTTGTCGTTGCCCTCGCCGCGCACGTCGGTGACGGTGAGGATGAGATCGCCTTGCGCCATACGATGCGCCCCAAAAGCTTGCGCCGGCGCGACGGCGAAGGCCGCGCCGGCCGAGAGTTAACCGAAGAAGGAAGCCTCCGACGTCGCCGTCAGGTGACTTCTTCGTTCTTCTGAAGGTCCCAGGCGCCCTTGACGGTCGCCTTGGTCGTGCCGTCGTCGCTCTGTTCCTTGTACTCGAAGGCGATCTTCGCGAAGCCCAGCGAGAAGCTCTCGGTGATGCCGCCGCCGGTGTGGCCGCCGCTCTGGAAGCTCGACACAGCCAGCTTGTCCAGCGTGATCGTGTAGAACTCCTGCTGCTGCTTGCCGGCCTTGCGGACGTGCAGCGTCGCCTTGGTCAGATGCTCGCCGCTGGCGCACTTGGCGAACAGCACGGGCGAAGACTTGTCCGTCGACTTGGTGAAATGCAGGTCCTGCATCGACACCTTACCGGTGCCGCCGCCGCCGCCAGCGCCGAACGAAGCGGGGTTCGAAGCGCCCCAGGAGAACGAGTCGACCTCGATGCAATCCTTGAGCTTGCTGTCCTTCGCCTCGCCTTTCACCTTGTCGATTTCAAGCAGGTAATCGCTAGCCATGACCTAAAATCCTCCACCTATGGGCCCACGCATTGGGCGCGTGGGAACGGGTTGTGCCGCACGATTGCGGCTAATTCTGGCTCTTCGGAAGGCGAGAAACCATCGCGAGGCCAATATCCATACCTTCCAGCTGGTAGTGCGGCACGAAGCGGAATTTGCCCTTGTAGTAGCCAGGGTTCTCCTCGTCGGCGATCACCTCGATCGACGCCGCGCGCAAAGGCTGACGCGCCTTGGTCGCCTCTGACGAGACGTCCGGCTGCGCATCGACATATTGCTGGATCCACGAGGTCAGGTCGCGCTGCAGCGAGTTCTCGTCAGCGAACCGGCCGACCCAATCGCGCACCATGCACTTGAGATAATGCGCGAAACGGCACGACGCGAAGATATAGGGCAGACGCGCCGACAGGTTGGCGTTCGAGGTCGCCGCAGGGTCTTCATACCGCTTGGGCCGCTGACAGGTCTGCGCGCCGATAAAGGCCGCCGCATTGGTGTTCTTGCGGTGAATCAGCGGCAGCAGGCCGGCGGCGGACAGCTCGGCTTCGCGCCGATCCGAGATCGCGACCTCGGTCGGGCATTTCATGTCAACCGCGCCATCGTCCGTCGGGAAAGTGGCGAACGGCAGATCTTCCACCAGACCGCCCGACTGGACGCCGCGGATGCGCGTGCACCAGCCATAGTCCTTGAACGAACGGTTGATGTTCACGGCCATCGCGTAGGCGGCGTTGTTCCAGACATACTTCGACGAGTCGCCGCCGCCCGAATCTTCCTCGAAGGCGAATTCGTCGACAGGCTCGCTCTTGGCGCCATAAGGCCGGCGCGACAGGAAGCGCGGCATGGCGAGCGAGACATAGCGGCTGTCCTCGCTGTCGCGGAAGCCGCGCCATTCAGCGTAGTCGATCGTGTCGAACAGCTTGCCCAGATCGCGCGGGTTGGCGATCTGCTGCCAGCTGTCCATGCCCATGATGCCGGGACCGGCGGCCGAAATGAACGGCGCATGCGCCGCCGCGCCGATCTTGGCGAGGCCCGCCAGAACGTCGACGTCCGGGGGCGTGTGGTCGAAATAATAGTCGCCGACCAGCATGCCGTAAGGCTGGCCGCCCAGATTGCCGTACTCGGACTCATAGACCTTCTTGAACAGCGGGCTCTGGTCCCAGGACTGGCCCTTGTACTGCTTGAACATCTTGCCCAGCTCGGACTTGGAGATGTTCATGACCTTGATCTTCAGGTCTTTGCCGGTCTCGGAATTGTCGACGAGATAGGAGAGGCCGCGCCAGGCCGCCTCGAGCGCCTGAAATTCCTGATTGTGCAGGATCAGGTTGATCTGCTCGGTCAGCTTACGGTCGAGCTCGGCCTTGAGGCCGTCGATCGACGCGAAGACGTCGCTGCCGACGACTTTCGCGTTCTCCAGCGCCTGCTGCGCCAGCGTGCGCACCGCCGATTCGATGCGCGTCTTCTTGGTGTCGCTGTTGGGCTTGAACTCTTTCTTCAACAGCTCCGAAAACTCGTCGCCGCTGAAATATCCGGCTTCCTTGCCGGCTTCGCGTGAGGCTTCTGACATGCTTGTTCCGCTCCCGCGTTAGGCCTTGGGCTCTTCGTCGGGCTTGGGAGCCGACGTCAGCGATTTCATCAGCTCAGGATCGTTGAGCACTTTCTCGAGCAGCCCCTGGGCGCCGTCGCGGCCATCCATATAGGTCATCAGATCGGACAGCTCCTGACGCGCATCGAGCAGCTTCTTGAGGGCCGGCACCATTTCAGCGATCCGGCCGGGGCTGAAATCGTTCATCGACTTGAAGGTCAAATCGACCCCCAGCTTGCCGTCGCCGGTCAGGGTGTTGTCGACGACGAAGGCGGCGCGCGGCGCGATCGCCTTCATCCGGTCCTCGAAATTATCGACGTCGAACTCGACGAAATCGCGCTCCGCGAGCTCTTTCTTGGCCACTTCCGACTTGCCGGACAGGTCGGAAAGCACGCCCGTGATGAAGGGCAGCTCGACCTTCTCACGTGAGCCATAGGTCTCGACTTCATACTCGATGTGCACGCGCGGAGGGCGGTTGCCCTTGATGAATTTCGCGCCGCTCTTGGCCATGTCAGCCCTCCTGGAAATGGCAATAGGCTCGGCGCGCCAAGCCTCGGCCGCGCGCCCAAGATCGCTTCACAGGATCGCGCGCTCCGGCCAAAGCTGCAAGCGCTTGAAGCTGCGACAGAAACGCCCCACGCGTCAGTATCCGTCCCCCTCGCCGTCGCCCTGCGGTTGTGGCGGCTCGAGGAGACGCGTGGCGTCATCGACCCCATTGGGCGCGATGTTGCGCATAAGGTCCATGAAATTCATACCCGCCAGGCGAACGACCCGCTCGATCAGCAGCGGCAACGGACTGGAAGGCTCGGTCTGCTCGAAATAGGCCTTCACCGCTTCGAGCTGCTGGATCGCCTGGGCCCGTCCCGAAATGGGACCGCGAACGGCCGGCGCGGCGCTGCCCTCGGCCACTGCCCCGCCCCCTTCTGCGGCTTCCACCGCATCCCCGGCCTGCACGGGCGATTTGCGCGCCACCACGGCGTCCGACAACGTCTTGATGCGGCTCACAGCCGCGGAAAACGGGGTCAGATCGGGTTCCTGGCCGGAATAAACCTTCTCGGAAAAGGCACTCACCAGCCCTGTCAGATCGGTCAGAAGCTGGTCGAGCGTGGCGGAAAAGGCCTGCCAGTCCTCGAGCGGCGTCTCGTCGATGGCGCGGCGCTGGGCCTCGCCCATCTGTTCGAGCATCTGGGGCCCGGTGGCGCGCTCGTCGGCGGCGCCGGCCAGATCCTTGAACGACAACCGCCCTTTGGAGCGCAGCGGCGGCAGGTTCATCCGCTCCAGATGGCGCACCGTCCGCCCGATCGTCGCAAGCTGACGGCAGGCTTCGCGCCGACCGCCGGCCGGGTCCGAGCCTTCGTCGAGCGCCGGGTGGCAGGTGTCCCAGAACGTTGTCGAGATGGCCCCCATGGCCCGCACGAGGCCCGCCATGGCGTCGAGATCGCCGGCATAGAGGGCGAAACAGGCGCCGTGAGAGGCGACCCACAGGTCGCGCGAGCGTTGAAGCAACGCGACGGCGGTCTCCAGCGCCGGCCCGACGGTCGGGTCTTCGCCAGGCTTCTCCTTGGCGGCGACTTCGTCGAGTTCGCGCGAAATCCGGCGGAAATCCGGGTCGTAGCTGAGGTCAGGCCCCGCCGGCTCTTCCTCGGAGACCGGCTGGAGCAGCGCCTCGATATCCAGGGCCATGGTCAGTCTTTCTCTCCCTCAGGCCGACACACCGGCTCGCGCCCTAAGGTCACCATGCGGGGAAGCCTGCTTCAAGTGCGCATGTGCAAGGTGCGACATGAGAACCGCGCCCACTTGGCGCGAAAGACGCTATGGTTCGGGCGTCGCGCGTTTCCAGTCACTTTACAGAGCGAACAGATGCCGCCCACCCAGAGCAACCGAGCCGCCACTCTGACGACGCCCCTGCCCCAGGACACGCTGGTCTTCAGAAGCATGAGCGCCTTCGACCGGCTGAGCGTGCCTTACGAATATCGCGTGACCGCGCTGGCGTCGGAACGCGACGTCGATCTCGACAAGCTGCTGGGCGAGCCCTGTTCGGTCGCGGTTCAGACCGCCGGGGGAAAGCTGCACTTCCATGGCCGCTGCGCCCAGATCGCGTTCGTCGGCAACGAACATGGCGGCCTGCTCTACGACCTGATCCTCAGGCCCGATTTCTGGTTCCTGTCGCGCAACCGCAATTGCCGCATCTTCCAGAACAAGACGGCGACCGACATCGTGTCGAGCCTGCTGCAGGAACGGGGCATCACCCGGTTCGACTTCAAGCTGAAGAACGGCTTCCCGCCCCAGCGCACCTATTGCGTCCAGTATATGGAAAGCGACTTCGCCTTCATCTCGCGCCTGCTGGAGCATGAAGGCCTGCACTATTTCTTCCGCCATGACACGTCCGGCACGAACCTGATCATCGCCGACAGCAACGAGGCGCATGACCGGGTCGATGGGTATGACGACATTCCCTATTACCCGCCCGGAGAGCACACGGATCGCGAGTCGCACCATCTGGACGAATGGTCGGCGGTGCACAGCGTGGCCGCCCCGGCCTCGACCAAGGCGACCGATTTTTTCTACCAGCGGCCGACGCCGATGGTGAAAACGGAGCAGACCGACCCGGCCTATAGCGGCGACAACGCGGATATGCAGATCCATCCGGCCGGCTATGAGGAGCAGGGATACGGCGCGACGCTGGCGCGCTATCGTCTTGAGGCCGAGCGGGCGCTGCGGGCTTACGCCACCTCGTCGGGCAATGCGCTGGGACTGCGCCCGGGTTGCACGTTCACGCTACGCAATCACCCGCACTCCGGCCAGAACCGCGAGCATCTGGTGGTCGAGACGCGGCTGCACGTGGAGGCCGATACCTACACCGCAGGTTCGGGCATGGCGCACGCGCAGGAGCGCATCGATATGGTGACGGTGCGCTCGGACACGGTGTACCGCCCCGGGCTTTCGACGCCGCGCCCGCGCATCCCGGGCACCCAGACGGCCATCGTCGTCGGCAAGTCGGGCGAAGAGATCGACACCGAGGAAGTCGGCGCCGTGAAGGTCAGCTTCCACTGGGACACCTACTCGAAGAACGACCAGACGAGTTCATGCTGGGTGCGCGTGGGGCAGAGCTGGGCAGGCCCCGGCTGGGGCGGCCTATTCACGCCGCGGATCGGCATGGAGGTTCTGGTCGAGTTCATCGATGGCGATCCCGACCGTCCGATCATCGTCGGCGCGGTCTATAACGGCGCCAATGCGCCGCCCTACGGGCTGCCGGGCGCGAAAACGAAATCCACCATCAAGAGCAATTCGTCCAAGGGCGGGGGCGGCTTTAACGAAATCCGCTTCGAGGACAAGAAGGGCAGCGAGGAGATTTATATCCACGCGCAGAAGGATCAGAACGTCGAGATCCTGAACAATCTGTCGACCACGGTCGGCAACACCGAGACGCGCCGCGTCAGCTCGAGCCGTACCACGACGATCGGCT
>CAZBPO010000003.1:24553-39309 GCA_964493795.1 uncultured Flavobacteriaceae bacterium
GTTCGAGCCGATCGTCGTGGTACGGCTCGAACGACAGCACGACGATCGGCGGCAATCAGACCCTGGACGTCGCGCAAAGCAGGACGATGACCATCGGCATGTCCGAATCCTCGACGATAGGCACGACGCGCTCGTCGACAGTGGGCATTTCCGATTCGACCACCGTCGGCGCCAGCGCCGACCTGAGCGTCGGCGCCTCCTACTCGATCTCGGTCGGCGGGGCCTTGAGCGTCACGGCCGGGGGCGCGATCAATCTTACGGCAGGCGGCGCCATGATGGTGACGGCGGGCGGCGCCGTGACCATCAGCGCACCTATGGTCACCATCATGGGCGGCGCAGTCATCGTCACCGGCAAATCCGTTCTGGTCGGGTAGAGATCGTCATGTGGAACGTCGTCAAATGGACCCTCGCCGGGCAGATCACGCCCTTCTTCAAACTCAGCGACGCCGCCGCGCCGTTGCTCGACGGCGAGGAGCCGCCGGAACAGTTCTTCGGCGCGCTGCGCGAAGCGGGCGCGCAGGACGATGCGCTGCAATTCCTCTGCTATGCCCTGCCCCGGCGGGTGGCGATCGCCTGGGGACGCGACTGCGTCGGGCGCACGGCGTCCGCGACACGGCTTCGCCCCACCGACATGGCCGCCTATTCGGCCGTCGGCGCATGGCTTGACGATCCGGCCGACGACCGGCGCTGGGTGGCGTTCGACGCCGCCAAGGCGGCCGAATTCAGCTCGCCCGAGGCGATGCTGGCCATGTCGGTCTATACGTCGGGCGGTTCGCTGGCGCTGCCTGAGTGCCCGCAGCCCTGCCCGCCGCCGCCGGAACTCGCCGGCCAGATGGTCGCCGGGGCGCTGGCGATGGCCGCGGCGCGTGCGGAAGGCCCGCAGATCGCGCAGACCAAGCGGGAATTCCTCGACCGGGGCGTTTTGTTCGCGTCGGGGCAGGCGCGATGACGTCTTCACCTTGATCGTGCGCGCGCCCTCGTCAATGATTCCGGCATGCGCCTGACGCTCAAGATCGAGAACCACGACCATCTCACGAACGGCCAACCGCTGATCCGTCAGCTGGACCGCGCCGGGATCGAGATCGGCCGTGCGGGCGACGTCGACTGGCAGCTGCCCGATCCGCAGAAGCTGATTTCGTCGATTCACGCCGAAATCGTGTACGAGCGCGGCGTTTTCGTGCTGCGCGACAAAAGCCGCAACGGCACCTATGTGAACGGCCAGCGGATCGACGGTGCCACGCGCGAGGTTCAGCTGCGCGACGGCGACCGTATCGCGATCGGCCACTACGAGATCTCCGCAGCCCTCGGCGGCGGCGACGGCGCGCATCTGTCGCATATCGAGTCGGGCCGGGACGATTCGGTGGCGACCGATTTCGGCTGGGACGGCGCCGACGCCAATATCGCCCCGCCCGAGCCGGTAGAGGCGCTCGAGACGCGGACGCCGATGGGCTATGGCGATGGCGGCCTCGACGCCGGGTTCAGGCCGGCCAGCGTCGGCGACCCGCCCGGCGGCGCTTCGGGCGACGACGTCTGGGGTTGGGACGAGGACCCGCCGCAACCCGCCGCGCCAGCCCCCACCCGCCCGGCGCAACACGCCCCCCCGCCTCCGCCGGCCCGCCGACAGGCGCCGCCTCCGGCCGCCGAGACCTATGAAGCGGCGACGCACGACGCCGGCCGCGCGCTTTCGGCTTTCCTGCGCGGCGCGGCCGTGCCGGGCGATACGCCGCAGGCCAAGGACCCGGCCGCTCTGGAGCAGGCCGGCATCACGCTGCGCGTGCTGGTGGCGGGCCTGTTCGACCTGCTCAAGCGTCAGGGCGATATGAAGCAGGTGCTCGGCATCGAGCGCACTGTGGTCCGCCTGGCCGACAACAACATCTTCAAGTTCGCCGCCGACGCCGATGAGGCGGTGCTGAGGCTGATGCAGCCGCAGATCGGCGATTTACCGGGCCCCTCCGCAGCGCAGCGTTCGTTCGACGACATACGCAGCCACGAAGAGCGCCTGCTCACCGCCATGAACGAAGCGGTCCGCGCCATCGTCGAACGCCTGTCGCCGGCCGCGATCAAGTCGCGCGAAAGCGGCGGTCGGATGGGCGGAATCATTCCCGGCGCGCGCAAGGCCGCCCTTTGGGACGAACTGGAACGCGAGCACGCACGCCTGATGGAAGATAACGGCGTCAAGCTCGACGAGTTGATCGAAGACGAACTGCGCGACGCGTTCTCGCGTCGGCTTTAAGGGGGTTCCATGACGCTGCCCGCCGCCCGCCTCACCGACATCACCGCCTGCCCGCTCTGCGGGCCAGGCGCGATCGCCACCGTCAAGCAGACCACCACGCTGTTCGGCGGCTTGCCCGTTGCCCGCGTCACCGACCTCTGCTTCTGCGCCCCGCCGGGCGTCCCGCTGGTGAAGGGCGCGCCGGGCCTGCTGGTCGGCGGCCTGCCGATCGCCCATGTTCTGGACCCCGCCGGCCATGGCGGGATCATCAGCATGGGCCTGCCCGTCACCCTGGTCAGCGGCTAGGGGCCTGACGATAGACCGTCGCGTCGGTGCGGATCGCGCCAGCGGCGGCGATCAGATCGGCGAAAGCCTTCGCGGTCAGCGCGCCCTTGGCGCCTAGCGGGGCCGGGCTTGCGACCGCCACCAGCAGCAGGGCGGGTGGACTGGCGGCCGTCGAGTAACGCGGCCACACCGCGCGGAAGCGCCCGCCGCCCTGATCGACAAGATCGCCGCTCGCCACCCGCGCCGCCACGGCGGCCGGATCGCCAAGATCGACGAACGGCAGGACGCGGCCGCCCGGATCGGCGACGAAGATCGTCAGATGCGGATAGGCGGGATCGACGGTGATCGCCGTCTCGGACGCGCCGTCTGCGACCGGCCGGGGCGCGGCGATGACAGGCGGCGCATCCGGCGCGAATGCCGGCTTCAACGCATCGAGCGTCGCGCAATACGTACTCGACACCGCCTCGCCCGCCAGCGTCACCGCCGGCGGCAGAGGCGCGTCGGCCGCCGGCTTGGCCTCGGCGACGGCCTTGACCTTGTCGGACTTGCCCCAGACGCCGGTCGCGGTGACGCCGCCGGCCGCGTCGGCCTCAAGCCGGATCAGGCTGCACTCAACCGCCGCGAACGACGCCGTCAGGGCCGGATCGACGTTTGAAGCCCTGGTGACGGTCGGCGTTGGCGTCGGCGTAGGCGCCGGGGTTGGCTCGGGCGTGGGGGTCGGCGTTGGTGTGGGTGACGGCGTCGGAGACGGAGTCGGAGTCGCCGCGGGGGTGGGTGTCGGCGTCGGAACCGGCGTCGGCTCTGGCGTTCCGGCAGGTGTCGGGAACGGCGTCGGCGTCACCACAGGCGTCGGTATCGGCGTGGGAGCCGGGGTCGGCTCAGGCGTGACGACAGGCGTCGGGAACGGCGGCGGCTCGGGCGTGACGACGGGCGTGGGAAACGGCGTCGGTTCAGGGGTGACGACCGGCGTCGGCGTGGGTGTCGGCGCGACGGTCGGAACGGGCGTCGGGGCCGGGGTGGGCGCGGCGGTGGGCTGCGGCGTCGGAGCCGGCGTGGGGGTCAGGCCGGCGACGGGCTTGGACGGGTCGCCCGGCTTGCCGAAAATATCTTCTTCGTAGATCACCACCGCAGCCGCGATGCCGCCGCCGACGAGCAGCGCCAGCAAGCCCGAGACGAGCCCGCCCGAACTGCGCCGCCGTTTCGGCTTCTCCGCCGGCTTTTCGGTGCGTTTGATCTGGGCCACGCGCCCCGAAGGCCTCGCGGCCGGCGGGGCAGCAGGCGACGCGGGTGACGCCGGAGCCGTCGCAGCGGGCGGCGGCGGCACGACGGGGGCGGCCGGCGGGGCGGGAACGGGTTCGCGTTCAGCGGCGTCGAGCAGGCGGATGACTTCGCCCATATCCTGCGGTCGCTCGCGCGGATCGGGCTGGAGCAAGGCGGCGAGAACGCCGGCCAGACGCGTCGGCACGCCGTCGAGCGGCGGCGGCGCGCGGCGCGCGGCGCGGGCCGTGTCGATGTCCTTGCCCATCGAGATCGGGCCCCCGCGCGACGCGGCGGCCAGAACCAGCGCAAGGCTGTAGGCATCGGTCCAGGGGCCGATACGCCCGCCGCGCTCGAACTGCTCCGGCGCGGCGTAGGACAGCTTGCCGGCGAACTGTGCCTCGGAGGCCTCCTCGAAATCGCCGATCTTGGCGATGCCGAAATCAATGATGGTGGCGTCGTCCAGCTGGTTCTGCGGCAGCAGGATGTTATCGGGCGAAAGATCGCGGTGGACCAGGCCTTCCTCGTGACTGGCCCGAAGTCCGGCGGCCAGACGGCGGCCCAGCGCAAAGGCTTCGGCCTCGGTCAGCTTGCGGCGGCGATAGAAATCGTTGAGCGGGTCGCCGTCGATGAATTCCAGAACGAGATAATAGGCGCCCTCGGGGCCCACGCGTCCATAGGTGCGATACGGCACCACCGCGTCGTGCCGCACGCGCATAAGGGCGTTCGCCTCGTCGAGCAGCATCTTGTCGAAGCGTTCGCCCTGCGCCGGATCGGGCAGGATCGTCTTGATCGCGACGCGCTCGGAGGCGTTATAGACATTGACCGCTTCGTAGATCGACCCAAGGCCGCCCCGGCCGATCAACGCCCCAACGCGGTAATTGCCCAGCACGGTGCCGGGCGTCAGATCGTCGCCCGCGCCAGAACCCGCCGGCGTGGCCGGAACGCCCCAGTCGTCATTCTGGCCGCCAGCTGGCCCTATGACTTGCGTCGGCTCGTCGTCGCCGTCCGCCTGCGACGGCGCATCCTGGCCGGCCCCGCCCTGCGGAACGATGACCGTCTTGTCGTCGTCGTCGTCTCCAGGAGGATTGCCGCCGCTCATGACGTCACGCTTTCACCGGGCAGGGTAGTTTCGACCGCCGTCACCTCGTCGCAGGCGACGGTGACGATGCTGACATTGTCGGGCGCGCCGCGATCGAGGCATATCTCCACGAGCCGGGCGCAGGCGCGGAACGCGCCATATTCGACGATCACGTCCCGGATCTCGTCTTCGTTGACGCAGGCCGTCAGACCGTCGGAGCAGATCAGGAACACATCCTCGGGCGCGATATCGGTTTGCCTCACGTCGATCCGCACCGTCGGGTCCACGCCGACCGCGCGCGTGAGGACATGCCCCATGGGGTGATGGCGCGCCTCGGCCTCGGTAATCTGCTTGGTCTCAAGCAGGTGCCTGACCTGGGTATGGTCGCGGGTGAGCTGTTCGATACGGCCCTCGCGATAGCGATAGACCCGGCTGTCGCCGACCCAAAGACAACAGGCGCGCAAACCCGTCGCATACAGCGCCGCCACCGTCGTCCCGATCGTCGCCCCTTCGTGGCGCGCGCGGTCATAGACCTGACGGTTGGCCGACATGATGGCCCGGTTGATCTCGGCGACATCGTCCTCGAACACGCCCGAAAGATACGCGCCATTGAGATTGCGCACTGCGGTGTCGCTGGCGAAGCGGCCATGGAGGTGGCCGCCCATGCCGTCCGCGACCGCCCAAAGCTGGCCGCCGCGGTGAATCCCGACGGCGTCTTCGTTCTCGCGCCGCCGACGGCCGGGGTCGGTTTCGTGCGCGGTGCGGAACTTCAACGTCTTCATACCCTGCTTTCCGTCAAACCGCCGCTGGCGGAGTCGATGAAACCACAGCTTCACCCGTCGGGGAATCCTCGCAAACCCCGCCATCCGCCGCACCCTCTGCCTGATTGCCGGCCTCAATGTCGGGCGCGGCGGTCTCGTCGGCGACGGGCGCATCTTCCGATGCCGCCTCATCCGCCTCATCCGCCGGCTCCGGGCCGTCCTGTTCCTGAATGTCCGGGTCCGTCCCGGCCGCCGGTATCTCGTGCGCGACCGGCAGCGGCTGGAACAGCGCCGCCAGCGCCTCGCCGCTCAGCGCGCCTGTGACGTTCACCGGCTCGAGCGCCGTCGCCCCGGCGACCCAGAACAGGCCCTCCGGCGCCCACCCGGTCGCCTGGGCGCGGGCCAGAGCCGCAGCGGCGAAGGCCGCGCCGGGATCGGCGGCAGGCGCAGGCTCGAAGTGCCGCGCCGCATCCTCGAACGCCGCCAGCAGGGCATCGACGCTCAGCCCCTCGAGCAAGGCCGAGCGGGCGAGCGTTTCGGCTTCGTCCAGCGCGGCCACCAGCGCATCGCCCTGCGCGACCAGCGCCAGCGTGGGCGCGCTGAACCCGGCGATCAGCGGAAACTGCCGGCCCACCGCATCCACCGAGGCCATGAACACACCGGCGGTCCACTCGCGCCCCAGCACGCCCGGCGCGGCGACGAAACGCCAGACCGGCGTTTCGACATAGACGTCGTCCCAGCGATAGTCCCAATGCAGCGCGGCCAGAGTGATCGCCTCGGCGACGGCGGCGTCGGCCGCCTCGATCGTCTCGTCGTCGAGGCCGCGGCTGATGAAGTCGCCGTGCGCCGGCAGCTTTCCGAACACGAAAGCCGCGACGCCGGGTCCGTCTAGAGCGCCGAAGGACACTTGAAATTCCAGAGCTTCGCCTTGTCGAAGGGATCGCCGAAGGTCTCGGCCCCTTCGACCCGCACATTCAGGGTTACGGCGTAAGCGCCGCTGCCGAAGGTATAGACGCGGTTCTTCGTCGTGCAGGGCCGGCAATCGCCGCTGTCGAACAGGCGGAACAGCGCGAACGCGCCGTTGTTCGGGCGGATCGTGATCGGCTGCCCCCCGTCGCGCGGCGTGATGACCAGACTGGCGCTGTCCATGGCGGGATAGTTGGGCAGCCAGTCCAGCGCGCCGGATGCGCCCGCGGCCAGGAACTCCGCCGGCGGCAAGCTGCCCAGCGTCAGCCGGGCGGATTGCACGCCCGGCCCCAGCGTCGTCGCCGTCACGACGACGCGGAAGCCGATGCTCTGCTCGGTCAGCGGCGAGCGGAACGTGGCCCGCGCGATGTTGGACGCCATCTGAAGCAAAGCGATCGAGCGGCCCAGCATGTTCTGCGCCACGTCGCTGCCGGCGCGCGGCTTCCAGTCCTTGCCGTCTTTATCGACATAGTCGGCAAGGCGGTTTTCAAGGAAGTGGCTGATCGCGCCGCCCGGCCTGAACGCTTCCACGAATTGCGAGACCGGCGCATCGGCTCCCCGCGCCGAGAACGGGTAGAACTTGGTGATCGCCTGACAGACCGGCAATACCTTTTCGCGATACTCAGCCTGGAGCGCGTCGCGTGTGGAGGCTGCGGCGGTGTCGCCCGCCGATTTTGTCAGGCTGCCGCCGATCGCAGCTGCATCGCCCGGCATCGACACGACGGCCGCCTTCAGTTGTTTCGTCGCCGCCTCAAGCGCGGCCGCGTCGCCGCCCGCCATAGCCTCCCGAACCGCGTCGAGCGCCTTTTCCAAAAGCTCGACGCGGCCAGGCGCGCTGTCGCCCAAGCCGTTCACGTAGAGGTTCAGATCGGCAAAGCGGCGCGTGATGATGGCGCCTGCCTGCCCGCTGATGTCCCCAGCCGTTTGCTCAGGCGTCGCGAGCAACGTCTCACCCGCCACCACCTGCAGGAAACGCGTGATCGGCTGGGGTTTCTGCGTCAGCGCATCCGCATCCGATATCTGCCTGAGGCTGAGCGGCTGAACCGAGCGCAGCACCTCGACCCAGCGGTCGATATACGCTTTCGCATAGGCGGTCGCGAGGTTGCGCTTGAGCACCGCCGACTGAGCATTGACCGCATCGGCGCCGCCGGATTCGCCCAGAACCCATTGTTCGGCGTCGATGCGCGCCTTCACATCGTTCGAGTAGGGCACATAGACTTTTTCAAAGCCCTCCTTGGTATAGAGGAAGGGCACGGTCACTGCGGTGAGGTCGGTCGTGAAGGCAGGTCTCTGTCCGGGGACCATCTTGTCCTGCAGCACCCAATCGGTCAGGCCAGAGGCTGTGGCTTCCATCGCAGAGAGCGCCCGCTCTTCAAGCGAAAGGCCGGCCAGCCGCACTTGAGCGGTCTTGATCAGGTCCCAATCCACGGCCGGCGTCGCGCCGGTCGCACCCACCGTGTGCGACTCGATGCGGTTGACGGCGTTCAGCAGGCCCTGCTGATCCTCCAGAAGTGCGTCGAGATGGGCGACGAGCCGTTCGCGCAGCGCACGATTTTCCGCGCCGGGAAAATCGTCTGTGGTCCACGCCCGGAAGAACCATTCGCGCACGCTGGCCGCATCGCGCAGGCCCGAGCCCACCTGCCCGTCCGGCGCGCCGCCGATCTGGAGATAGACGCGCAGCGCCTCATAGAGTCTGCGCCAGTCGCCCTCCTGCTCAACCGAAACCGTCTGCTCGGCGCGCAGGATCAACCGTGGCAGCAGCGTGCGGTAGAGGCCCTGGCGATAAGCGTCGATCGCGGCGAGCGACAGCGGCCTGTCCTGCGCCAGCCCCAGATCGCCCAGGATCGCGTCGTCGTTCTGCTGGCCGTATCCGCCGGGCAGCGCGCGCAACAGGTCCAACTGGCCGACGATCGCCTCCAGCCCGCGCTGGTCGGTCTTGACGATATTGGGATCGATATTGGCCTTGCCGCGCTCGGCCAGCACCGGATCGACAGCGGCGGCGAGATCGTCCTGCGCGCCGCTGTTGCGCTGCCAGGCGATGAACCAGAAAGCGGCGAGCCCCGCCGTGACGAGCGCCATGGCCAGAACGCCGGCGACCAGCAGCCCGCGCCTGCGGCGGCGCACGCGCGGGTCGGCGGTGACGAGGCCGGCCTCCTTGAACATCACATCCGACAACACGCGCTGGAGGAAATAGGCGCGCCCGGCGCCGCTCTTGCCCCGTCCGGCAGAGGGCGCGACGCGGGCCTGCGACATCACGCCCAGAAGGCGGTCGATGGCCGCGCCGGTCTGCGTTCCCGACGTCAGATAAAAGCCGCGGAAGGTCGGATTGGGCTCAAGCGGCCGGCTTTCGAACATGCGCCCGAAAAAGGTGGCCATGCGCACCCGCGCCTCGGCCAGCTGCACCGGAAAGCCCAGCACCTTGGAGCGGCGCTGCGCGTCGGCCTCGCCCTGGAGGCGGGCCGGCGTGCGCTCGCTCAGCGCCTTCACCGCCAGGTCGAACTCGATCATCAGCTCGTCGACGTTCAGCGGCTTGGCGCCGTCCCATTTCCAGGTCGCGCCCAGCACCTCGCGGCGGCCGTCGGCCGACAGATCGTCGAAGAACTCGACGAAACCGGGCAGCACGTCGGCCTTGGTCAGCCAGACATAGACCGGCAGGCGGACGCCCAGCTCCTTGTGCAGCTCGTTCAGCCGGCGGCGCACGGCGTCGGCGTTGGCGTGCAGGTCCTCGGCGCTGGCGTTCATCAGCATGTCGAAGCCGAACGCGATGATGACGCCGTTGAGCGGCTGCTGCGGGCGATTGCGGCGCAGCAGCGACAGGAACGACAGCCACGCCTTGCTGTCGCGCTCGGCGTCGGAATCCTGCGTCGTATAGCGCCCGGCCGTATCGACCAGGATGGCGTCGTCGGTGAAGAACCAGTCGCAGTTGCGGGTGCCGCCCGCGCCCTTCAGCGACGGTTTGCCGGCATTGTCGGTGACCAGGAATTTGAGGCCCGAATTCTCCAGCGCCGTCGTCTTGCCCGTGCCCGGCGGGCCGATGATCATGTACCAGGGCCGCGAGTAGAGATAATCGCGCCTGCCCGACTTGCCGCCCATGCGGCGGATGGTGGCCAGCGCCTCGGCCAGACGCTTGGCGAGGACCTGACCCTCTTTGGCGCCTTCCTCGGCCGAGGACAGGCCCTTCTGGATGGCGTCGGCCTTCTTGCGCCGGCGCAGATAGCGCCACAGCTCGAACGCGCCATAGATCACGACGATGCCCGCGATGACCGCGATGCGGACCCATTCCTCGCGGAACGGCTCGTAACCTGCAATCGACAGAAGCGGGCCGACCCAGAAGATCAGGGCCGCGACCATGACGATCACGACGGCAAAGAACGCGACGCGGCCGAACAGGTGATGAAGAAGATATTCCATGACCTGCCTTACTCGTCTTCGCGCAGCGGCACGAAGATCTCGATGCGGCGATTAAGCGCCTTCTCCTCGGGCTTGTTGGTGATCGGCTCGCGTTCGCCCCGGCCTTCCGTGACGATGCGCGACGGATCCGACAGCCCCTTGCCGAGTTCGGCGGCGGCGGAGATGGCGCGGGCTTCCGACAAGGCCTGATTGTCGGGGAATCTCAGCGTCTTCGTCAGTCGATCGGCGTCGGTATGGCCGATCACCGTGATCTTGCAGTTCTCAGGTTCAAGCGAAGCAGCGATGGCTGCGATGAAGGGCAGATGGGCAGTGTCCAGCACGTCGGAGCCCGAGCGGAACAGGCTGCCGATACGTGTGGTGATGGCGATGCGAGCACCCTTGCCCTCGACCACGACATCTCCGGCCGATATCTCCTTGGCGAGAACCGTACGGATGCGCTCAAGCCGCGAGGATGTCTGCACCGGCGGCTGGGTGACGGGCGGCGGCGTGACGCGTTCGATGATCACCGGGGTCGCGACGTCATGCAGCCCGGCCAGGCGCGCGCCGACATCGTCGGTCCGCTCAGACAGCGAGAACAGGAAAAACGCGAACGCGCCCGCAAGGATCAGCCCGCACAGCGCCGCCATGCCGATCAGCGGCCCGACGATGGGCAGCTTGCGCATCGGCGCCTCGACGCCCTTCCAGTGCGGCGTCAGCGGCTCGCCGGTCTTGGGGATCGAGCGCGCCAGCTCGGCATGCATGGCCGCCATGCGATCCGAAAGACCGCGATCCTGACGGCCCGAGAGCCGGTATTTGCCCAGAAAGCCCGCAGCGACGCAGGCGTGGAACAGCTCAAGCAGCTCGTCCTTGCCCGACGGGCGGCGCAGCAGATCGTCCACCGTCGCCCAGAAGCGGTCGCCGCCGATATTTTCGGCGAACGACTGCACCACCATCGAGCGGCGCGCCCACTCGAAGCCCTGCGTCTGGGGAATGTTCTGCATCACGTCGTCGACGGTGGCCGCGACGGCGTAGGTAGCGTTGTCGACCGTTTCGCGGTCATAGCCGATATCGGCGATCGTATTCTTGTAGGCCGAGATGCCCTCGACCATTTCGGCGTGGAACTGCGGCGCGGTGACCGGCATCTGCCCGGTCCGCATACCGGCCAGGCGCACCAGAATACGCGAGGCGAGCCAGACGAGCGGGTTGCGGACCTCCAGCGGCGGCAGCGCCGTCTCGGCTTCGATCTCGGGCTGCAGCTCGCGCGGCGGCGCGGCGGCATAGGTGGCGGCGGGCGCGCCCGGCATATCGGTTGTGGCGGCGATGGTTTCGTCGGCCCCGATCGTCGGGTCGCCCGGCTGTGGCTGGGCCGGCGGCTGGCCCTGGGCGCGGCGGATCTGCGACAGCGGCGAGGCGCGCACCACGATGGTGCGCTCGCGGTCGCGATCGCCCGGCCCTCCGCTCATGTGCCCGCCTTCTTCACGGCCCAAAGCTCCATCTTCAATTCAGGCCACTCGCCGGACACCGCAAAGCCGATGCCCGGCGCGAGGCCGGCGATGTCGCGCCACTCCGGCGCCGACTGATCGAGCTGGAAATAGGTCAGCTCGTGATACGTCCGCAGCTGAGGCGGCAGATTGGTGACATGGCGGATCGGAACCCCCGCCGTCGCCGCCCGCACCAGTTCGGGCATCTTTGTGACGTCGCCGATCTTCATATGGTTGGGGAAACTGTCGGCGATCTCCTTGGGATTGCGGCGCGCCGAAACCGCCAGGAACAGGCTGGCGGTGCGGAACAGGTTGCGGTCGCGGATCGGGGCGATATAGGCGCCCGGTCGCTTGCTCTCGAGATCGAGCTGGAAGGCCAGCCGCGCGAACTCCGTCGCGAAGGCGCCGACCAGAAAGTCGATCACCGGCTGGAAACAGCGGCGCAGATCCAGATGGTCATAGGCCGGAAAGGCCGGCGGACGGCGGCGGTCGGTCGTGAAGGTCGACATCTCGCCCGCCACTTCCAGCAGGAAGGCGTAGAGATGCTCGGGGTGTTGTCCGGGGCACGATTTCAGATGCGCGAAAACCGGCGTCCAGCGGTTCAACGCCTGCAGCAGCAGGAAGCTGGTGAGGCTTTCCGAGCCCGCCTCGATCTTGGCGATGGCGCGTTTCGACATCTCATCGGCGCGGGATTCGGCGCGGCCGCCGATATCGTCGACGATCCCGGCCAGATCGGCATGGGCTTCCAGCGTCAGGCACGAGGGAATGTAGGTGCGGTCGAGTACGACCTGCTTGTCGCGGCGCTCGGCGATGCGCGCGACGCCCGCCAGGATGCGCCCGTCGGTCTGTTCACGGGCGATGCCCAAGCGCAGATTGGGCTGCGCGGTGTCGATCCCTTCGGCGTTCCGCGCGGCGGTGAAATTGTCGATCGCCTCTTCCTCGGCGACGATGAAGCGGACAGAGTCCGATGCGCGCGCGAACTCCGCAGCGCCCGGCTGGCGCGGCGGCACGGTCAGATAGACGATGGCGTTGCGGGCGTCGTTGGGCACATCGACCGGCGGCGGCAGGTCGCAGTCGGCCGGGGCGTTCACCACCGTGCCGTCCGGCATCACGGCCGAGACCGATCTGAGGCCGAACTTGCCGACCGCCAGCAGGTCCTCGTTCAAAGACAGCTCAGTAATGCCCCAGGCATGCGGGCGCAGCGGCATGGCGCGCCGCTCGATGAGCGATTCAAAGAAGCGTTCCTGCTGCTGGAAATGCTGGGGCCGCAGGAACATCCCCTCGGACCATGCGACTCGCCGCGAAGACGTCATGCCGTGACCGTTCGCCCCAAAAATCGGTTCAGATTCAGTCGGCGAGACTAGTCCATCGCCCCCCTTTGGCAAACCAAAGGGTGGGGTTCCGGCATGGGACTCTTTGGCTCAGGGGCGCGCCGGCCGGACAGCGCCCGATTCGCAGGCCTGACGGGCCTCAGGGCCCCAAAACCGGGCCTCGCGCCGTCCGTCACCGCAAGATTTTTGGCCGGATGGCGACCGGGTGCGCAGCGCCGGCGTCTGCCGCGTATGGCTCGGGCCCCGCAGGCCGGCCCCTGCCCCGACGCGGCCCGTCCGGCTGCGGCGAAACACGTCCGCCGCAGCCTCAGAAGCGTCTTGTGGATAAAGCCCTTAGTCCTTGACCGCGTTATAGGCCCCGGCGCCGGTGAGGATCGGCGACGTCAGCGTGCCGAACAGGCTGAACACCTTCTGCAGCTCGGTCATCGGCGCATTGGAGACATAGATCACGTCGCCGGAGCGCAGGGCGAAACGCTGGGCATAGAAATAGCCGCGCGGGTCGGTCAGATCGAGGCGATAGACCACCGGCACGGCCTGCCCGCGCTCCGACAGGGACGAACGCGGGTCGAGGCCACGGGCGATCGTGGGCTGCTCATAGCGGAAGATGAAAACGCCTTCGGCGTCCGAGCGGCTGTCGATCAGGCCGCCGCTGCGGCCCATGGCCTGGGCCAGCGTCATGATCGCGGAAGTGAACGGCAATTCGGCGTTCTGCCCCGCCGCGCCCAGCACGGTGAAGGTGCGGGTCTCGCGCGAAACGGTGATGACGTCGCCCGGCCGCGCATAGACGTTCTCGCGCGGGTCGTCGAGCAGCGCCTGCAAAGGCGCCGACGCCGTGCGGTTGTCGCGGGTCAGCTGGATCGTCGTTTCGTGCACTGCGGTGCGGATGCCGCCGGCCGCCGCGATGACATCGAGTAGCCGGTCGCCGCGGACGCTGAGCGGAATGCGGGCGCCGCCGGTCACCTCGCCCATCACCGAGACCGAGCCGCTGACCGATGAGATCACGGTGACGACCACCTGCGGCTCCACCGCCTTGCCTTCCAGGCGGGCGCGGATGGCGTTTTCGGCGGCGGCGGGCGTCATGCCGGCGACACGGATACGGCCGGCGAAGGGCACCGTGATCGCCCCGTCGGCCGAAACGATCTGCCCCGGAATGGTGGAGCTCGACGCGCCGACGGCCGCCCCGCCCACCGTGCCGGAGGCGGCGCTGACCGCCGCGCCGGCGCTGGAGAACAGGCCCGAGCCGCCGACTTCCCAGATCGACACGCTGACGGTATCGCCCACGCCGATCCTCAGGTCGGGCGCCGAGCCGGCCGACGGCCCGGCATTGCCGAAGCTGTCATACATACCGGTCGGGCGCAGCGTCGAAAGCTGGTCGAGCGAGCGCAGGTCGACATCGACCAGCAGATAGTTCGACGCGGCGTCCTCGGCGGCGGCGCTGCGCACCTCGCTCACCGACGGGCCGGACGATGGCAGGGTGCCGCAGCCAGCCAGCATCAGCACGGCGCAGATCGCAGCGACGGGTTTGAAGGACATTTGGGCCGGTTCTTCCTGTCAGGCATCGTGGGGGACGGACGCGGGGCGCGACACTGGCACTCCGCCTCCGGACTCGTCCAGTGTTTCCCCAAATCGCACCCCGCCGTCGACAACAAAATGCCGCTGCGGCCAGCGCATCGCGGCGGCTGGACTTCGCCGGCCGCGCCCTGTGGTATAGGCCCGCAACGCCACAAAAACACCGAGGAACCGCCGCCCATGTCGAACTCAGGCCTCAACGCCGACCGCCTCGCCCGGATCGACGCCTATATACAGGATCGCTATGTCGACGCCGGCCGCCTGCCCGGCGCGATCACCGTGGTGAAGCGGCGCGGCGAGGTCGCCCATTTCGGCGTCGTCGGCCAGGCCGACATCGCCCGCGGCAAGGCGCTGAAGGCCGACACGATCTTCCGCATCTACTCGATGACCAAGCCGATCACCTCGATCGCCTTCATGATGCTG
>CAZBPO010000004.1:0-12377 GCA_964493795.1 uncultured Flavobacteriaceae bacterium
GCGCGCGGGAAGTCCGTGCCGCGTCCGCGCGCAGAGTTTTGCAGCGAGGTCGGCATCCCGAACGCCGTAGTAGGGTCGGCTCGCGTGAACCCGATCGCCATTCTGCGCCGCGATGTTGCCGAGATCGTGATAGGTGACGGTCTCTTCTTTTTCGGTGCGCGGATTCGTCCAGACGACGGAGATTTCGTTGACGGTCTCGCCCCAGCCTTTTCGCGAAAAGGTTTCGAGGTGCGAGTTCGACGCGTCGAAGACAGGCAACGAGCCGACGTCGTAGTCATCTCGGATAAGCTTGAGTTCGAACTTCCCGCTGCGCGGGTCGAAAAAGAAGTTCGCCTGGATATGATCGACGATTTCCGCGATGAACTCGCCGACCTCCATCTGGTCGAACAGCGCCATCGACAGCCCGAGCCCTTCGGCTTTGAGTGTCACGGCCGACGCGAGGAACGATGCGCCGATGAGATCGGGGGAGAGGCCCCACCCGTTCTCGCCATCGACCATGCAACTATAAATCATGTGAGCCGGGTTGGCCTGCCAGCCGCCCGGCGTGATGATGACCGCGTTCTCGCTGTCCAGTTCGCGCGGGTGGCGTCGAACGCGAACCCAGAGATGGTTCGCGACGATCGGATTGTTGGAACTCCACAGGAAGCCGCCCTGATAATTCGTGCCGGCGAAGAACAGGGACGTGATCCCGCGATAGCCGGGCGAGGTGCTTTCCGTCATGCCCCAACGTTGGGCGATCGGCGTCGGCATGGTCTGGGTCGGGCCGCCCATGAAGACGCCGATCGATCCGACCAGGCCGCCTTCCTTCTTGGGGCCGCCGAACAGGTTGGGCTGATTGATGTTGAGGATGCCGCCGCTCGACTCGCCCAGCCAGGCCGTCTTTTCCTGCACCACGATTTCGTGGATCGAATCCGCCTGGATGCAGATCCCGAAGTGCAACGACATATGATAGTCGGTGACCTGCTGCTTGGCGCTGCTGCTCTTACCCATGCGCGCGCTCCCGCATGCGCTCGATCACGCGCTGAACCATCGCGTCGGGCGGATCGCCGAGCATGACGCTGGCAGGAAGCCCTTCTGCGATGAACTTCCGGAAGTCGAGGCCGCGCGACCGGAACCAGCCGCGCTGACCGAGCACGCAAATCCCGGCCTGCCTGACGTCGTCCATCGTGATGATCGGATCGTCGGCCATCACGCCTTCACCTGATACTGCCGCGTGGTCTTGTCGAACTGGCCGAGCACGTTGGGCGAACGGATGAACATCTCACCGAATACCCACGGGATCGGTCTGCCGGCCTCGGAAGTCGGCGCTTCCGGATCGCTCGCGGCGGCCGGTTTGGGCGTCTTGGTCTTGGGACTGATCAGATAGGCGACGA
Source organism: uncultured Flavobacteriaceae bacterium (assembly GCA_964493795.1). Lineage (GTDB taxonomy): Bacteria > Pseudomonadota > Alphaproteobacteria > Micropepsales > Micropepsaceae > JADZAI01. The sequence goes on from CAZBPO010000004.1 coordinate 1,374, forward strand.
CGTTCAGCGCCACTGCGATCAGAAGGTTGACTACGAAGTTCCAGACCATTCTGCGCCTCAGTAATAGCTGTTGCGGAGGCCGGTCGGGTTCTTCTCTGGGATGAGCCAGTGACCCCCGAAATTCTGGATGTTCGCGTGTTCGTTGCACGCGACGATGTCCTTTCCGCAGTTGCGCGATAGCGCGATCGGCCCGCCGATCGTCAGATTGTCTGCACCGGCGCCCATCACGACATGAGTCGCATCGGCGATCCGGATGATCGTTCGCCACTCGGCCCTGCCGTTTGATCCTATCCACTCGGCCAGTCCGCCTACGAAGCGATCGGTAGGATGAGCCCCATTCCAGCCAGCGGGCAGATGCAGGATCGCGCCGGCAAGACCGAGCACGTTCGGCGTGACCGTGGCCGCGGCCTTGTTCGCCTTGCACTGTCCGCCATACAGAACGTGCGGGCATTGAATCTGATAGTTGCGCCGCAGGATGGCCCGCTTAAGTCCGCGCAGCACAGGTTCGCCATTGAGATGCGACTCGTTCTTCGTATCCGAGAAGCCGAGAATGCGGCCGGACCACACCACCAGCCATTCGCTATCGCCGACATGGCCGCTACGGACGACCAGTGACACCGTGTAGGACGGCGGCCGAGGATTGAAGAGACCCACGACCTCGGAGTCGTGTGGCACCGCGATCGTGAAGCGGGTTTTGTCGACGACGCCGTTCAGTCGGATTTCGCCGCACGCGATCGGCGTCGGTTGATACAGGACCGCCCCCAGCCCGTCGCCGGCATTGAACGTGACCGGCGTCTCGCCGTCCGTGTAGGCGAAGTATGAACCCGGGGCTGCGCCGTAACGGAAAAAGAACAGGTTGACCGGTTCTCGGCGTGTGCGGCTCTGTTCGCGTCCGGCGAAGGTCATGCGGCCTCCGGCGTCAGGTCTTTGAGTGACTGGAAGGTTAGCGCGACGTCGGCCACCAGGTCGGTGACGTAGTCCAGCGTCAACGTGTCGGTCGCGAACCGCGCACACTGCAACCACGAGATCGACTTCACGCCGGCCGGCGACACAGCAACGGGCAGCGCGCTGTTCACGGTGAGGATCGTGTCGGCCCCATTGGCGTCGCTTACGGTCGCGCTCGCCGTGACGAGCCGCCGCAGCACCGAACCGTCCGACAGCCGCATCTCGATTGCCTTATACGACGGATCGGAAGCGTAGGTCTGATGAAGCGCGACGCCCTGCATACGTAAGGCCGCCGCCCCGGCGTTGGCTGTGAGGCGCAACTGCATATCGTTGAGCCATGTGGAGACGTACAGCTCCCCGCGCTGTCCCTTCGCGCGGTGGAACATGCCAATCAGCAGGTCGATCTGCTCGGCGCTACGCAGCCGAAAGCGGCCTCGCCGGATCTGCGTGCCGAACGACACGGGCCGGAGCACGCGCACAAGGCCGCGGCCATAGTCGACCCGTTCACGGGGAAACACGAAGTCGGTATCGAGGCGGTTCGTCCAGTTCGGACGCAGCGTCATTACTTCCCGGCCGCCGAGCGTCGTTGGTGCGGCACCCCAATTTCGCGGCGGGATGCTGCCGGGCGTCACGTCGAAGTCGATCGTCGTCGTATCGACCTCGTCGGTGATGGACTGGACGCCCAGGCTGTCCTTCAGGACCCCGCGCAACGGCGGATAAACCCGCGTCCGGGCGCTCCATGCATGCGTGAATTCGCTCGCGAAGCTGACCGTCAGACCGGCCACCGTGGCGATCGTCAGAAGCTGGATGACAGGGCCGTCTTGCAGGAATACGCGAGCGCCGACCGAAACCCAGTACGCCGACCGCCGGAGGGTCAGCGAACTTCCGCCGATCATCGCTCCCGATGAGACGCTGACGCCCATCGAATAGTCGGCCATGGCGATTTCCGACGACTGGTGACGCGCCAGAAAGCGCCGCATCTTCCGCGACTCATCGTCGCGATGAAGCGGGCTGAAACCGAGGCTGCGGCGCGGCGTCTCGCGCAACGCGCTTCGCTGCGTCTCCGACCCGTCCCGACTTGCGAAGACCGAGGTCTTGAAGTCGTACGTCGCACGCACGCGTTCGGCCCAATTCGGGCGATGCGTCCAGGTCGGCAGGTCGGTCGGGAATGTCATCCGATCACCGCCTTGATCTGTCCTGCATTTGCTTCAATACGACTAATGAACGCCTTCTCGCCTGCCGGCGTGGCGAGCGCGGCCGTAAGCATCTCGGCTGGATCGATGTAGTTGAACAGGTTGATGGTCTGCTTGCTGTTCAGGCCGCCGTTCGCACGGTGGCGCGGATCGCCCATATCGAGCACTTCTTCGCCGCGTTCCGCGACGATGGGGATCTCGTTGGGCTTCAGGCCCACCACGCCGCCGGTGTGGTAACGGGTCGCGTTGGCGAACCAGCCGCCCCAGACCGAGCCGCGACGGCCCTCACGACCGGCGATGCCGCCATCATGATTGAACCAGCCGGCGATCATGCCGCCCAGTCCGCCCGAATCGCTGCCGCCGCTGACGATGCGGAAGATGATCGCCTTGATGATCATCTGTGCGATCTGGCGCAGGAAGTCAGCGGCGGCCTGAAGAAACGCGTCCTGAAAGGCCCGCCAGGCGTTCGTTCCCTCGGCGACGGCCTGGGCGAACCGATCGAACGCGTTCGCGGCGCCCTGGGCGAAGGACTCGTTGATCTGCTTCGCCGACACGACGGCGGTCTTGCCCTGCGCCTCGATACTGCCTTTCAGAATCTCCATCGCCCGGATGGCGTTCGGCACGCTGGGATTGGATGCAGGATCGAGCGTCTTGTAGAACAGGATCGCCGCGTCGACCGCCTTCAGAAGCTCGACGTTGACCGATCGCAACTGCTGTTCCAGATCGTCCGCGATCGCCGCCTGCCCCATCTCCCGGAAGAACGTGATCTGCTCCATCAGGAGCGCGGCCTGCTCCTTCAGCAGATTCACCCGTTCATCGACCTGGCCCCGGTCGAACTCGGCTCGCTGGATGTCGTAGATGAGCCCTCGGATGCGCGCCCACTCCTGACCTTCCGCGGTCAGGAGATTGATTTTCTGGGCGGCTGCCTCCCGGGCGATGTAAGCGTCGCGGCTTTCCATCTGCCCCTGCGCCTGCAACAGCTCGAGGCGGGCTTTGTCCGTCTCTTTCAGCGTCTCGACGCTGACCTGCTGGTCGAACAACGCGCCGGTGGATTGCCTGATCGCCGCTTCCTGCTGTGCGGTCAGCGTCAGCCCTTCCTCGTCGGCTTTGTTCCGGGCCTCCCGAATAGCCGCCTGTATCACCTGCTCGCGTTGCGAGCGGCGCATCTGCTCGATCTCGAATTCACGCTCGGCCGCGCCATCAGCGATGGACTTGTTGAACTCGTCCTGGGCCTCTCGCTTCTCTTTCAGAATGTCGAGCACACGCTGCTGCGCTTCGAGTTCTGTATCGGAGATGCCCATCTTGCCGCCGGCCCAGGCGATCAGATCGCTCGTCGTCTTGCCCGACATCACTGACTTGTTGGCGGCAATCGTCGACTCTCCGAAGAGATCGCTCAGCGCCGTTCCCGGCGCAGCCGAGAGAACCTTGTTGGCTCCGGCCGGTCCGAGGAAATGCGCCAGATAGAGGTTCGTGTCGGTGACCGCGTGACCCGCAGCCTGCAGGGCCTTGGCGTTCTCCTGAAGGTAGAGTTCAACCATCTTGCGCGACAGGTCTGCGTCCTCGCGCAGAACCAGCATGGCAGCCTCAGTCATGCCGGCCGCCTGGTCCGGGAAATACTGCTTGAACATCCGAAGCCAGGTGGCTTCGACAAACTGCCCAAGTCCGGTAGCCGACGAGTTGGGATTCCGGGCTACGCTGTCGCCCCCGCTTTCTGCGCCAACGATCCGGTCCACAAGAGATCCGGAGGCCGCCTTTCCGTGAAATTCGCGCTGAAGGGCTTCGATCGCGGCTTTGCGCGTCGTGATCGCCAGCGCGATCGCCTTCAGATCGTATCCGGCGTTTTCGATGGCTGCCTGGAACTGTTTCTCGATCTCTTTGCGGTCTTCGTCGAATTTCAACTGACGCGCGACGTCAGGTATCGCTGCCTTCATCCTGTTCAGGGCGGCCGTGTAGCGATCGAGGGCAGCCGTGTCGGCGTTGGCGTTCAGCGTCCCGAGCGCGTCCGAAAGACCGAGCAACGCGAGATCGCTATCTGAGGCCGTCGATCCCAACACGCGGGCCGCCGCGCTCACCTCGCCCAGGGCCTTTTCAACGGAATCCGCCTTGTCGGCGGCCTCCAGCATCTGCTTGATCAGCCCGCGATCCAGCCCGGGGTCCGCCTGCGCGATCTCATTGACCGCCAGCTTGAAATCGCGTGCTGAGATCGCGCCGGCTTTAAACTGCCCGACGAGATCGCGGAGTTCCTTGGGCGGCGTCTTCGAAAATCCGTCCATCAAAACGACTGCCAGCTCGCCAGCGACTTCGTCGCGGATCGCATCCAGGGTTTTGCGGAGGTCGTCCGCGTTGATCTCCAGTTCGGTTAGGGTCAGCCCCTTGATATTGTTCGCCCACTCGTTGACCTTGCCACCGGCTTCAACGTAGGCGTTGCGGACTTTCTCGATCTGCCGCTCGTGACGCTGCAACGCTTCCGTCGCGCGGTCGGCGGTCGTCAGCCAGTCGCCCAGCATGCTCGTGACGAGATAGATCGCGCCGCTCAGCAGAATCCCGGGCAGCCCGCCGACCGCCACCCACAGCATTCGGAACGCGGCGATGGCGGCAGCAGCCGCGCCGCGCACTGCCATGAGCGCACTGCCGAGAACCATCAGGCCGCCGGCAGCCGGCCCTCGCGCCGTGCTGGCCAGAATGCCCAGGCTGAAGATCAGGGCGTTCACATGAACGCGCGCCTGCGCAACCTGCGCGGCGAACGTTCCATTGCCGAACAGGCCGAGGAAGCCTTGCGCCACTTTGAACGCAAAGAGCCCCTTCAGGATCACCGCGAGCGCGTCCATGTTTTCGACAATGGGAGGCAGCAAGGACACGATCTTGCCTAGGGCGACACCCAGGCCGTCGAAAAACGATGCTGCGTCGTCCGATGCGAACCAGGCGTTGAGGCTCTTAAGCGTTTCACCGAAGCGCTCCGCGAACCCTGCGCGTGCGATCCGCAACTGCGCCTGCTCGACGTTGTTGGCGAAGCGGCCGATCTCCGCGTTGATCGACTGGAGCGCCATGCCCAATTGCGGGCCGAACCGGCGCTCCAACTCGTCGGCGAACTTGATGATGGTGGAGCGGTCGGCGAACACCTCGCCCTGCTCCATCATCTTGTCCAGTTCCTGACTGGTGACCCCGATGGCGGCGGCGAAAATCTGGAAGGCGCCCGACATACGGTCGCCGATCTGGCCGCGCAGTTCTTCGGCCTGCACCTTGCCCTTCGACATGATCTGCGTCAGCGCCTTGAACAGGCCGGCCATATTCTCCTGGCTGACCTTCATGACGCGACCGGATTCGGCCAGGGCGAGGAACGTCTTACGCGTATCTTCGATTTCGAAGTTCGCGGCCGACGCGGCGAACGCGAACTTGCCGTATTCGTCGCTAAGCACGCTGAATGCGATACCGAGACGATCCGACTGCTCGCGAAGGAACGCGATCTCGGCCGCCGTCCGGACCATGTTCTGATTGAACACGACGCCGAGACGTGACTGCGCGGCCTCAAGACCCTGGAAGGCCTTCAGCACCTTCCCTGCGGCCCCGATAACTGCATAGAGACCGACATAGGCGGACGTCAGCGACAGCACTTCGGCCCGAAGGCGCTGCGACAGGTTCATCGCCTGACGGGACTCGCCGTACAGCCCGCGGAACGCATCCCTCATGCGGAAAATGCCGGCGGACGCCAGAGCGTTCGTTTGCACCGACTGGCGCACCGCGGCGCCATGTCCGACGAAAGCGCTGTTGCTCAACGCGAAAGCGGCCTGATTGGCGCGCACCGCTACGTTCTGCTCGATCACCGCAGCCGTCGCGCCACGCAGGGACCCGCGAAGCGCGTTCAGCGACGCACCCTGCTCGATATACGCCTGCTTGGCCGCGCGCGACGCGGCTTGGGCCAGAAGGAACGCCGTGTGCTGTTCGCGAGTCGGTTCGTTGGTCTGGCGAATGGCAGAACCGAGACGGTTCGCTTCGGCCTGCGCGTCACGCCACGCGGCTTTCGCTTCGGCCACTGCTGCGATCTGCCGGCGAAACAACGCGGTCGTCTCGGCCGCCGTTCCGGGCAGGTTGGTCTGGCTCTGCGCGCCGGAACGAGCGGCCATAGCGGCGTTCAGCTTCGCGATGTCATCGGCGGCTCGCGCGGAGGCCGCAGCCACACCTTCCTGAGTCGCCTCGACACCACCCAGAGCAGAAGATGCCTGCCGGGCGATGTCCGTAATCTCGGCTAGTTCGCGCCGCGCTGTGTCGGTCGCGGCCGACGCTTCGACCATCGCAAGCGCGCCGGCCTCAACTTCGCGGCGCAGAGCGGACTCAGCACTGACAGCTGTGCGAGAGGCGGCGTTCGCCTGCGTCAGAGTCGTTTTGAGCGCGTCGCGACGCTGGCGCGAAGCCGCAACCGCCTCGGCGTTTTTGCCGTGCTCCTTGGTCAGCGACGCCAAAGTCGCGCGTTCCGCGTCATAGGCGGTCTTCGCCGCCGCCGCCGCCGAACGGAGTCGCTCGGCCTCTGTGGCGACAGCCTCCATCCGTCCAGCCAGCTTCGCCTGGTCTTCGGCGCTGCGCTGCGCTGCGTCTTCCAGGCGCGCGACCGCAGCAGTCGCCTTGTCGAGTTGCGACGAAACTTTGCCGAGCGCGATCAGTCCGCGCGCTTCGCGGTCGAGCGCACCCAGTTCTTGCTTGAGCCGACCGAGCAGCCCGTCGGTCTTTGCGGCGCTTTCACCGACGTTCTTCTGAACGTCGGTGAGTTCGCGCAATGCATCCGCGACCGAATCGACAGCCTTTTTCGCCTGGTCTTTGGCGCGGATGACAAGTGTGACGTCCCGGCTCATTCGCTGTCCGTCAGTGACTTGATGGTCTTCTTGAAGTCCGCCCCCGCCTTCTTGGAGACGACTGCCGAGACCGCCTTGTTCAGGAGGATCGCCCGGGTCGCTTCAACTCCGTTGAGACGCTGAACGACCAAGGCGGACTCCTCCCAAACGCGACGCAGCGGGTAGAACTGCGCGTGGGGATGGCCGTTGCCCATGAGAAGGCTCACATGGCGGCGCACACCCCACAGCCAGGTGTTCAGGTCTTGAGGACGCTGAGCACCTGCGTGGTTCCCCGCACTGCGTTGATGACGATCCCGATGACTTTTCCCGCGCCGCCCTCGGCGGCGAAGGTCAACTCCGCGATTTTCTCAAGCATGAGCAACTGAGTGCCGACCGCCACTTTCAGTGCGACGTCGGCCTTGTGAGGGTCGTCGAGCGCGATGGCGATCACCTCTGCCGCGATCTCCGGCAGGGCCGACAGAAAAGAGCCAGTCAGCACCGACATCGACTCGTCGATCTTGGTGTCTTTGCCGCCCATGGCGTCGAACGCTTCGCTCAACGCGGGACGATGGCGTTCGACCAGTTCGAGAATATCGACGAGGTTCAGCCCCCGAACGGCGATCTTGCCGTTCGGGACTTCGACGTGGGCCTTGGCGGCAAAGGCCAGGTCTTCGATCTTCATGGCGTCGCGCCGGCCTTACGTCGGTGACGCGACGCCATCGACGTACACGGAGGCAAGACCGCCCTTCCGCAGAACGCCGATGTTGAACGACATGGTGAGCCAGTCTTCGCCCTTCAGGGCGAGATCGCCTTCCGGCCGCAGCTTGACATACGGCATCAGCACGTCCCGGCGCGGGCCGGCGGGATTGAACGACTTGAAGTGAAGCGCGCCGGACTGCACGATGTTGCCCGACACGATCTGCTCCCGCGTACTGGCGGTCCGGCTGTAGGTGACGGTGACCGAGCCGCCCGCGACCAACGTGCCTCCGGGAATGAAGGTGATCGCGGCGGCGGCGAGATCGACCAGGTAGTCCGTGCCGGCGACATAGGTCGTGCCGCCATTCGTCACGACGACGGAGGTGATGAGCCGCGCACCGGAAGGGTTCGGCGTCGTGACGCCGAGCTGGTAGGTGCCGAACGCGACCGGATTGATGGTCTCGGCGACTGCCGAGCCGGACGTCATGGTGAACGAGGACGTCGTGCCCATGAGAAAGGCCGTCCAGTTCTCCTTCGACAGATTGTCGGTGGTTACGCGGCCGCCGAGGCTGAACGAAGTTTCGATCTCGTCGTCCTTCACCCGAATACCGTGATCGGTATCGAAGTGATCCAGCGTTTCGACTTCCGGGGTCAGCGAGAATTCCGGCGTATTGCCGAGATAGATGAACGCACCCGGATTCATCGTGCCCGGAGCGAAACGGGCGAACGAGACTTCGCCCGACCCATAAGTGTGCAAATTGCTCATTCGTTTCTCTCCTTGTGAGAAGCTTCACACATAATGCGATTTCAGACTCAAAGAAAGGGGTTCTCTGTGTTCTCTGCGAGGGTCAGGGTTACGGTGAGCCAGAAAAAGGCCTGACTCGAGTTAAGGCCGTCGGCCGGGCGAACCACGGGCGAACCGATTGCGATCTTCGTGACGCAGGGCGCAGCCGATCCGAGACCGAGAATGTCCGGCGTTCGTCCATCAGCCGCCTTGCGGCGACGCTCTTTCGTAAGGATCGAGATCACGTCGGCCACCAGATGATGCGCCGGATCGGTCGGGTTCTGAGGATCGTCGACCACGAAGCCCTGGATCAACAGATCCCACTCCACGACCACCCCAGGCCCCCCGCCCGGCTCATCCAGAACGTCCAGTGCGCGAGGGTGCTCCAGAATGCTGACCATCGGCAGAGGATCGCCATCGCCGAATTGTTGACGGCCACGGAATACACGCGAACGCGAAACCCCCGCCTCAGTGAAGTCGGCCAGTGATGAGGTCGGTCCCGTATCGGGCTCGACCGTTTTCTGCGCGTTCGACAGCGGCGCGCCCTTGACGATGTCGGTGAGCGCCTTCAGCACACGCAGGCGGAACGGATCGGCCATCAGATCAGATTCCCCAGATCGAGAAGCCTCAGAAACTCGGCCTCAAGGTAGTCCTCGGCGTCGGGCGTCAGGTCGTCCGCCACGGTACGAAAGACCTGATCGACGCTGGGGCCGGCGAGCAGATAAAGACCTTCACCAATTCGGACCGGCTTGTAGGCCGCCGATGGCTTCCCACCGGACGTGCGGATCGCGAGCCCTGTATTGCCCTCGCCCCCGCCTCGGAGCCGGATCAGGAAGGATCGTTTCATGAAGCGCGCGGCGCCGGGTTTGACCTCGACCCGCACACCCTTGCCCTTCCGGCCGCCCCTGGCGAAGCGGGCCAGTGAAGTCGCGCGGCGCCGCCCTGTGATCCGGGCTTCGAGCGTTTCGCGCGTGGCGGACGTGGATTGCAGCCGGGCGTCGGCGCCGGAAAGATAGCGGGCCGGGAAGTTCACCTGCATCCGCATTTCACGTCCTGCCCGCGTGCGGGTCCGGTCCCGCGTCTTGTTCACAGCGCGCATCGCAGCGGTCCGGATGGCGTCCGGAATCGCGGCGATGTCGTCACCGAGATCCAGCCCTTCCGCCACATAAAGATAGGTGCCGGCCATCTGGTCAGCCCGCGGGAACCGGAAGGCCCGCACACTCGCTCGCGCTCAGGGGCACAACCTCGGCCGTGACGGTCTCATCGTCGGGCTTCAGAACCGTGGCGATACGATACGCTTCGTCCGTGGCGATCGAGACGATCGCGCCCGTGCGAAGCGGAATGCTCATCTGGTCGCGATAGAAGATCAGTCTTGGCTGCACGTCTTCGCGTTCGGCATATCCGTCGAGCTGGCTGGGTAGATCGCCGACGGACTGCGGTCGTTTGCTGTGCGGGCCGCGCACGGTGATTTCTATGTGGGCGCCGCCCGCCGCCAGCAGATAGCAGGCCGGGACGCCCATCTCGCGATGAACGTCCCGGCGCATGGCGCGTCTGATGTCGCGCCAGCTCGCCATCACTTCCGCCCGGGAACCTTCTGGGCGGACGAATCGTCGATACCGGGCAACGACGGTTCATTCGACGGCCTCGGAGCTTCGGCCCGTGTCACGGCGCCGGCCTTCTCGAAGTCATCGAACGAGGTCTTGTGCATCTCGATCACGCCGTCGTCCGACGTGTGGCTGACGTCCTTGCCCTCAAACGTGTGGTTCACGGTGAAGCCCACCTTCACGGTGGCGGTGACGTTGGTCATTCGCGGTCTCCCTTAGACGCCTTAACCTAGGGGGTCGATTTCGGGCTTCGTCTCGGTCGGAACCTTCGACCCCGGCTTCGGTTTCGGGCCGGGCTTGCTTCCGCCCTTCCGGCCGTCGCCATCATGATCGAGCGGATGGGGCGCCGCCTCGACGACATTCGAACTGTCGATGGCCTGAGTCTTCGTCGGATCTTCGTGGACCTCGACGCCCTCCGGCGCACGGATGGCCTGAAGCCGGAACAACCGCGCTTCCTGCTTCGGGGTGAATTCATGCTCGAACAGCCCGGACGAGGTTCCATCCAGCGAGCGAGGCTCGATGGCATAGCGAATACCCTGGCGTTCGATCTGGATGGACTTCAGGGCGATGTACTGTCCCATGGGGCGACTCCTGTGAGATTTTCGGAAGTGAGAGGCGGCCGGCGATCGCCGGCCGCCCTACGATCAGTCGTCCAGAACCGTCGCCTTGAGCGTGCGGTTCGGGAACAGCGGGATCGGAAGCGGCGCGCTCTGGTGCATCAGATAGAGTTCGCCCGGATCGTCGGTCTCGAACATCTTCGGGAAGATATCGATCGCCATCTTCCCGCCCGCGATCGCCTTGGTGTCGTAGATGGCGCCGAAGGCCAGGACGCCTTCGTTGCCCGGAGCGATCATCACGACATCGTTGGGATCGAGCAGATCGACGAGATCGCCGTTCGCGTTCTCGACATAGTCACGGTACGACCAGACCTCGATGCCGCCCGACAGGTTACCGATATA
>CAZBPO010000004.1:12387-22909 GCA_964493795.1 uncultured Flavobacteriaceae bacterium
ACCGATATAGGTCAGCCCCTGCGGATTGAGCACCTGGATGCCGGTCGGAATGTTGACGCTGTTGCCGCGAACCGTGAGGTCCATCTGCGCGCGCACCTGCTTGTTCTTGCGGAACACAGGAGCGACGTTGGCGCCGACCAGCAGAACGTTCGGACGCTGGCCGAACTTCGCCTGCGCCATCCGGTTCGCCCACAGTTCGACGTCGTCGAGGATGAGATGATCCGGATCGTCCCAGTACGTCGGACCACTCAGAACGACCGTCTGATTGGACGCACGGCCGAAAGTGATGGTGACCTCCGGATGCGCCGCGCCCTGGTCGCTCTGGTACGAGATCCGCAGCTGCCCGTCGATCACGGCGCGCGACGCCATATAGGCCATCTGCATCCGGATGGCGCGGACATGCTGGTTCTGGATCTCGCCCACGCGACGATTGAACCGCTGCGCGAGCGACAGCGGGCCGTCGAGAACTTCTTCCGGGAACGGCGAACGGGCGTCTTCGGGGCGGACCGCGTCCTTGGGCTTGATGTAGGGCGGGGTCAGCGCCTTCATCGTCATGCCCTTGAATTCGGCGATCGGCTTGCCCTGCTCCGTCGGCAGGACAAACGGCGCCAGCTTGCGGCCGGCGGCCGGCAGTTCGGCCAGGAGGATTTCGCGTTCCTCCGAATAGTGTCGGCCCTTGAAGAAATTGTCGAGAAAGTAGGACGGAATGGCGTCCATACGATCATCGCGCATACGGCGAAGCAGTTGCTTCGGAGACCAGAGTTGCAGAGTCATCGATCGGTTCCTTTCCGAAGCCGCTGATCAGGTGATGTTGTGCGCGCGACGACGGCGCAGGACGATGCTGGTCGGCGCCGGAGAACCCTCGAACGCCGCGAACTTCTTCGCGTCGGTGTCGAACGACGAGTCCCACACCAGCTTGTCGGGGTTGAAGCAGCCACCGCGATAGACCGGGATGCCCTTCTTCGCGCCGGACGCGCCGGTCACGGCGCCGGTCACCGCCACGCCGATCGGCTTGATCGCGTTGGCCGGCGTGGCGTGCCACGTCGCCTTGACGAGGTCTCCGTCGGCGTTGCGGCCCACGACCTGCAAGGTCGCAAGGTCCTGGCTGTACGCGACGATCTCATCGCGCGTGAAGATCGCCGGCACGTTGCCGGTCACCAGACCGTCGGCGGGCGCGGAGATGGTTTCGCTCCACTGCGACGGAATGCCGGCGCTCTGGGAGGTGTCGGGAAGATTGATCGGCATGTTCGTTCGCTCCTTTGTTCTGTATCGCCGTCAGGCGGCCTTGTTGGGCTTACGCCCGCCGAAGGACTGCTCGATCGCCAGGTCGTCCGCCGAGGCGCCGTTACCGCCATCGCCGGCCCCAACGTCTGCCCCGCCGCCCTGATTCATGGCGGCCTCGAACATGCCCTTGGGCGCGCCTGCGCCTGCCGGCTGCGCGACGGCAATCGGCTTCGCTTCCGACGGCAACTTCGCGAGGAACGCGCCGGCCTGGTCGACCGACATGTCGGTGTCGAGCGCCGCGGCGAGCGCCGCCGCCGGCCTCTCCTTCGCGGCGTCGCAGCCGAGAATGCCGGTGATCCGGGCCTTCTCTGCCGCCAGTCCTTCGCTGAGTCCGGCGGTCTTGCCTTCCGCTCGCGCGGCGTCCACATCGGCCTGGGTGATTTCGGCCATTGTCTCATCTCCTTGGTCTGGGTTGAGGCTGGCCGAATAGTCAGCCAGAGCGTCGTCCAGGCTGCCGATCGTGTCGGCCAGTCCGTTCGACAAGGCTTGGGTCGCGGTGAAGGTCAGCGCTTCGGTCGCCCGAACCGCCGTTTCATCCATGGCCCTGTTCCGCGCCACGGTGGACACGAAAACCGAATAGAGTTCATCCAGTCGCGCCTGAATGCGCGCCTTCACATCGGCCGGCAGCGCCTCGTACGGGTTACCGTCGGCCTTGTGCTTGCCGGCGAAAATCAGCGTGATCTTCTCGCCGTAGTTTTCGAGGGCCTTCGAGAAATCGACATGGCTGGTGATGACGCCGATCGACCCGACGCCTGACGTGCGCGTGACGTGAATGAAATCGCACGCGCTGGCGAGCGAATAGGCCGCCGAGTACGCCATGTCGTTTACGAAAGCCCGGGTCGGCTTTACGCCGCGTGCCGCGAAAAACCGGTCAGCCAGTTCGAAATTCCCCGCCACCTCCCCGCCCGGCGAATGAACGATCAGTGCGATACCGCGCACATTGCCGTCCTCAAGACCGCGCCGAAGCGCCCGTGCGATATAGTCGTAGCCTGTGGCCCAGCGTCCGTCCGCGTAGGGGAAATCGTGCAGCAGCACGCCCTTGACCGGGATGTGCAAAACACCATCCCGAACGACATAGGGCCGATACTGGGTCATGTAGCTGCCGGGCGACGGCCAGAAGTCGTCCTGCATCGCGGGCTCGGACGCCGCGTCGGAGATCGTCTGCAACAGCGCATCGGCTCGCGCTACGCAAGCCTCGAACCACGCTCGGCTATCCGGCGAGATCAGTCCTGGCTGGCGATCGAAACGGGCGAGGATCGGGTTCATGCGTCGCCCGTCCGCTCTTGCGGCGAACCGCTGAGCGCCTTTTCCATCTGCCCATCCGCAATGAGCGGAGGCAGGCCCAGATTGTCATCGAGATCGACTTCGCGTTTCGACTGGCGCGCGACCCTGCGCCAATCGCCCCCGTTAAGCTGCGCAATCGTCTGCTCGCGCGTCGCCAGCCGGTATTTGAGTTGGAGGACGGCCGCCTGAGTTTCCTTCAGCGGATCGAGCATGCCGCGACCGGCGCCGATCCATTCGGCCGCGGCGTAAGCGTCCGCGTTGAGGCCTTCGTAGAAGTTCGGCACGTTGCGGCGCTTCAGCGCTTCGATCTGGTTCTGGTTGATAGCCTCTTCCAACCACAGCCGGAAAATGAAGGAGGCAGTCGTGTCGGCGACACGCTTCTTGCGCGCCAGCATGTGCTTCCACGTTTCGCCCATCGCGGCGCGGGCCGACGAATAGTTGGTCGCCGAGTAGTCGCGCGACAACTGCTCGTAGGACACGCCGAGATTGGCGGCGATGTAACGCAGCAGCGAGGCCTCGAACGTGTCGCCCAGTGGCCCGGTGTTCCCGGGGTTCTGGAGCTTCAGGCGCGTACCCGGAAAAAAATGCGGGATGCTGACCCCGTCGATCTTCAGGCCCTTTCCGCCCCCGACATATTCGGCAAGGGCCGAAAGCCACTGCGCCGCGTAGTTGGTGACGTTCTCCCCAAGGCTGTCCTCGCCCATGGCGGCGAAGGCCGCGTCGGGCGGCATGTCCGATTCGATCGATGCGCTGTAAGTGCTCGCCACGACCGCGCGCTGCAGTTCGACCTTCCGGAAATGCTTGGTCATGTGCATTTCGGACAGCGCCGAGACCATCGCCGAAATTCCGCGCGACTGGTCGGCCCGCATCTGCTCGAACACATGCAGGATCATCTGACGGCCCCACGGCTTCCTGGCCGGCACGCGCTTCCAGAGATAGGATTCCGCCGTGAGAAAGTCCGAAGGGTGACCGGTCCTGATGTGATAGGCCTGCGGCGCGCCGTGACGGTTCCGCTCGACACCGCCCCGGATCGACGGTTCGGACATCAGATTCCAGGGCGTCGACAGACGGTCCGCGTCGATCATCTGGACAGCGGTCTTGAACGGCCGACCGGCGTCACGAAGCCATTCGCCGGTCATGAGCACTTCGCCGCCCGCCGTATCGACGCCTACGGCGAGCCGAACGAAGGCCGTGAGCGTTTTGGTCTCCGCCGCATCGAGCCAATGCCGCGGACTTTCGGCTGCCAGAGTGAACTTGGTCTCAATTTCTTCCTGGTATTCGCGCTCCCAGACGTCGTCTTCCTTCCCGTACAACACCTTGGTTTCGGGCTTGGAGTTGAGCAGGAATACCGACCCGACGATGCTGTCCTTGTGGATCGTCGCGCCACCCGCGACATAGGCATCATTCCGCAGCGTGTCGCGGACACGCGCATCGGCCATCGGCTTGTCAGGCAGAATCTCGCCGTCGGCCGACTGAAGCGGCGGCGCCCACAGCGCGAGCGAGCGGTCGAACCGCTTCGCGCCGTCATACGCGCCTTCCATACGGGGGCCACCCCCGCCGGCCGGGGCCGCCGACCCGACCGACGGGGGCACTGCCGGGTCACGCCTCGCGGAGTCGGAAGGCGCGGAAGGCCCCAGCAGATCGTCAAGATCAGCGAAACCACTCATGCGAAGAACGGCCTCAGCGGGCCGCGCACAGGTGAACTGCCCGCGATTTCGGCTTTCAGTTCCGCGATATACTGCTTCAGGCGCGACACATTGGCCGGCGTGTAGCGCATGGCTTCACCGGACTGATCCCTGATCTCTACGGCCGACTTGCCGATCTGAAGCGCGTGATACGCGGCCTCAGCCTCAGCAAGTCGATCTGCGAGCGATTGCGCCATGCGGACCTGCGTAAGGAGGATTCCTCATCGCACGACCTATAATCACACATTGAGAGAATTATCAATGTTTTCATGACTTTATCGTATTGTGAGAAACTTAGGTCAGCTTTCTGCCAAGGTCTCTGAGCGAGCCCTTCGCAAGCTTCGACGTCGAAAAGCGGGCCGGTCTTTCCGGTTGTGACACCAGGTCGTTGTTGTCCCATTCCCGCGCCCAGCCTGGCGGGTCGTCCCAGTTTATGCGCTCGAGCCGAATTGACGCGATCGGGCACGTGGCGTCTTCCGGCCGGATCGCCAGGCCGAGCGCGTAATACGCGAGGTCCCAGGACTCATTGCGGCGGTTCCCCGGATTGTCCCAACCGGCCGCCAAACGAATCTCTGTCGTCATCTGCGTGTAGAACCAGTCCGGAAACCAGGTCGGATATCGGATTGAGCCGCCGCCAGACTCGTCTTCCCGCCTGGCTATACGACGTGTCAACATCGCCGCGACTTGGTCTTTCAGCGGATTGGAATTCAGCATGACGACCGGCACATCGCCGCGCGCTGCCGCCTTCACCCCCCGCTGACTGGAATCAGGCCAGGTGACGTAGGCGCGCGGCTTTGTTTTCGAGGGGTTGCCTTTCACAAGCGCCACGCGGCGATGAAGACCTTCGCCGCTCTGCTTCAACCGCCGCCAGTACGCATACGCGTTGAACGTCACACCCTCCCGGCCACCACTGTCGACCCCCGTTTCCTTGATCATCATCCGTCGACCAGACCCGTCCGCCAGGGCGTAGGTCTTCCTGACCACTTGCTCAGTGACGCTGTCCCAATCTTCCGCGTACGCGCCCGGCTCCATCGGCAAAGGATCGCCGTCTTCGTCGAGACGTGACGATTTTCTGATCTTGAAACCGTCGATCATCACCATGTCCGCGCCCGGCGCACCGTCCGCGCCCGGCGCGAAGCCCTGGACCTGCACGACGAACGAACGCGCCTGCACGTCGACGGTCGCAACGAGAAAGCGGACGTTCTCCGGCACGGTCGGATCGGACTCGGTTGCGCCCCAATCCTCGGCCTTGTCCCGAAGATCCTCCGGCAGTCGCTCGGATGCGCGCGCCTTGGGAATGTAAGGCAGGCCCTGATCGGCATTCGTGGTCTTCTTCAGCGGGCCTTCGTCGCCCGTCGCCTCGTAGGCCGCCATCGCGTTAAGGTAGTTCAGGGCGAGGGACGTCCAACTCTGCCAGTAGGCCGCCGGCCCCTTGAGCCAGAACGACGCGATATTCGACCGCGCCTCCTTCATGCCGCGGCGCTCGTAAACGCGACCCTCGCCCGGCTTCCAGATCAGGCCGTCTTTAACCCACTTGGCGGCGTCGTTGAGTTCTTCCTTGTATCGCTGTTCGATCACGCCGCCACAATGCGGGCAGTGCATCGTCACGCCTTCGGCGCGCTCGATGTTTTCCCCGTCGGGCGGTATGTCCAGAAGTGAGAAGTCCGGCTCGAACGCTTCGTCGCAATGGATGCAAGGCCAATACCATCGGCGCCGATCGCCGCGATTGTAGAGTTCGAGAATTCCGGTTGTTGGCGGTGCCTCGTGTGGAGTTTTCGCCAGCCATTTGGGGTTGGTCACCTCCCGCCCAGGCGAGGATTCCGCTACCGTCATCGCGAACCGTTTGAAAGTTTCGGCTCGCTTGGCGAGCAGGTCGTAAAGATTGCCCTCGCCCTCGACGTCGTCGGACGACTTCACACCGTCGTAGTCCATCGACCAATTGCGCTGCGACGTTTTCCCCCGCAACTCCGACACGGTCGGCCACTTGATCAGAAGCCGCATGCCGGAGAGGAACTTCTTGTCGAAAACATTGTCTGCCTGACGGCCGGGCACCATGGCCGCCTTGATGGCAGAGCTGGCGCGGAGCATTTTGGCAAGGTCACCTTGAGACCAGTCCCGACCTGTCGACTGTGTCGTGTGTACGAGCAACATATCGACAGGATCGATCTTCACCGTCTTCGCAAGCCAGTTGAGAAACATCACGGACTTGCCCGTACGGGCGGGACCGACGAAGATCATTCCCTGATGCTCAAGACTGTCGAGCGTATCCTGCGGCTCGACGATATAAGGCGTCTTTTCCCGTGACCATGGGCCGGAATGAGACCCGGGCTGGCGAATGATGTTATATTTCTCGCCCGCTTCGGTGACGCTCATATCCTCGGCAGGCTGGACCGCCGAGAAGGAGGCCAGCGCCATCTGCTGGAGCGTGTCGAACTGGCTCATCAGGCGAGCGGATCGTCAGACCCGTCGGCGCCGAGCGCCTTGGCGTCGGCATCTGCGATCTCCGCATCAAGGCTGGTGACCGAACTGTAAGTCTGGCCCTTTGCCGGCAGCTCGACGAGCTGGAGATGAATATCCGCTTTCAGTGCGTTCACCATCTGGGTGAGCGCCTTATACTGCTCGGTGCTCATCGTCGACTTGCCGGGCAGGTTCTCGACCCAAAGCTGCATCGTCTCCTTGATCGTCATCGCGACGGTTCCGAAAACATCGAGGACGTCCGTCGTGTGCCAGAGATTGCGCGCCTCTCGCTCCCACTTCTGCTTGCCCAGCATCGCCTTCCAGAACTGGTCGTTGATGTGGTGAGGCAGATCCTGCGCGCGCTGCGACTTGATCCACGTCAGCAAATCAACCTTGGGATCGACGAGGTAGCCGGCCGCCTCCACGAAGTCGTAGAGTGGAACTTTGGTGCCCTTATGCGTCGTCCAGCCCTTGATGGCGCATGACGCAAGCTTCTTCTTGACCGTCCTGACTTCCCGCCTAAACACGTCGGCCAGAAACGTCGTCCCGACGGGCTTCCAGAATTCTCTGAGCGCGGGCAGTTCCTTGCTTTCGGAAGGCCCCAGCAGATCATCCAGGTCAGTCATCCGAGCAGGTCCGCCACGTCCGCAGGCACCTGATTGCGTTGCCAAGCCAGAATTTCGGCATCGATCCAGATCGTCACCCGACTGCTCAACTTGCGCGCCGCCGGAAACCGATCCTGTCGGATGCGGCGATAGATTTCAGTTTTCGACAGGCCGGTGCGCGCACTGACATCTCCGATCCGGAGAAATCGCCTCCCCGTCTGCTCGTCGAAATAGTCCATGGCGGCGGCCAGATTCCCTCTTTGAGAGAATAATATTCTCTCATTTATTGATTGTCATCAGGAATCGTGCGTTAGTTGCCACACCGAGGGGCCAAGGTCCCATCCCGGCAGAACAGGAGTGATCTAATGAACCGTTTCTCACTGTACCCGGCACTCGCTGCGATATGCATGGCGATCTGCCTGTCCATACCCGCCACCGCATCGATATACCCGACGGATATCCGAACGATCGAAGCGTCGCCCAGTCTCGCCGCCCTCGATTTCGCCGCGTTTATCCAGCAGGATCGTGCGAAGGCCAACGATACGAAACGCACGCTCCATCAGGACACCAAGCGGCGACCTTCGAACGAGGCGTCCGGCTTCGAGGCTTCGCAGCAGCATTCGTCGAGCATCACCCTCGCCCGCTACGACCACGCGACGCGCTATCGACAGCCCGGGTAGCACGCCGATAATTGTTGTTTGATTTTAACGCCCGCCGGACACCCTACCCCGGCGGGCCTTTCTCTTGACATTCTCTCAATGAGAGATATTTTGCCCTCGAGGCGGTCTGAGAAAGCCGACTAACCATCGACCCCAGACGACGGGGAATTTACCTGCTCTAGTCGCGCGCTATGGTGGCACGCCATGACAAGCAAACGGTCGTCCGCCTAGAAATTTCCTCCCCTAGGGAGGGCGCCCGGGTTGATCGCCGGGTGTAGTCTCTGGACGCCTCTCTATGACGCGCCTCACCAGAGACCCTTATTCAGGACGTGTTCTGCGGAGCACGTCCTGTGCGGCCGTAGATCAACGGCAGATCGCGAGGTTTCCACCCTCGAAATGACAGGTTCGAATCCTGCCGGCCGCTCCATCTACCCCAACAAATCCGCCAGATCGCGCTGCCTCAGCAGATAGGCCGACCACCATTCCATCATTGCACGGCGCTGCGGCAGCCACTGTGCGCTGTTGTAGGCGCCTCTGATTTTGTTGTCCTCGACATGGGCGAGCTGGCGTTCAATCCAGTCCGAATTGAACTCCTGCTCGTTGAGGATCGTCGACGCCGTGCCGCGCAAACCATGGACCGTCAGAACGCCGCGATAACCCATCGCGTAGATCACATCGAGCAGCGAGTTGTTTCCCATAGGCTCGTCGGTCCGCCGTGTGCCCGGCATCAGCCACTCGGATACTCCGCGCAGCGCCAGGAGCCGGCGCACCAGACCGACGGCATGTGGCGTCAACGGCACCAGATGCTCCCGGCCTTTCTTCATCCGCTCGGCCGGAATGCGCCAGAGCGGGTTCTTGCCGTCGAGGTCTTCAAACTCTTCGGGGCGCGCAAATTGAATCTCGTTGGTCCGAACGAAGGTGTGCAAAACCAGTTCGACGCCTACACGACGGCCTTCCATGCCCTCAAACGCGTCGAGCCGTCTGTAGAAGGTCGGGATGTCCTTCGCCTTCAGGGCCGCGAAATGCTCGACTCGCGGATTGGGCTTCAGCGCGTCCCGGATGTCGGCCGACGGATCATGCCGCGCGCGACCGCTGGCGATGGCGAACCGGAACACCGCCCCGACGGACTGCCAAAGGCGCTTCGACACGTCGAGCGCGCCGCGCGCCTCGACCGCCCTCACGACGTCCAGAACGTCGGGACCATCGATCGATCTAATGTTCTTCATCCCGATCTTGGGGAACACGTCCGCCTTCAGCCGGGCCAGAACCCGTGCGGCGTGGGCCGGTTTCCACGTCCCGGCCTGAACCTCCCACCACTCAAGCGCGATCGTCTGGAAGTTATCCTGGTCTGCCGCGGCGACGGCCTGCCGCTTCGCCGCGGAAGGATCGAAGCCGGCGGCGAGAAGCCTGCGCGCCGCGAGGCGTTTTTCCCGCGCGTCTGCCAGGGTGACGGTGGGATAGACGCCTATGGCGAGCGTCTTCTGCTTCTTCTGGAACCGATACGCGAGACGCCAAAGGCGGGAACCACCTGCCGTGACGAGCAGATAGAGGCCTTCGCCGTCCGCCATCTTATATGGACGGCCCCTTTTCCGTGCGTTTCGACAGGCTGTGTCAGAAAGAGGCATGGTGTTGGTATCGGCGCTGTTGGTATCGGAAGGCCGAAAAATACCAACAACGATACCAACAGCAAGTGGGATGCTATGGTCCAAACCAGTTGGACCATATAGTGCCAAAGCCCGGTTTTCTGAGGCTCCGCACCCCCTCTGGCACTATATGGTCCAAACCAGAGAGAGAAGTGGTAGCAGCGGACGGATTTGAACCGCCGACCAAGGGATTATGATTCCCCTGCTCTACCGCTGAGCTACGCTGCCACGCTGCGGAGGGCGGCTCTTAAAGCCGCCCGCCCTGCCCTGTCAAGAAACAAGGTTCACGCTGCCACGGCGTCGGCCGGCCGGCGCACGATCCAACCGCCGCCCAGCACCCGCGAGCCGCCGGCCGGATCGTAGAAAACACAGGCCTGCCCCGGGGCGACACCTTCCTCGCCGCCGGGCAGTGTCACCCGCGCCCCACCTGCCCCGTCGCTCACGACGGCGGCCTCGACCGGCGGCCGGGTCGAGCGCACCCGCGCCAGCACGCTCTGCGGTCCCGCCGACAACGGCGTGTCGCCCAGCCAGTTCACCCGCGCGACGTCGATCTCGCGCACGCTCAGCGCCGCACGGGGGCCGACGATCACGCGTCGCTCGCGCGGCTCCAGCCGGATCACATACAGCGCCTCGCCTGCGGTCTTCAGATCGAGCCCGCGCCGCTGGCCGACCGTGTAGTTCACGATCCCCTCATGCGCGCCCAGCACCCGACCGTCGAGATGCACGATCTCGCCCGGCGCCGCCGCATCGCTCCGCAGCTTGCGTACCAGATCTCCATAGCGCCCCTCGGGCACGAAACAGATATCCTGGCTGTCCGGCTTGCTCGCGACCTCCAGACCGAACCTTGCGGCGATCTCGCGCGTCGCCGTCTTGTCCGGCATGTCGCCCAACGGGAAATGCACGAA
>CAZBPO010000004.1:22919-37523 GCA_964493795.1 uncultured Flavobacteriaceae bacterium
TAGCTCTGATCGCGCTTGTGGTCGGCGGCGCGATGCAGTTCCGCGCCATGCGGCCCCGCCACGCGGCGGATGTAATGCCCCGTCGCCATCGCATCCGCGCCCAGATCGCGGGCCACCGCCACCAGGTCGGTGAACTTCACCGTTTCGTTGCAGGTGATGCACGGCACCGGCGTCTCGCCCGCCAGATAGGAATCGGCGAACCGGTCGATCACCGCCTCGCGGAACCTCGTCTCGAAATCGAGCACATAGTGCGGCACGCCGATCTTCGCGGCGGCGGCGCGCGCGTCGCGGATATCGGCCCCGGCGCAGCATGCGCCCTTCTTCTGCACCGCCGCCCCGTGATCGTAGAGCTGCAGCGTGACCCCGACCGTGTCGTATCCGGCCTCCTTCAGCAGCGCGGCCGTCACCGTCGAGTCGACGCCGCCCGACATGGCGACGACCACCCGGGTTTCCGCGCGCGGCTTGGAAAGCTTCAGATCGATCATGAGGCGGTATATAGGCCCGGCCTGCGGCGGGCGCTACACCGGCAGATAGTCCAGCAGCGACAGGCCCTGGACGGTCGCGAAGGTCTTGGCCGAAGCCTGCAGGGCGATCTGGGCGTTGTTCAGGCGGGTGATCGCCTCGGCCATATCGACGTCCTCGATGTCCGAAATCATCGCCGCCAGCGTCGACTGCATGTCGCCGTGGCGCTCTACCGCGTCGCTCGCCGCCCGGTAGGCGACGCCGTTCGCGGCGAGCTTTTCGTTGATGCCAGAATGCACGGCCGTCAGCTGCGGAACCATCGACGACAGGAAACTCGACTGCGCTTCGCTGAGATCGTGCCCGAACGGACCGTCAGGACCGGCGTTGAACGCCATGATCTGGCGCAGCGCCTCGAAGGCCGGACCGCCCAGTTCGCTCGCCAGCTGCCCGAAGGCGATGATCTGGCTGTTGTCGACGCGCCCGCTCTGCGCGACGACGTTGTTCTGGAAAGCGTCCGCCGTCGCCGGCAACGCCATCAGGTCGGCCAGAGACGAAGCGGTCACCGGCGGTACGTCCTGGCGCGTGCCGCCATAGATGTATTTGCCGTCGATCTGCGTGTTGAGGATTGAGGCCATCCGGTCGAACACGCCCTGCATCTCGGCGGTCAGCGCCGCGCCGCCGCCATTGCCGACGGCGTCCAGGATCGTCTGCTTCAGATCGGCGGCGATCGAGCTCAGCTCGTCGATATGCGTGTCCTGCAGGTCCAGCCGAGTCCGGATCGCCTTGGCGCTCGCCAGGAAGTCGGCGGCCCGCGAGTCCGCCGCCCGGGCGGCCATCAGAGCGCCAAGGTCGGCCGGCGCATCCGAAAACTCGTTGATGCGCTTGCCGGTGCTGACCTGGGTCTGCGCTTCATAGAGGCTGCGCTGGGTGCGGGTCAGCTCGGCCAGCATGGCCTGATTCTGCATCAGCGTGGCGACGCGTTCCATCGCGGCTACCTCATCATGTTCAGCAGTTCGTCGTACAATTTCTGCGCCGTCGTGATCAGACGCGCGCCGGCATTGTAGGCCTGCTGGAAAACCATCATCGCCGCCAATTCCTCATCGAGACTGACGCCCTCATGTCCTATGGCCCGCTGCTCGACTTCGCTCTTCAGCGACAGCGAGTCCAACGCGCTGTCGGTGGCGGCGGCGGCGCGCTGGCCGATGCTCGCGACCAGCGACGACGCATATTCGGAAAGCGACGCGACGCGCGCGCCCGCGAACCCGGCGACGGGAAACTTGGCGCTCTGACCGGCGGCCTGCAACGCCAGCGCGCCCTTGTTGTCGGCCGAGGCCAACACGACGTCGCCGATGGCCGCCGTCGACGAAAGATCAAGCTGCGCCAGCGACAGCGCGGCGGGATTGCTGGTGATGGTGCTGCGAACGCTCAGGCCCGTCGCCTGCGCCATCTGGTGGCTCTGGCCGATGCCGAACAGACGGGTCAGCGACAGCCCCGTGCCGCCCCGCCGCGTGCCATCTCCCTCGATCTCCAGCCTGCTGGCGGCGCCGCCGGTCGGCGTGAAGGTGATGCGGCCTTCGGCGTCCAGCGCGAAGATTCCTGCACCGGCGGCCGATGCGTTGAGGCCGCTCACCATGTCGCCGACGGTCGCGCCCGCGACCGTATAGGTGAAGCGGCGCGTCACCTCGCCGGTCGCGCTGCGGATGGCGAAGTCGACCGTCTGCCCGGCGGCGAAGCCATGGGCGTCGCTCGCCTGCAATCCGGTCGCGAAGCTGGTCGGCACGGTCGAGACGAACACGTCGTTCAGCCCGAACGCATGCGCGAAGCCGCGCCCGGCGCGGTCGGAAGGATCGGCCGCGTCCTGCGACACCGCGATACCGTTCCCGCCCGATGCGTTCAGCGAGAGCACGCCGTTCGTGAAGCTCGCGCTTCCCGCACCGCCCAACGCTGTGTTCAGCGCTCCGACGAATCCGCCGATCGTGCCGCCGAACCCGCTGGCTGCGCCGCCATCGACGCTCAACGTGCCGGCGGCGAAGTCGATGTCGATCCGCCGCACCAGACGCCCTTGCGCATCGACGACGGCGACCGAGCTCTTGCCGGTGAAGCCCAGCGAGTCCGAAGCCAGCAGCCCGGTGTCCCTGCCGGTCAGCGAGGCTGGGGCCGGCCAGCCCGACGACGCGTTGTGGGCTGCGTTGTAGGCTTCCGCCGTGGAAGCGGCCAGCGCGCCGATCTCGGCGGCGATGTTCGGCAGCGTGACGTCGCGCAGGTCCAGCAGGCCGCGCAGGCTGCCGCCGGTGATGTGCCGTTCGAACGGCTCGGCAACGCCGATCTCAACGCCCGTGGTGGGGTTCTTGCGCACGATCGTCATGCCCGAGAACACCGTCTCCGACGAAACCGCGCTCAATTTGATATGCGTCGCCTCGGCCGCGCTCTCGCTGACCATCGTAAAGCCGCTGGGCGTCGTGACGTTGATCCGCCCCGAAGCGCCCTGGCTCACCTGGATCGACATCAGCGAGGCGAGTTCGCGCACCGCCGCATCCCGCTCGTCGGTCAGCGCGCTGGCGGGCTCGCCCTGCAGGGTGGCGCGCTGGATCGGGCCGTTCAGCGCGGCGATCCGGTCCGCCAGATCGTTCACGCGCTTCACGGCGTCGCCGATCTCGGCATCCGCCTTGGCGCGCAGATCCTGCACGGATGCGCCCAGATCGGCGATACCCTGAGCGAAATCCTTCATCTTCTGGATCAGGTTGGCGCGCCCCGCCACCGAGGTCGGGTCGACCGAAAGCTGCGCCAGACCTTCCGTCATCGCCGCCAGACGCGAAGCCGGGTCGCGGCGATCGCCGACCCCGCCCATCGTCTTCTGCAGTTGATCGAGGAAGCGCGCGACGGCGTCGCTCTGGCCGGCGCCCGAGGCCGCCGACCAGCGTTCGGCGGCCAGGAACGTATCGACCGCGCGGCGCACCGAGCTCATTTCGACGCCAGCCAGAATGCCGCCTGCGGTCTGGCTCTCGAACTGCACCGTCCGGCGCACATAGTCCGGCGTGTTGACGTTGGCGATGTTGGACGACGTCGTCCTCAGCGCCGCCTGATTGGCGAGCAGCGTCGAAAGCCCGGTATTGAGGATCGAGCTGATCGACATCAGACCGCTCCCTCACGCGCGGAATCTTTTGCCGCCGACTGGCGGATTCTGCCGGGCGACATGACAGCCTTAAGCGCGCGCAACCATCGTCTCCGGCGGGATTCCGCTGAGAGGCGTCCGGGCGAGGCGCGCGACGGCAAGGTCATGACATCGGCTTCGCAAACGACGCGCCACTTTCCGGACCGTATTCCTGCCCGGCAGAAACCGGCCACCGCTGCAGATTCTGCCCGCGCCGCCCGGGCGCTGATCCCCAGATTCTGCGGCTCTGCCCGCTCAGGACGCACTATCTGGCGTGGCCCCGGCCTTGCTTGGGAACCGACCGACCGCAACCCGGACATCGTCTCGACAGCATGCTCACCGTCGCCGCCAGCTCCGCGCCCAGCGCCGCCACGCACGTGGCGGCGGACGGGTCGTCGGACGCCAGTTCCGGCGGCGCGGCGGCCGCGCGCGACTTCCTCACCCTCTTGAGCGAGGGCGCGGGCGAACCGGAAAGAGCCGGAAAGATCAAATCCGCCACGCGGCCTGACAACGGCGCAGCGATCGAGGCCGCGCCGGACGCAGCCGGTGAAAAGGGCGAGAGCGCCGAGGCGGGTCTGCGCGTCATCGCATCGAAGATCGCCGGCGCGAAAGCGCGTGTCGCCGATCCGAATGCCGCCGGCGAACCCAAAGCAGACGCCGTCAGGCCCGACGCCGATGCCGCAAAGGCCCAGCAGGTCACCGCTTTGCCGGCCACCCTGCTCTCGGCGCTCGCCGCCGGCGCACAGGGCGGCTCTGGCCTCGACGGCGTTCAAAGTCTGTTGGCGGCGGCGCAGAAGGCCGTGCCGCAGATCGAGCCGGAAACCGCCGAGACCACGAGCGACGCCGTTCTCGCCGCGCCTGTCCGGACCAAGGCCAAGGGCGGCCCGGCCGCCCGTCGCGAGACCGCCGAGACACCCGCCAAGCCGTCCGCCACGGGCACGACCACGCCCGGCGCCGACACGGCCCGCACGAAGAAAATCGAAACGCCGCCAGCCGCCATGCCGGCCGCCGCGAAAGGCGCTGAGCCAGTCCCCGTGCTGACGCAGGCCGTTATGACGCGCGACGCCGCCCCGCAGGGCCAGCTTCACATGCCCGGCGCTCAGGTCACCGACGCCCGCATTCCACTGGGCGCGCGCGAAGCCGCGCAGGCCGGTTTCGCGGCCCCCGTGCTCGCCATGCGCGTCGTTACCAAGGACGGCGCGACGAAAAGCATCGAGATCCGCCTCGACCCCGCCGAGCTCGGCAAGGTCGACGTGAAGCTCGAGACCGGTCACGACGGCAAGCTCAAGGCCGTGTTGTCGGCCGAGAACGCCGCCGCTTTTGAATTGCTCAAGCGCGACGGCGCGGCGCTGGAAGCAGCGCTGCGCGACGCCGGGATCGACCTGGAAGAAGGGGCCATCTCCTTCGCGCTGAACGATTCCGGCGCCGACCAGTCGCATCGGCGCGAGGCCGCCTATGGCGACGCCGAAGCGCGCCGCGCCGCACAGTCGGAAGACATCGCCGCCGCTGCGGCGCACGCCTCGACCTGGCGCGACGGCGTCATCGACATATCGGTATAGGGAAGCGACGCAATGGACGTCACCACCACCACGCCCGTCAGCACTCAGGCCGCGAAGTCCAACGCGGTGCTGACGCAGAACTTCGACACCTTCCTCAAGCTGCTCACCGCGCAGCTCCAGAACCAGGACCCGCTCGAGCCGATGGACGCGGCCCAGTTCACCCAGCAGCTGGTTCAGTATTCCAGCGTCGAGCAGGGCATCTACACCAACAAGAACCTCGAAACCCTGATCGCGCTGCAGCAGACGGGCGGCATGGGCGCGGCGGTGAACTATATCGGCCGCGAGGTCCAGGCCCCGAACAACCAGGCCGCGCTCAAGGATGGCACGGCCCAGTGGACCTATTCGCTGCCCGCCGACGCCGCCAGCGTGCAGTTGGTCGTCCGCAATGCGGCCGGCGTCGCCGTTTACTCCGGCACCGGCCCGCTCACCGCCGGCGACCACACGATCGGGTGGGACGGCAAGCTCGCCAGCGGCGCCGATGCGCCGCAGGGCGTCTACACGCTTGAGGTCGCAGCGAAGTCGTCCACGGGCGCGACATTGTCCTCGCCGGTCACGCTCAATGGCCGCGTGACGGGCGTTGAAATGAACAACGGCTCCGTCGTGCTGAATGTCGGCGGGGTGAAACTGTATCTGACGGATGTCGAAGCCGTTCGCGAGATCGCGACGGGCGTTTGACGGACGGGCGATGACGCGCGGCCAAAAAATGGCCGGGTGATTTGAAAATGGGGCGGCTCACGGCGCGAAGCGCGCGGGCCCGCGTTCGGGGATCTGTACCAATGAGCCTTTACGGCGCTCTCTTCACCGGCGTTTCCAGCCTGGCGGCCAACAGCCGCGCGCTGGGGATATCCTCCAACAACATCGCGAACGTGAACACCGTCGGCTACAAGGCGTCGATGGCGCAGTTCGAGACGCTGCTGGCGCGCGATACGCCCGCCGGCCAGTTCTCGACGGGCGGCGTGCGGACGATCACCCAGCAGCGCGTGACCGCTCAGGGCCTCACCCAGAACACCGACAGCAATCTCGATCTCTCGATCAGCGGCCAGGGCCTGTTCGTGGTCAGCCGCACCGCCAACGAAACCACCGGCAATGGCGGGCTTCTCTATACCCGCGCCGGTTCGTTCGCGCCCGACGATGAAGGCAATCTGCGCAACGCGCAGGGCTTCTACCTCATGGGCTGGCGTCTCGACAGCGCCGGCAATCCGCCGGTGAACACCTCGTCGCTCGAACCCATCGCGCTCGGAACGCTGACGGGCACCGCCGAGGCGACCACCACCGCGTCGCTCTCCGCGAACCTTCAGGCCAGCACCGTGGCCGTGCCCGGCTATGTCGCCGGCGACCTCGTCAGCGGCGCCCAGACGGCGGCGTTCCAGCGCACGATGGAGATCTACGACAGCCAGGGCGGCGTCCAGCCGGTCCGCATCGCCTTCATCAAGACCGACGCGAACACCTGGCAGTACGAGGCGATCTACGACGGCGATCCGGCCAATATCGGCGGCGCGGGCTCCAACCCCATCGCAACCGGCACCATCGCCTTCAACACCGACGGCACGCTCGCCACGCCCGCGACGCCGGTCAGCCTCAACATTCCCTGGGCCGCCGCGTCCGGCCTCGCGCCGCAGACCATCGCCGTCAGTCTCGGCACGCCGGGCCAGTCCGGCGGCGTGACCCAGTTCGAGGCGCCGTCCAGCTCGCAGTCGCCGATCGTCAACGGCGCCGCGTTCGGGCGTCTGGCCGGCATTTCCATCAGCGACGAAGGCGTGGTGACGGCGGTCTTCGACAACGGCCTCCAGCGGCAGGTCTATAAGATCCCGCTCGCCACCTTCACCAACCCCGACGGCCTCACGGCGCTGAACGCCAACGTCTATCGCATGAGCGACGCCTCGGGCCCGGTGACGATCTCCGAAGCCAATGTCGGCGGGGCCGGACAAATCTCCGCCGGGTCGCTGGAAGCCTCCACCGTCGATCTGGCCAAAGAGTTCACCGACATGATCACCACCCAGCGCGCTTACTCGGCCGCCACGCGCATCATCTCGACCGCCGACGCGATGCTCCAGGAAATGCTGAGCATTAAGAGATAGCGCCCATTCTTTAACGGATAGGGGCGCGGCGTTTCATTTCGGAACGCCGCGCCGACATTTTTCTGCCATAACCGCTTGGAATTGGTCGGGTTTTTATGCGCCGGCTTAAACCGGGCTTAAGTGCCCCGTGCCTATTCTCGCCCCACACAAAGAGCGCCGCATGAGGGCGCGGATGGGGTCGAGATGAACGATGCACGCGTCACGTATGTGATCGGGCCGGACGGAGCGCCGCTGACGGTGGCCGACCTTCCCAATCCCGATACGAAGCGTTGGGTGATCCGCCGCAAGGCGGAAGTGGTGGCGGCCGTGCGCGGCGGCCTGTTGAGCCTCGAAGAGGCCTGCAACCGCTATACCCTCACCGTCGAGGAATTCCTTGCCTGGCAGAAGGCGATCGATCGCCATGGCCTGGCGGGACTGCGCACCACGCGCATCCAGCAGTATCGCGCCTGACGCAGTCGGGTGGCTGACGCAAGACGCCGGGCCAACGCCCGGCGTTCTGCTTTTCAGCGCGGCAGGTTTTCCGCCGGCATGGTCAGGCGCACGATCAGCCCGTGCGGCATCCAGTCATGCTCGATCCGGCCGCCCAGCTGCCCCGCCGCGCTGCGCGCCGCCATATCGGTGCCGAATCCGCGCCGGGCGGGCGGCCCGGACAGAGGCGGCCCGCCTTCCTCGCACCACACAAGCACATAGTCCGCGCCGACCGCCTCGCCTGAGATGACGACGCGCCCCTTTTCGTTCGCCAGCGCGCCATACTTCACCGCGTTGGTCGCCTGCTCGTGCATCACCAGCGCAAGCGCCGTGGCGGTCTTCGGCCCGATGGCCGCGTCCTCGCCACGGAAGACGAAACGATCGGTCAGCGCGTCGAGATAAGGCTGCATCAGCGTCCGCAGCAGGCCGAACGCCGTCTGGCCTTCATCCACCGGAGCGCGCTCGCCCGCAGGATGCGGCCTCACGAATTCATGGGCCAGCGACAGTGCGTTCAACCGCTCGCGGAACGCCTGGGCGAAAGGCCGCGCCGCATCGTCGCCGCGTGAGGTCAGCGAAACGAGGCCGCCGACCACCGCGAAAATGTTCTTGATGCGATGCGACAGCTCGTTGGCCAGCAGGTCGCGCGCCTCTTCGGCGCGTTTGATGTCCTCTATGTCGGTGCAGGTGCCGAACCAGCGCTCCACGCGCTCGCCGGCATCGCGGATCGCCAACGCTCGCGCCAGCACCCAGCGATAGTCGCCGCTACGATGGCGCAGCCGGTATTCGGTCTCGTAGGGCTCGCCGCTCGTGAGCGCCTCCCTCCAGCGGGCCACCACCCGCTCGCGGTCGTCAGGGTGCAGCGCCTCGACCCACCCCTCGCCCAGCGCCGCTTCATGCGGGATGTCGAGAAAGTCGCGCCAGCGAGAGTTGTAATAGTCATGCGCGCCATCCGCCCGTGCCGACCAGACCATCTGGGGCATGGTGTCGGCGATCGCCCGGAACTTGCGCTCGCTGGACTCCAGCTCGAACGTCGCACGGACCCGTTCCGTGATATCCAGCGCCACCGCGACAAGGCTGACCGGCTTGCCCGTCGCGTCCCTGGTGATCGAGATCGAGTTGTTGGCCCAAACCACAGTTCCGTCCGGCCAGACATAACGTTCATCCAACTGCACATTGGCATGGCCGGCGATCGCCGCATTCACGGCCTCTATATGAGGCTGGCGGTCTTCAGGGTGAAGGAACTCCCTGACCGAACGGCCGATCAACTCGCTTCGGGGCCGCCCCATCAACGCGGCGTACTCCGCGTTGATGAAAACGATACGTCCGTCCAGTTCCTTCTGCACCACGCCCACCGGCGCCTTCGAAACAAGGCTGAAAAAGACGGATTGTCGGCGTTCGGCTTCACGGGCCCGCCGTCTTATGTCGAGCGTCTGGGCCGCGCTGTGCGCCAGGACGTCCAGCATGGCCAGGCGATCCGCATCCATGCCGTCCGGGTGCGGCCGTGTATCGAGGACGCACAGCATCCCCAGCGGCGGCTCGTCGCCGACCTGCAAGGACACGCCGGCATAGAAGCGCAGAAGCGGCGAGCCTGTGACATAGACATTGTCGCTGAAGCGCGGGTCGAGGCTCATATCGCCCACGACCGTCACCCCGGCCACCGCTACGTCACGCACGAAGGGCGTTATGACCGACCGCCCCATCACCGCCGGAAACCCGGCTTCGGCGATAACCCATGAGGCTTCACCGTCGGTTCGGGTGACGACGGCGATCGGCATGCCTGTTACGCGCCCCGCCAACCGGGCGATCTCGTCCAACGCGTCGTCGCGCGGAACGCCGCCGGTATCCGCCGTCAGGCCCCTTTGCATTCGCGACCAGCCATCCGCGCAAGGTTATACCAAGGAACGTTAGAACCCGCGGACCATGCAACCTAGCGAATTCGCATCCGCCTGCCGTCGCCCGGCGGAAAAGCGGGGCTTTCAGGTATGGGTTGGCGCCACAGCAGACACCGCTCCGCAGGGTTAGAGGCGCCGCCGGGCGCGGTTCGACGGATATCAGGTCCTGACAAGGGTCTGTTTACCTTAAAAGTCAGCGATTTCTTCATCGTCGTTAAGACCGCGTTTACGCACCCCGGCAAATCTTGCCTAGCACCGCCGCGGTTCGGGGATCTCGGCGTGAAGGCAAGGACATCTCTGCGTGCCGGAATTCATGCGGTCGATCATGGGCTGGCGTCTGGCGGCCATCGCCGGCGTCACCTTGCTGGCTGCGGGCCTGCTCTTCTGGCTCGCGACGCAAGCCACGAAAGAGCCAATGGGCCTGCTCTTTTCCGGGCTGGACCCGCGCGACAGCGCGGCGATCGTCGAGCGCCTCGACGCCGCCAACGTACCCTATCAGATCAAGGGCGACGGCTCGACCATCCTTGTCCCTCAGGACCGGGCGCTGCGCCTTAGGATGCAGATGGCAGGCGAAGGCCTGCCGGCCGGCGGCGGCGTCGGCTACGAGATTTTCGACAAGCAGGATGCGCTCGGCGTCACCTCGTTCCAGCAGAACGTCAATCGGCTGCGGGCGCTCGAGGGCGAGCTCGCCCGCACGATCCGCTCGCTCGACCGGATCGAGCAGGCGCGCGTCCACCTTGTCATCCCGGAACGCAAGCTTTTCAACGACGCGGCGGCCAACCCCACCGCCTCGATCGTGATCCGCGCGCGCGGCGGCCGCATCGCGCCGGAGCAGGTTCAGGCCATCCAGCACCTCGTCGCGACGGCGGTGGAGGGGCTGACGCCCGCCCGCGTCAGCGTCGTCGATGAAAAGGGCCAACTCCTCGCCGGCGGCGAGGGCGACAACAGCGCCGCGTCGATCCAGGCCGCGCTCGACGGCCGCAAGGCGTCCTATGAAGAGCGCGTCCGCCGCCAGGTCGAAGGCATCGTCGCCTCCATCGTCGGCCCCGGCCGCACCCGCGTCGAAGTCAGCGCCGATCTCGATTCCAGCCGCCGCATCCGTGAGAGCATCAAATACGATCCCGACGGCCAGGTCGTCCGCTCCTCCACCAGCCGCACCTCGAACGCCGACAATACCAACCGCAGCGGCGCCGACGCCGTCTCGGTCTCGACGAACCTGCCTGAAGAGAACACCCCTGGCGTCGACGGCAGCGAAAGCTCGCGCGAGGTCAACACCCAGACCGACGAGACCACGAACTACGAGATTTCGTCCGAAAAGGTGACCGAGACCCAGGATGGCGGCACGGTGAAGCGCCTGTCCGTCGCGGTCGCCGTCGATGGAGTCTGGGCGACGTCCGCCGAGGGCGCGCGCTCCTACCAGGCCCGCTCCGACGAGGACATGCAGAAAATCGACGCCCTCGTCCGCTCGGCGATCGGCTTCGACGAGGCCCGCGGCGACACGCTTCAGGTCGTCAACGTTCAGTTCGCCCAGGAAGAAGCGCAGACCCTGACGCCGGAAGAAGAGCCGTTTCTCGGCCTCGGCACCTCCGAAATCATGAAGCTCATTGAGCTCGCCGTTCTGGCGATCGTCGCGCTGCTCGCGATCCTGCTCGTCTTCCGCCCGCTGATCACCCGCCTGCTCGCGCCGATCACCGTTCCGGCCGGCCTGCCCCAGCTCGCCGGGCCTGCCGGCGCCGCCCTCGGCCCCGCTGCGGCCGACGGCGCGATGCCTCAGCTCACCAGCGCAGGCGGCGTTCCGGCGCTGACCGGCCCAAGCGAAGGCGAGCAGATGCTCGACATCGCCCAGGTCGACGGCCAGGTCAGCGCCTCCTCGGTGAAGCGGGTCGGCGAGATCGTCGTCAAGCATCCCGAAGAGGCGGTCTCGATCATGCGCCAGTGGCTGCACGAGACGGCATAGACCATGGCGCCCAAGCCCAAACCCAAAGAAGACGTCGGCAAGCTGTCGGGAGCCGAGAAGGCCGCGATCGTCCTGCTGTCGCTGGGCGAGGAGCATGGCGCCCATGTCTGGCGCATGTTCGACGACGAGGAAGTGCGCGAGATTTCCCAGGTCATGGCCAATCTGGGCACGGTCAGCGCCACCGTGGTCGAGAAGCTGCTGGTCGAGTTCGTCTCCCAGATGTCGACCACCGGCACGCTGCTCGGCACGTTCGAGTCGACCGAACGCCTTCTCCAGCGTTTCCTGCCGCCCGAGCGCGTCAACGGCGTCATGGAAGAGATCCGCGGACCTGCCGGCCGCACCATGTGGGACAAGCTCGGCAACGTGAACGAGACCGTCCTCGCGAACTATCTCAAGAACGAATACCCCCAGACCGTCGCCGTCGTCCTGTCGCGCATCAAGTCCGAACACGCCGCGCGCGTTCTTGGCGCCCTGCCCGAGGACTTCGCGATGGAGGTGGTCCAGCGCATGCTCCGCATGGAAAGCGTCCAGAAGGAGATCCTCGACAAGGTGGAACAGACGCTGCGCGTCGAGTTCATGTCGAACCTCGCGCGCACGCAAAAGCGCGACAGCCACGAAATGATGGCCGAGATCTTCAACAATTTCGACCGTCAGACCGAGGGACGCTTCATCACCGCGCTGGAAGAGCGCAATCGCGAGGCCGCCGAGCGGATCAAGGCGCTGATGTTCACCTTCGAGGACCTCGGCAAGCTCGACCCCGGCTCGATCCAGACGCTGCTGCGCGCCATCGACAAAGACAAGCTCGGCCTCGCGCTCAAGGGCTCGTCCGACGCCGTGCGCGACGTGTTCTTCTCGAACATGTCCGAGCGCGCCGGCAAGATTCTGAAGGAAGACATGGAGGCCGCCGGCCCGGTGCGCCTGCGCGACGTCGACGAGGCCCAGATGGCCATGGTCAACATCGCGAAAGACCTCGCCGCCAAGGGCGAAATCATGCTCGCCGGCAACAAGGGCGACGACGAGTTGATCTACTGACATGACCGCGAAGCCCGAGCCCCGCAAATTCACTTTCGACCAGCGTTTCGACGCGCCGTCGTCGCGGCCGCAAGCGTCGCAGCCGCGCGCCAAGAAGTTCTATACGCCTGAGGAGCTGGAAGAGGCTTATCAGCGCGGCCGGGGATCGCTCGAGGCGACGGCGGCGCAGGCCCAGGCGCTCGCGCTGGGCAGGATCGCCGAAGCGGCGATGGCCGCGATATCCTCGCTGGATTCCATGGCCGCCGAGGCGCGCGCCGAGGCGCTGGGCGTCGCCCTCTCCGCCGCGCGGCGGATCGCCGGCCAGGCGCTCGAACGCTATCCGCTCGACGTGCTCGAACATACGATCCGCGAGTGCCTCGCCCAGACGGCGCACGAGCCCCGCATCGTCATCAACGTACAGCCCGACCTCGCCGAAACGCTGCGGACGCGGCTCGCCGTGATCGCCGACGAGATCGGCTTCTCGGGCCGCGTCGTCGTCGCCGCCGATGCCCGCATCGGGGCGGCGGATTGCCGCCTTGAATGGAGCGACGGCGGAGTCGAGCGCGACGCC
Organism: uncultured Flavobacteriaceae bacterium; assembly: GCA_964493795.1. Classification (GTDB taxonomy): domain Bacteria; phylum Pseudomonadota; class Alphaproteobacteria; order Micropepsales; family Micropepsaceae; genus JADZAI01. The sequence goes on from CAZBPO010000004.1 coordinate 36,069, forward strand.
TCGTCCATCGCCGCCCGCATAGAAGCCGCGATCGAACGCTTCATAGAAGCCGATCGCCGCCGCGCAGAAGACAGTATCGGAGCCTGAAGCCATGGCCGGAACCGACGACATCGAACTCAACGACCTCGCGCCGGCGATGGCCCAGCAGGCCGCCGACGAGGAGACCGACGATCAACCACGCAACGGCTCTGATCTCGAGGCGGTCTTCGACGTGCCCGTCAACGTCTCGGCCGTGCTCGGCAAGACGGCGATGGAAGTGAGCCAGCTGCTCAAGCTCTCGCGCGGCGCTGTGGTCGAGCTCGACCGCAAGGTCGGCGAAGCGATCGACATTTACGTGAACGACCGGCTGGTCGCGCGCGGCGAGGTGGTGCTGGTCGAAGACCGGCTCGGCATCACCATGACTGAAATCGTGAAGGGGGGGCAGGCCTGAGGGCCTGGCCTTAAGGGGGTATAGCCATGCGGCTGATGATCGTCGGAAGCCTGAACGGGCAGCTTGGCGCGGCCACGAAGATCGCGATGGATCGCGGCGCCAAGGTCGTGAACGTCTCGCAGGTCACGCAGGCCATGGCCGAGCTTCGCGCCGGACGCGGCGCCGACTTGCTCATGGTCGAGGTCAGCCAGCCGATCGGTGAACTCGTCAAGATGCTGGGCGCCGAGCGCATCCACGTGCCCATCGTCGCCTGCGGCATCGGCACCGACGCACGCGCGGCGGTGGACGCGATCCGGGCCGGCGCGAAGGAATACCTGCCGCTGCCGCCCGACGCGACGCTGATCGCTGCGGTTCTGGAGGCGGTCGCCGACGAAAGCCACCAGCTCATCTACGAAGACCGCGCCATGGAGGGCGTCATCGCTCTCGCCGAGCAGGTCGCCTCCAGCGAGGCCTCGATCCTGATCACCGGCGAAAGCGGCACCGGCAAGGAAGTGCTCGCCCGTTACGTCCATCGCAAGTCGGCGCGCGCCGACAAGCCGTTCATCTCGATCAACTGCGCGGCCATTCCCGAGAACCTGCTCGAAAGCGAGCTGTTCGGCCACGAGAAGGGCTCGTTCACCGGCGCGATCGCCCGCCGCGTCGGCAAGTTCGAAGAGGCTGACGGCGGCACCCTGCTGCTCGACGAAATCAGCGAAATGGACGTCCGCCTTCAGGCCAAGCTGCTGCGCGCTTTGCAGGAGCGCGAGATCGACCGGGTCGGCGGCGGCAAGCCGGTTAAGGTGAACATCCGCGTCATCGCCACCTCGAACCGCGACCTCGCCGAAGCGGTCAAGGCGGGCGCCTTCCGCGAAGACCTGCTCTATCGCCTTAACGTCGTGAACCTGCGCGTTCCGGCCCTGCGCGAGCGCAAGGCCGACGTCATCGCCCTCGCCCGCCATTTCGGCAAGAAATACGCCGCCGCCAACGGCGTTCCGGACCGCGAGCTCGACGCCACCGCGCGCGCGGCGCTGCTAGCTCATCCCTGG
>CAZBPO010000004.1:37533-38056 GCA_964493795.1 uncultured Flavobacteriaceae bacterium
TGGCCGACATGGAGCGCGACCTGATCCTCGAAACGCTCGGCCACTGCCTCGGCAACCGCACACACGCGGCCAACATTCTGGGCATTTCGATCCGCACGCTGCGCAACAAGCTCAAGGAATACTCCGAAGCCGGCGTCGCCGTTCCGCCGCCCGGCGCCGGCGATCTGCGCGCGGCCGGTTGATCGCTAGATGAGCGACACATCGACGCCGCGTCCGCAGAGCGCCGGCAATATCGCCGCCGCATCTGTGCTGTCGTCGCTGCGCGGCGGCGAATTGCTGCTGCCTTTCGGCATCCTGGCGATCCTCGCCGTTCTGCTGGTCCCGCTTCCGACCTTCCTGCTCGACGCCGCGCTGGCGCTGTCGTTCACCTTCTCCGTCCTGATCCTCATGACGGTGTTGTTCATCCGCAAGCCGCTCGAGTTCAGCGCCTTCCCGACCATCCTCGTCATCGCGACCATGATGCGCCTGGCGCTGAACATGGCCTCGACCCGCCTGATCCTCGCCGAAGGACACAACGGCACCG
>CAZBPO010000004.1:38066-38288 GCA_964493795.1 uncultured Flavobacteriaceae bacterium
GTATCGCCGAGGTCAGCGCGCGCTTCACCCTTGACGCCATGCCCGGCAAGCAGATGGCGATCGACGCCGATCTCTCCGCCGGCCTCATCGACGAGAAGGAAGCCCGCACCCGCCGTAAGGAGCTGGAAGGCGAAAGCAACTTCTTCGGCGCCATGGACGGCGCCAGCAAATTCGTGCGCGGCGACGCCATCGCCGGCCTGCTCATCACCGTCATCAACATTC
>CAZBPO010000005.1:0-561 GCA_964493795.1 uncultured Flavobacteriaceae bacterium
GGTATCGGCGCGCCCGCCGCCGATACCTGGGAGCCCGAGAACCAGGTGAACTGGGGCGCAGAAGAAGCCTGGCTGGCCGACAGCAAGGCCCCCAACAGCCGTTATTCCGGCGAGCGCGAACTGTTCGGCAATCTGGGCGCGGTCCAGATGGGCCTCATCTATGTCAATCCGCAGGGGCCGGACGGCAATCCCGATCCGGTCGCCTCGGGCCGCGACATCCGCGAGACCTTCAGCCGGATGGCGATGAATGACGAGGAGACGGTGGCGCTGGTGGCCGGCGGCCACACCTTCGGCAAGGCGCACGGCGCGGGGCCGGAGAGCCATGTCGGCAAGGAGCCGGAAGCCGCCGACATCGCAGAGCAGGGCCTCGGATGGACCTCGAGCTTCGAAAGCGGCATGGCCGGGCACACGATCACCTCGGGCATCGAGGGCGCTTGGAAGCCCAATCCCACGACCTGGGACATGGGCTATTTCGATACGCTGTTCGGCTATGAGTGGGAGCTGACCAAGAGCCCCGCCGGCGCGCATCAGTGGAAGCCGAAGGGCGACAGCGGCGACGGC
>CAZBPO010000005.1:571-14767 GCA_964493795.1 uncultured Flavobacteriaceae bacterium
ACCCGGCCTATGAGAAAATCTCGCGCCGCTTCCACAAGGACCCGGCCGCCTTCGCCGACGCCTTCGCCCGCGCATGGTTCAAGCTGACCCATCGCGACATGGGCCCGAAATCGCTCTATCGCGGCAAGCTGACGCCGCAGGAGACACTGATCTGGCAGGACCCGATTTCGGGCAAGCCCAGCGCATTGTCGGCCACCGATATCGACGCGCTGAAAGCCAAGATCGCGGGCCTTGGCCTGTCGGTGAGGGAGCTGGCGTCGGTCGCCTGGGCGTCGGCCTCGACCTTCCGCTCGTCGGACAAACGGGGCGGCGCGAACGGCGCGCGCATCCGCCTGGCGCCGATGAACGGCTGGGAGGTGAACGAGCCGGCGACACTGCAGAAAGTGCTGTCGGCGCTCGAGGGCCTGAAGGACGCCAAGACGAGCCTGGCCGATCTCATCGTGCTGGGCGGCGTGGTGGCGATCGAACAGGCGGCGAAGGCCGGCGGCCATGACGTGAAGGTGCCCTTCACGCCGGGCCGGGCCGACGCCACGCAGGACGAGACCGAAATCGAATCCTTCGCCTGGCTGGAGCCCAAGGCCGACGGCTTCCGCAACTATGTGCGCGCGCCGATCATGTCGGTCGAGGAGCACCTGGTCGACCGGGCGCAGCTGCTGAACCTCAGCGCGCCGGAGCTGACCGCGTTGGTCGGCGGCCTGCGCGTGCTGCAGGTGGGCGATGACAAGCTCGGCGTCCTCACCGACAAGCCCGGTGTTCTGTCGAACGACTTCTTCGTCAACCTGCTGGACATGGGCGTGAAGTGGACCAGCGTCGGCGGCGACAAGCAGGAGACGTTCGAGGGCAAGGACCGCAAGACGGGCGCGGTGAAGTGGACCGGTACGCGCGCCGATCTCATCTTCGGCTCGCACTCGCAGCTGCGGGCGCTGGCGGAGGTCTATGGCGCGTCGGACGCGAAAGCGAAATTCGTCCAGGATTTCGCGACGGCCTGGGCGAAGGTGATGGACCTCGACCGGTTCGATCTGGCCTGAGCCCGGCGACAGGCTATTGAAGGCGGGCGCGGTGAAAGCCGCGCCCGTTCTCTTTTTGATCGTTGGCAGAGGCCGGTGCGCCGGCACCTCACCTGACCGCTTCGCGGTCTGTCCTCTCCCCGCTCACGCGCGGAGAGGGGTTGGCTGTCGCCGCGAGGGAGAGGCGGCAAAGCAAAACGGCGCTGGGTGTGCCCGCGCCGTTCGCCGTTGCGGGGCCGGGGTGGCCGGGACCGCAGTGCTTAGGCGGCTTCGTAGCCCAGCACCGCTTTCACTTCCAGGAAGTCATGGAAGCCGAAGGCGCCCCATTCGCGGCCATTGCCCGACTGCTTGTAGCCGCCGAACGGCGCCTTGAGGTCGGGGCCGGCGAGGTTGAGGTGCACGTTGCCGGTGCGCAGCTGGCTGGCCACCGCGCGGGCCCGCTCGATCGAGCCGGACTGCACATAGCCCGACAGGCCATAGACGGTGTCGTTGGCCTGTTCGATGGCTTCCGCCTCGCTCTTGTACGGCAGGATCGAGAGAACGGGGCCGAAGATCTCTTCCCGGGCGATCGTCATGTCGTTAGTGACGTTGCCGAACACGGTCGGACGGACGAAGAAGCCCTTGTTGAGACCGTCGGGGCGGCCGACGCCGCCGGCGGCCAGGGTGGCGCCCTCGTCGATGCCCTTCTGGATCAGCGCCTGAATCTTCTCGAACTGGGTCTTGTTGACGACCGGGCCGATATTGGTGCCTTCGGCGAACGGATCGCCCGCCTTGGTCTTGTTCGCGGCGGCGGCGGCGATGGCCAGCGCCTCGTCATGCTTGGCGGCGGGCACGAACATGCGCGTGCCGGCGTTGCAGGACTGGCCCGAATTGATCATCAGCGCGCCGACGCTGCCGGCGACCGCCTTCTGCAGATCGGCGTCGTCGAGCACGATATTGGCCGACTTGCCGCCCAGCTCCTGGCTGACGCGCTTGACCGTCTCGGCAGCCGCCTTGGCGACCAGAATACCGGCGCGGGTGGAACCGGTGAACGACATCATGTCGATGCCGGGGTGGGACGAGAGCGGCGCGCCGACGCCCGGGCCGTCGCCGTTCACCAGGTTGAAGACGCCCGCCGGAACGCCGGCCTCGTGCAGGATTTCCGCCACCAGCAGCGCGTTGAGCGGGGTGTATTCGCTGGGCTTCAGCACCATGGTGCAGCCTGCCGCGATGGCCGGCGCGACCTTGCACATGATCTGGTTGATCGGCCAGTTCCACGGCGTGATCATGCCGACGACGCCGACCGGCTCGTAAACGATCCGGGTGCGGCCCTGGGCCTTCTCGAACTCGAAGCCTTTCAGGACTTCCATGGTCTCGTTGAGATGGGCGAGGCCCATCGCGGCCTGCGCGGCCTTGGCCAGCCAGATGGGCGCGCCCATTTCGGTGGAGATCACCTCGGCGATCTCGTCCTTGCGGCGGGCGAAGACGGCCATGATCTTGCCCAGCAGCTCCAGCCGCTCGGCCGGCGTGGTGCGCGAGAAGGCCGGGAAAGCGGCCTGCGCCGCCGCGACGGCGCGATCGACGTCGGTCGACGAACCGAGCGCGATGTCGGCGAATTTTTCTTCCGTGGCGGGGTTGATGAGGTCCCAGCTGCGGGCGGACGCAGGCTGCACCCACTGGCCGCCGATGTAGAATTCGTGATTGTGCGACATGATTGCCGTCTCCTCCTGATGATGACGTCTGACCGAATTCCGGCGGGCGGTTATAGCCGACGACCGCCGATGGGGAAACGAGGCAGCGGTTGATGCCGCCGTCGGCGCACGTTGCGATGCGGCCCGGGCTTATGCCCGGGCGACTTGCACACCGGTCGCAAGGTCGAATTTGCGGAACGGCAGCTCGCGGATGCGGGCGCCGGTCAGGGCGAAGATCGCGTTGCCGACGGCTGCGGCGACCGGTGCGGTGCCCGGTTCGCCGGCTCCGCCGGTGCGTGCGCCGGATTCGATGATGGCGACCTCGTGCCGTGGGGCGTCGGCCATGCGGACCATCTCGTAATCGGGGAAGTTCTGCTCAACGACCCGGCCGCCCTCGATAGTGATTTCGCCGTAGAGCGCGGCGGTGAGGCCGTAGATCGCGCCGCCGGCGATCTGGGCCCTGAAGGTGGCCGGGTTGATGACCTCGCCGGGATCGGCGGCGCTCCACATGGCGTGGACGCGGGCGCGCCCGTCCTCGCCGACCGAAACCTCGGCGACCTGCGCCACGATCGTGCCGAAAGCCTCGCGCATGGCGACGCCGCGGGCGCGGCCGGCGGCCGGCCGCGTGGACCAGCCGGACATCGCGGCGACCCGTTCGAGCGCCGCTCTGTGGCGCGGGGCTCCGGCGAGATGGGCGATGCGGAAGGCGAGCGGGTCCTGTCCGGCGGCGGCGGCTAGTTCGTCGATGAAGGTCTCGATGTAAAAGCCGTGCAGCGTGTGGTCGACGCTGCGCCAGGCGCCCCAGGGGATGGGGTTGGTGCCGGTGACGTAACGCGCGAGGCGGTCGGGAATGTCATAGGCGATCAGTGTGGCGTCGGCCGGATCGCGCTTTTCGGCATAGCTGTGGATGAAGCCGGCGATGCGTCCTTCGGCGTCGAGGCCGGCCTTCAGCCGCGCCACGCCGGCCTCGCGGTAGAAATCCTGCGTCATGTCGTCTTCGCGGCTGAAAGCGAACTGGATCGGTGCGCCGGTCGCGCGCGCCGCCGCGACGGCGATCCTGATCTCGTGCGCCTTGACCGTCGGCAGGTTTGGGCTGTAGCCGCGCCGACCGAAGCCGCCGCCCATCGCGGCGTGATGGACGGTGATGTCATCGGCGCTGAGGCCCGTCAGTTCGGCGGCGATGGCGCGAACGCCGAGGCCGTCCTGGAAGCCGCCCCAGATCTCAAGCTTGCCGCCTTCGGCGCGCACCGTCACGTTCATCGGCTCCATCGTCGCGTGCGCGAGATAGGGCAGGCGATAGCTCGCTTCGATGGTGCGCGGGGCGGCGGCGATGGCTTTGGCGGCGTCGCCTTCCTTGTAGTCGCTTTCCCAGTCGCCTGCGGCCTCGGCCTTGTCGAGCGCGGCGTCCATGCCGGCGAGGATGGAGGCGCTGGAATGGGCTGCGCCCGGCCCCTCGTCCCAGACCGGTTCGAGCATGGCGAGCGCCGCACGGGCGCGCCAGGTGTTGTCGGCGATGACCACGACCGCGTCGTCGAGCCTGAGCACGCGTTTGACCCCGCGCATCGCGGCGGCGGGCGCTTCGTCGACGTTTTTCAGCCTGCCGCCGAAGACCGGCGACAACGCCGCCGCCGCGTAGAGCATGCCCGGCAGGCGAACCTCGACGCCATAGATCGCCGAGCCGTCGACCTTGGCGGGAATGTCGAAGCGCCGGGCCGGCGTGCCGACGATTTCGTAATCGGCCTTCGCCTTGAGCGGCGCATCGACGGGCGCGCTGTACTCGGCCGCCAGCGGGGCCATCTCGCCATAGGTGGCGCTGCGGCCCGTGGCGGGGTGCGTAAGCACGCTTTTGTGCGCGACGATCTCGGCCTCCGGCACACCCCAGGCGTCGGCGGCGGCCTTGATGAGCATCGCCTTCGCCGCCGCGCCGGTGCGGCGCATGCCGAAAATCCCGGTGGTGCGGACCGACATCGAGCCGCCGGTCACCTGGGCGGAAAGGAACTCGGCCGCCTTGCGCGTCAGGAAGTCGGTCGGGCCGGACAGGAAAGACGGGATCGACATGTCGCCGGTCAGATAGCCGCGCGCAAAGGCGCCGTTGGCGAAGGCGATGTCGGCGGGGGCCTGCTCCATACGGACGAGCGACCAGTCGGCGTCCAGCTCCTCGGCCAGCATCATTGGCAGGGCGGTGTGCACGCCCTGGCCCATCTCGGAATGGGGCACGATGACGGTCACGGTGTTGTCGGGCGCGATCCGGACCCATGCGGTCAACATCGCCTCGCCCTTGCCGGCGATGCGGCGGGCGCGGTCGAGCGTCGAAAACGGGGTGAGCGCATAGCCCACGACCAGCGCGCCGGCGGCGAGGCCGGACCAGATGAAGAAGCGGCGGGTCGGCTTGAAGGCCATGGCGATGCTCCTCAGGCCGACGCGGCGGCGATGTGGATCGCCGCGCGGACTTCGTCATAGGAGCCACAGCGGCAGATATTGGTCATCGCCGCGTCGATCTCGTCGTCGGTCGGATTGGGCGTTTCGTCGAGCAACGCTACCGCCGCCATGATCTGCCCCGACTGGCAATAGCCGCATTGCGGAGCTTGGGCCTCGATCCAGGCTTTCTGCACCCGATGCAGCGCATCGCCCTGTTTGAGACCTTCGATGGTGACGATTTGCTGGCCGGAGACGGCCGAGGCGGGGATCGCGCAGGATCGCGTCGCCGCGCCGTCGATCAGGACCGTGCAGGCTCCGCAGGCCGCGACGCCGCAGCCATATTTGGTGCCGGTCAGGTTGAGGACGTCGCGGAGCGCCCAGAGCAGCGGCATGTCCTCCTCGACATCCACGGCGTGCGTCTGTCCGTTGACGATGAGACTCACCATGTCTGCCTCCCCAGGCGTTTGCATGCAGCCTAGGGTCGGTCGGCGTTGACACTCAATGTCGAGTTTGTCCAATTTGTCGCATGCCCGCCTCGCCCGCCGAGATATCCGTCCGACGCCGCATCTTCGACGCGGCGCTGACCGTCTTCGCCCGCTATGGCTATCGTCGCGCCAGCATGGAGGCGGTGGCGGGCGAGGCGCATATCTCGCGCCAGGGCCTGTATCGGCATTTTTCGTCCAAGGAGCATCTCTTCGCCTCGGTCATCGGCACGATGCAGGACTTCGCGGATATGGCCGCCGAAACGGCGCTGGCCGACGCCCGTGCGACCGGGAAGAGCGCCGGCGAGGCGCTGGGCGCGATGGTCGGGGCGCGGCTTGAGGCCTATGCCGGACGCGTGCTCGGCTCGCCCCATGCAGCCGAACTGATCGAGGAGTCGAACAGGATCGGCGGCGCCCAGATCGCCGCCCGGGCGGACGCCGCGCGCGCGATGCTGGCCAAGACGATCGCGGCCGAACGCGCCGCAGGCCGGCTGACCCTGAAACGCGGCGTCACGCCATCGGAGCTGGCAATGCTTCTCACCGTGGCAGCCAATGGCGCAAAGCACGGCGTCGCGACGCCCGATCCCGAGGCGCTTCGGGCGACCGTCGCGCGCATCGTCACGCTGATGGTCGACGGCGCGCGGGCGTGAGTCCGCATTGACGAGGCGGAAGGCGGCGGCATGATCCGGCGATGCAGAAGTTTCGCCTCGCCACGTTCAACGTGGAGAACCTGTTCTCGCGGCCACGCCTGTTCGCGGCCGGCGACGACGCCGGGGCGGCCGACGCTTTAAGAGGGGCGGCGGTGCTGCAGCGCCTGCTCGACGCCAAAGTTTATAACGCCGACGAGATCCTGAGGGTCTGGAACGAAGGCCGGCTCGCCCGTTATGTGACCGTGCGCTGCGACCGGGTGAACGCACCGGACGCGCGCTCGCAGCGCTTTTTCTTTTTTCAGCGTGACGGCGACGAAAGTTCGCCGGCGGTCTCGATCAATTCTGCGATCCGTGGCCGGGCCGATTGGATCGGCGGGATCGACCTCTACGGCGAGACCCTTTCGGGTAGGCAGGTGCAGGCCATCGGAAAGGTCATCCGCCGCGTGGACGCCGACGTGATCGGCCTGTGCGAAGTGGAAGACCGGCGCACGCTTGAGACCTTCAACGTGCAGGTGCTGGGGCGAAAATACCCCTATTGCATGTTGATCGAGGGCAATGACGAGCGCGGCATCGATGTCGGCATCCTGTCCAAGCATCCTATCGTATCGCTGCGCTCGAACGCCTCGACCGTGGACCCGGCCGAGAAGATGAGGCGTGACGGCTCGACGCCGCGCCTGTTCAACCGCGATTGCCTTGAGGCGGTGATCGACCTTCCCGGTGGCCGGGGCAGGCTGTCTGTGCTGGTCGCCCACCTGAAGGCCAAGGGCGGGTCGGCCGCCCTGGAGGTCGATACCGATCGCAAGCGCATTCGCCAGTCCGAGGAAATCGCGCGGATCGTCGCCGAACGTCATGCGCGCGAAGGTCAGCCATATCGCATCGCCGTGGTCGGCGACCTGAACGAGACGCCGGATCGGGCCGGCGCGAACGGTGCGGCGTTGGGCGGACGGCAGACTTCGATCGACGCCGTGCTGACCGGCAGCGGTCTCTTCGACATCATCCGCCATACGCTGGGCCGGGCGGCGTCCTATACCCATGTCGAGGAGCGTGGCGGACAGGTTCGCAAGGGGCAGATCGACTACATTCTGCTTTCGCCGGATCTGAAAGCGGCGGCGGTGAGCTGTGGTATCGACCGCTCGGGTCAGGCGCTGTGGGGACCTCGTGCGGTGACACGGGCCGCCGCCGCGTCGGATCATGCGGCTCTTTATGTGGATTTCGATTTGGACCGACTTCCGTCGCCAATCTAGACAGTGAAAAGATTTATCTAGACAGCGACAAGATAAGCTGGCACGCTCGATCTAGACAGCGTCTAGTTGGGGGTGCGCCATGCGCCGTTCTGCTCTTCTGTTTGGGGTTTGCGCGATTGTTCTGGGGGCTGGCCTTTCGGCTTGCGGCGGTTCGGCGGCGACCCCTGAAGCGGCTTCGGAAGCGGCCGTCACGGCCGTTCGCGTCGCCACGGCAGGGCCGGCCGCGTTCCTGAGCGAGATCCGGACTGTCGGGCGGGTCGAGCCCGACCGGACCTATGTGCTGGCGTTCAAAACCGCCGGTGTCGTGTCGGCGCTGAGCGTGCAGGAGGGCGACACGGTTACGAAAGGCCAGGTGCTGGCCGAGCTCGATCCCCGCGACGTGGACGCCCAACTGCGCCAGGCTCAGGAGGCCGCCGACAAGGCGGCCCGCGATCTCGCCCGGGTGCGCAAGCTGCACGCCAGCGGCTTCGCTTCCGACGCCGCGCTGCAGGACGCCGAGGCGCAGGCCAAGTCGACCCGGGCCACGGCGCAGGCCGCCCAGTCCAATCGCGGTTATGCCCGCATCGTCGCGCCTGCCGACGGCGTCGTGCTGAAGCGCAATGTCGAGGCCAATGGCGTCGTCGCGGCTGGCGCGCCGGTCCTCACCCTGTCGGATATGAGCGAATCCTTCGTGCTGACGGCGGGGCTCGCCGACCGCGATGCGATGCGCGTCGCGTTGGGCGACAGTGCGACCGTCTCATTCGACGCCTTTCCCGGCCGCGCCTTCGCCGCGACGGTCAGCGAGATCGGCGCGGACGCCGATGCCCGCACCGGCACCTTCCAGATCAAGCTGCGTCTCGCCGCGGCCGACGCGCCGCTGAAAAGCGGCCTGGTGGGACGCGCGGCGATCACCCCCGCCGCGCCGCCGCCCGCCAATCTGGCCGTGCCGATCGACGCCATCTTGCAGGGGCATGGCGCGGAAGCGGTGGTCTTCGTCGTCGATCCCAGCAGCGGCGCGGCCCGTCTGACGCGGATCGCCACGGGCCGGGTGTCGGGCGCCATGGTCGCGGTGACGGCGGGCCTCAAGGTTGGCGATCAGGTGGTGATCGACGGGGCCGGGTATCTCGCCGACGGCGAAAAGGTCTCCATCGCCACCGCCAGCGCGGAGTAGGGCCATGAACATCGCCGGCTTCGCCGTCCGCAACTGGCAGTTCACGCTGGTCGTCACGCTGCTGTTCGCGGCGCTGGGCCTGAACGCCTTCCTCTCGGTGCCGCGCGCCGAGGACCCGTCCTTCAACGCGCCGTTCTTCACCGTCATCACCATCGCGCCGGGGCTTGAGGCGGCGGAGGCGGAGAAGCTGATCACCGACAAGATCGAGGACGCGTTCAACGAACTCGACGACGTCGAGGAGATCAAGTCGACGACCAATAACGGCGTGTCGATCGTCAACGTCCAGTTCGACTGGGCGCTGCCCGACATGGACCGCAAGTATGACGAGATCATCCGCGAGATGAACCGTCTGCGGCCCGACCTGCCGTCGGCCGTCAAGAATGTCACGATCCGCAAGGGTCAGCCGGGCCTCACCAACATCATCCAGCTGGCGCTGGTGGGCGACGTCTCATATCGCGAGTTGAGCGACCGGGCGCGCGACCTTAAGGATCTGATCGAAGGCGTGCGCGGCGTGCGCCAGGTCGAGCTGTGGGGCGCGCCCGACACCGAAGTGCGCGTGGCGCTGGACCTTGCGCGCATGAGCCGCCTGGGCGTGACGATCGACGAGGTCAGCCGCGCGATCCAGGGCGAGAACGCCGAGATTCCGGGCGGCGCGGTGGAGGCGGGCGGTGCGCGCTTCAACCTGAAGACCACCGGGTCGTATGACAGCCTCGACGAGATCGCCGACACCATCGTCGCCGCCAACGGCGTGAGCGTGGTGCGGGTGCGCGACGTCGGCGAAGTGGCGTGGAGCCAGGACGAGCAGGTCTATACCACCCGATTCAACGGCGCGAAGGCGGTGTTCATCACCGCCAACCAGCGCGACGGGCAGAGCGTTTTCGACGTGCGCGACGGCATCGTCGCCAAGGTCGACGCTTTCCGCACGACGCTGCCGTCTGACATCTCTTTGGAGGTCGGGTTCGATCAGACCGAGGCGGTCGACAAGCGCCTGGGGCAGTTGGGCAAGGACTTCCTGATCGCCGTCAGCCTGGTGCTGTTGACGCTGTTGCCGCTCGGCTTCCGCGCCTCGCTGGTGGTGATGTTCTCGATTCCGATGTCGCTGGCGCTGGGCATCTGGCTTCTGGATCATGCCGGGTTCACGCTGAACCAGCTGTCCATTTCCGGCTTCGTGCTGTCGCTCGGGCTTCTGGTCGACGATTCGATCGTGGTGGTCGAGAACATCGCCCGCCACCTGCGTATGGGTAAAAAGCCTGTCACGGCGGCCATCGAAGGAACCAGGCAGATATCGCTGGCGGTGGTCGGCTGCACCGCGACGCTGATGCTGGCGTTCCTGCCGCTGTTGTTCCTGCCTGAAGGGGCCGGGGCCTTCACGCGGTCGCTTCCCGCCGCCGTGCTGCTGACCGTCGCCGCCTCGCTGTTCGTTTCGCTGACGATCATTCCGTTCGTCGCCAGCCGCGTCCTGAAGGAAGAGAAGCACGAAGAGGGCAACTGGTTCCTGCGGACTCTGATGGGCGGCATCCACGCCATCTACCGGCCGCTGCTGCACAAGGCGCTGGGCCGTCCGCTGATGACGTGCCTGATCGCGCTGGGTCTGTTCGCCGCCACGCTGATGCTGGTGCCCCGTATCGGCTTCAGCCTGTTCCCGCTGGCCGACTCGCGCATCGTGATGGTTCAGATCGAACTGCCCGAGGGCGCATCGACCAGCAAGACCAACGCGGCGCTGGAATTCGTCGAGGCGAAGCTTGGCGAGTATCCCGAAGTCCAGTCGGTGATGGCGAGCCTGGGGCGCGGCAATCCGCGCGTCTATTACAACGTGAACCAGCGCGAGCTGGCCAGCAATGTCGCGGACGCGTTCGTGATGCTGCACGCTTTCCAGCCCGAACGCACGCCGCAGATGCTGGACGAATGGCGGGCGGCTTTCGACGCATATCCCGGCGCGAAGATCCTGGTGAAGGAGATGGAGAACGGCCCCCCGCTGGACGCGCCGATCGCCATCCGCGTGCGCGGACCCGAGGTGGAGGGCGTGCGCCGCCTGGCCGCCGAGGTGGAAGACCTGATCCGGTCGGTGCCGGGCACGCGCAACGTCTCCAATCCGTCGCGCGCCACGCGCACCGATCTACGCATCGAGGTGGATCAGGCCAAGGCCGCGCTGCTGGGCATCGCGCCGGGAACGGTGGACCGCGTGGTGCGGCTGGCCGTGGCGGGCGAAAGCGCCGGGGACTTCTTCGATCGCGACGGCGAATCCTATCCGATCCGGCTGCGCCTGCCGCTGGGTGCACACCACGCCCCCGACGTGCTGGACGACATCTATGTGCCGACGACGACAGGCGCGGCCGCGCCCCTGGCCCAGATCGCGACGCTTCGCTTCGACGCCAGCCCCGCCCGGATCGACCGCTTTGACCGGATGCGCGCGGCGACGGTGACCGCCTATCCGCAGTCGGGATATCTGACCTCGAACCTGACGACCGAGATCATGCAGCGGGCGGGGGCGATCCAGCTGCCTCCGGGCTATGAGCTGAACGCCGGCGGGCAGTCGGAGGCCAGCGCCAAGTCGTTCTCGGGCATGGGCAGCGCCGCGCTGGTCGCGATCTTCGGCATCTTCGCCGTGCTGATCCTGGAATTTCGCTCGTTCAAGGCCTCGCTGATCGTGGCCAGCGTCATTCCGCTGGGCATACTCGGCGGCATTCTGGGTCTTTACGTGTCGGGCTATACGCTGTCGTTCACGGCGATGATCGGGATGATCGCGCTGATCGGCATCGAGATCAAAAACTCGATCCTGATGGTCGATTTCACCAATCAGCTGCGCGATCAGGGCGTGCCGCTGCGCCAGGCGATCGAGACGGCGGGCGAGGTGCGGTTCCTGCCGATCCTGCTGACCTCGGTGACCGCGATCGGCGGGCTTATGCCGTTGGCGGTACAGGGTTCGGGCCTCTATTCGCCGCTGGCCTGCGTAATCATCGGCGGCTTGATCACCTCGACCCTTTTGTCGCGTCTGGTGACGCCGGCCTGCTATCTCTTGCTCGCGCCGCGGGATTCGGCGCACAAAGATGAAAACGAGGCTCTGCCCGCCGGCGCGCTGGCGGCTGGGGAGTGAAACGATCTTGAGCGAGGCTAGGGAAGCCGCCGAAAAGACCTACCACCACGGCGACCTGAGAACGGCGCTGCTGGCGGCGGCGCGCGCGATCGTCGAGGAGGAGGGCGCCGACGCCTTCACGCTGCGCGAGGCGGCGCGGCGGGCGGGCGTCAGCCATGGCGCGCCGGCCCATCATTTCGGCGACAAGGTCGGCCTGCTGACCGAGCTGGCGATCGAGACGATGAGCGAGCGGGTTCGCCTCGTGGAAGAGGCGAAAGAGGGGGCTGGCCCCGACCCGATGCAGCAGCTGAAGGCCTGCGGTCTCGCCCATATCGCGTTTCACATCGGCCATCCCAGGTTGGAGAGCCTGTGCTGGCGCGACAATCTGGTGAACCGGGGCGACGAGAGACTGTTGGCGATCATCAATCGCATGACGTCGGGGCTCATCGAGACCATGAGCGCGGTGCTGGGGAAGCAGCTGCATCCCGAGAAGGAATCGAACCCTTCGACGCTGCTCGCCGTTTCGGTCGTGACCGGATTCTCGCAGATGGTGAAAGACGGCATGATCCTGAAAGATGTGCCCGAACCGGCGCGGACCGAACGCGCCATGCAAATGGCTTCGCATATGCTGGATCTGGTCGGTGCGGTGTTCGGCCCCGCCTTCCGTGACCTTGGCTGACCCCTCTAAAGCCCCGCAGCCCACCGCTCGGCCATCGCCGTGATGCGCGGCAGCAAGGCCGGATCGTTCGCGACCCCGGCCATTTCGTCGAGGCGCAGGACGGCGGTGAGGGTGTCGATGCGGGCGCGGTCGAGCGTGCGTCCGGTGATCGCTTCATAGCGGTCGGCGATCCGCAGGGTGAGGTCGCGGGCGATGAAGCCGGGCGGCACGAATTCGCGGTGAAGAGGCCCAATGCCGCTGTCGCCGAAGTCATAGACGCCGTTCAGCCGGTGCGCCGCGTGGTCGAACGCCATGTTCCAGCCATGCCCGTCGAAATATCCGAAGACCTCACCTTGCGGATCGGGCGGCAGCGCAGCGTAGGCGTCGAGCGTCCGGGCGGCGAAATCGCGCAACGACGCGGGCAGGACCGCCGCAACCTCGCGGGCGATGGTCGCCGCGTCGTTCCAGGCGCCGATGGTGGCGGCTTCGGCGGGCGGCGGCAGGGCGTGCAGCTGGGCGAAGAAGGTGGCCATGTCGGACGCCAGCCTCTTTCGGGCCGTTTCCGGCAGAATGTCATAGTTCTCCGCGGTCAGGTGGCCGCCGGGGATCTTCACATGGCTTGAAAACAGCCGTTCCCCCTGGTGCAGGGTCGTCACCGGCAGAGGCATTGTTACGGCCGGAGCGACCGCCGCCAGCAGGCGGGCTTCGCGGATCAGGCGCTCTTCCGCCGCCTTGTGGCGCGGGAATTTGAAGATCATCGCGCCGCCGGCGTCGACCGCAAGGCTGTCCCACCCCTCGGTCTCCAGCGTGAAGCGCGTGCCGTGGAGGCGGGGGAACGCCGTCAGGATATGCGGGACAAGCGTTTCAAGCCGGGTTTCGGGCGCCGGGTGCATATGGTCTGGTAGCCGCCCTGCGACGGATTGTCATGGCTGAACGGACGGGGTCATCAGACGCCACGCCATGTTGCCGCCGCAAAGGCTTAGCCCTTATCTTGCGTTCAGTTTGGTCGCGTTCGAAGGCGGGCTCGCCCGTCGTTGTGCGCGTATGTGTCATCTCGGGGCCGTTCATGCCTAAGCCATTGCGAATCTTCATTTCCTCGCCCGGCGACGTGTCGGCCGAGCGGCGACGGGCGGCGCTTGTCGTCGAGAGCCTGAAGAAGGAGTTCGCACGCTTCTTCGATATCTCGGCCTATCTGTGGGAACACGAGGCGATGCTCGCGACCGGGCATTTCCAGGATGTGATCGAGCCGCCGAGCCAGTCGGACATCGTGGTTTTGATCCTGTGGTCCCGGCTCGGCACCCCGCTTCCTGAGAAATCGGGCAAGCGCGAGTATCGCGGCATCGACGGCCGCTCGCCCGTCACCGGCACCGAGTGGGAGTACGAAGACGCGCTGGCTGCGAACCGCAGCAAGGGCGCGCCCGACCTGCTCGTCTATCGTTCGAACCGCGAGCCGCAGATTTCGCTGCGTGACCCCACGAAGAAGGCGCTGGCGGAGAACCAGTGGAGCGCGCTCGAAAACTTCTGGTCGCGCTATTTCCAGGCGGGCGGGGTGTTCCTGTCGGCCTATCACGGCTTCGACGATCTGGAAGATTTCGGCGACATGCTGGAGGCGCATCTGCGCCAGCTGATCCGCAGCCGGATCGAGAGAGAGCGCATCGAGGCGGGAACCGACGTCCGCGCGACATGGCTGCAGTCGCCGTTCCGTGGTCTGTCGTCCTATGACTTCGAGCACGCGCCGATCTTTTTCGGCCGTGGCGCGGCCCAGCTGAAAGCCGTCGAGCAGATCGTCAGGAACGCCAATGACGGGCGCGCCTTCCTTCTGGTTCTCGGCGCGTCGGGGTCGG
>CAZBPO010000005.1:14777-21138 GCA_964493795.1 uncultured Flavobacteriaceae bacterium
CCGACGCGCCGAGAACCAGAAGGAAGGCGCGTCGGGGTCGGGCAAGTCGTCTCTGGTGCGCGCCGGCCTGCTGCCCAATCTGTTCGCGCGCGGCGTCGCCGATGGCGCAGGGTTGTGGCGGCGCGTGATCTTCAAGCCGGGCGACGCCGACGGCAATCTGTTCGGCGGCCTGGTGCGGGCGCTGACCGAAGCGCGCGTAAAGGACGGGATAGGGCTGCCCGAACTTCTGGGCCCGGGCGTGACGCCCGACCAGGTGGAGGCGGCGCTGCGGCGCTCGATCGACGACCCGTCCTTCGTCTTCGCCCCGGCGGTCGGAAAAGTCACGCACGAGGCGCGCGCCGACGGGCGCATCATGGCCCATGAGAGCGCCAAGCTGGCGTTGGTGCTCGACCAGCTGGAGGAGATTTTCACCGACGCTTCGATCTCGACCGAGGAGCGCAACAGCTTTATCCGCCTGATCGCCTCGCTGACCCGCACCGGCATGGTTTGGGTGGTCGGCTCGATGCGGTCGGATTTCTGGCACAAGGCGGCGGCGTCGCCCGAACTGGTGGCGCTGGCGGATGGCACGGGCCGGATGGACCTGCTGCCGCCCAGCCAGGCCGAGCTGGCGGAAATGATCCGCCGCCCCGCCGCTGCGGCGGGGCTTTCTTTCGAGGATCATTCCGAAACCCGGCTCGGCCTCGACGCGGTGATCGCCGAAGAGGCGTCACGAGATCCCGGATCGCTTCCGCTCGTGTCGTTCGTGCTGGACGCGCTGTACAAGACTGACGTCGAAAAGGCGCGTGGCGGCGTCCTCACCTATGACAGCTATCAGGCGCTTGGTGGCATCAAGGGCGCGATCGCGACGCGCGCCGACGAAATTCTCGCCGCCCAGCCTTCCGACGTCCAGGCGGCGCTGCCTTCGGTGCTGCGGGCCATCGTCACGGTCGATGGAGACCGCGACCAGAACGCCACCGCGCGCATGGCCCCGCTCAGCGCCTTTCCTGTCGGCTCGCCTCGCCGCGCGCTGGTCGATGCGTTCCTCGACCCAGCCGCGCGCTTGCTGATCGCGGATGGCGACGGCGGCGAAGGCCGCGTGCGCGTCGCGCACGAGGCGTTGATCAATCACTGGGCGCGGGCGCGCGAACAGATCAATCGCGACCGCCGCGACCTCGAGACCCGTGCGCGTCTGGAAGAGGACGAGGCGCTGTGGCGCGCCGCGCCGCCGGCCGAGAAGGCGGCGCGTCTGCTCGACGGCCTGGCGCTGGAGGAGGGCAAGGATCTCGTCGGCAAATGGGACGACGAACTGCCGCAATCGCTCAAGGACTACATCGCCGAGAGCCGCAAGGCCGCCAATAACAGGCGTCGGCGTTCGTTCCGCATCATGACTGGCATCGCAGCCGTAATGGCCGTTCTCGCCGCCGGCGCGGCCGTTCTGGGCTTTTTCGCGCAGCAGGCGAGCGATCGCGCACAGGAGCAGACGCTGATCGCCCAGGGCGAAAGCGAGCGCGCCAAGGCGGCCGAGGTTCGCGCCGAAGATCAATTGCTGGAAACCCAGATCGGCAGTGCGCGTCTGGTCGCCAAGCAGGCGACGTCGGCGTCGAAAGCCGGTAACTCGGAACTTGCTTTGGCGCTGGCGGTTGAATCCGTTCGCATCGCCCAGGAGACCGGGCGGGAATTGCCGCAGGCCTCGCTGTCGGCGCTGCAGCACGCGGCGTCGACGGACACCATCGTCTCTGTGATCGCCGACTCTCTGGCTGAGATCAGCGGCGTCGACTTCGCCGCCGACGCTGGCAATCTCTACACGTTCAGCTCAGGCCGCCTGATCGTCTGGAACACGTTCTTCGGCACCGAGCGCGCGCTGTGGGGCCGCAGCGGCGGATGGGTGATCGACGCGACGTGGGACAAGGCGGGCAAGTATCTTTACCTCACCTATGATGACAATTCCGGCGACCTGTTCAGCGCGGAAACGCTGGAGGGTATCGGCAACAAGGTGAACTTCCCGGCCGAGCCGGCGATCGTCACGATCGACGCGCAGGGGCGCGAGGTTCTGGTGGCCGACGCCAACGGCGGCGTCCACTTCATCAGGACGTCGGATCAGTCGATCACCTCCGCCGCGTCGGGCCAGTCGACGCGAATCATCAACGCCGCCATTGCGGACAATCTGTCGATCGCCGTCACCGTGGATAGCAGCGGTCATGCGGTCATCTGGGATATGGCGACCCACACCCCGCGCGTGACCGTTCCGCACGGCTCGGCGGATTACCCGATCGAGATCAGCGATATCACGATCTCGCCCAATGGCTCGCAGGTGGTCCTGATCGGCGGCGGCATCGCCACGATCTACGATGCCGCGGGCACCCAGATCGGCGATATCAAGATCGGCGCCGATTATCTCTACACGCTGCTCTACACGCCTGACGGCCGGAATGTCGTCATGACCGTCGGCAAGAACGTCTTCATCGCCTCGTCGCAGGATTTCAAACCGGCGCGCACACTTAGCGGCCATACGTTCGATGCCCGCAGTCTGGCGTTGTCGGCCGACGGCAAACGCATTCTGACCGCCGCCGGCGATAACACGTTGCGGCTTTGGGACTATTCGTCCGGGGCGACGCTGCGTGTGTTCCGTTCGTCGCGCATGGTCAACGAGATCGGGCTCAGCGCCGACGGCGAATATGTGCTCGCCAATTACGACGACGGCTCGGTGGTCGTCTATGCGGTGGAGGCGCTCACCCCGCAAAGCGCGCGTCAGGTGCATGAATGGAATCTCAATTCCGTCGCGTGGAGCCCTGACGGGCAATTCCTGCTGACGACGTCGAATGAGGGCGGCGGCGCAAAGGTGGTGCTTTCGGACGTCGAGTTCGGCCATCCGGCATTCAGCCTGCCCGGGTCGGACGATACGCTCCCGGGCGCCGCGTCCATCAACAACGCGGTGTTCACGCCTGATGGCACGGGGATTCTGACGGGCGATAATCTTGGCCGCGTGCGGCTGTGGCGCGCATCGACCGGCGCGCCTGTCCGGGTGATCGGGCAATTGCCGGACGACTATATGTCGCAATGGGTCGAGGTGACGCCGGACTCCAGATACGCGCTCGTCGCCCGCTATGGCGGGATCAGCGTCTTCGATTTCAGCGCGACCGGCGGGCGTGAGGTGCGGGCGTTCGCCGCGCCGAAGGCCTTCCTGTTCACCATGGCGGTCAGCCCGGATGGCACCAAGGTCGCGACCGGCGCATCGGATGGGCGGGTATTCGTCTGGGAGTTCGCGTCAGGCGAGTTGCTGTTCGAACAGCGCGAGGACAAGAGCCAGATCAATACGGTCAATTTCTCGCCCGACTCCAAACGCCTGGTGACGGCCTCGAGCGACCGCACCATCCGCGTCTATAACGTGGAGACAGGCGAGGCCGAGCTTTTGCTCTCCGGACACGACGACATCGTGATCTGGGCCTCGTTCAGCGCTGACGGCCAGCGCATCGCCTCGGCCGGCTTCGACGCCACGGCGCGAGTCTGGGACGCCTATACGGGCGCGGAACTGTTGACGTTCAAAGGCCCTGAAAAGCCTTACCGTTCCGCCGTCTTCAGTCCCGATGGAAAGACGTTGGCCGTGGGCGGCGACGATTTCCGCCTCTATCTGTGGCGGTTGCCGGAAAAGAATAACGCCAACACGCCGACTTCCGGTCCCATCCTGCTGTCTCAGCTTCAGGCCGATGGCGGAAAGCTGTTGAAGGAGATGATGACCTGGGCGCCGATCACCGTGTCCAAGCCGCTCTCGGCCACGGATCGACGCGACAACTTCCTGCCCGAAGACAAGGATCTGCGGCATTTCGATCCGACGGCCGGCGATTGCCACCGGCTTGCGGCGTTTCCGTCCGATCCGCAGCGCCTCGCGCCGGGCGTCAGCAATGCCGAGATCGTCGCCGCCGACGCCGAAGTCGCCTGCCGGCGCGCCCTCGCGGAGACGCCCGACGATCCGCGCCTGCGCCTTCAGCTGGGACGCGCGCTGCTGATCGGCGGCAAGAACGAGGAGGGCGACAAGGAGCTCGAACTGGCGATTCAGGCGAACTATCCGGGCGCCATCTACTATTACGGCTTCTGGCTGAGCTCGTGGAAAGACAACCCCACCGACGAAGAGGTTCGACGCGGATACGAGCTGGTCCGAAAGGCTTGGGAGTTGGGCATTGTCGATGCCGGTAATCTGCTGGCTGATGCTATGATCAACGGGCGCAAGGCGAGCGACGAAGCCGAGATCATCGCGGTCGACGAGGCTGCAGCGGTGGCGCTGTTTATCGACACTGCTAACAAGGGATCGTTCTGGTCGTCCTTTACTCTGGCTCAGAAGTACGAGTACGGCGAAGCCGGGCTGGAGCGGAACGAACTGGAGGCGCTCTACTATTACGGCCTCGCCGCGCGCCAGCTTGAGATCGAGGGCCTGATCGACGCCGAGCGGTTGCGCTCGAATTTCCTGTTCGCACGCCGGGCTTCGATCTCGCGCTATCTCATCCGACAGGGCAAAAGCGCTGAAGTGGCCGAGGTGGCGGCGCGCATCGCGAACTGGAAACCTGCGAGCTAATCCTGAAGCGGCGCGGGCGGGGCTTCCGCCCGCGCATCGACCCGGACGACAGGGATGCCGCGCTTGAGCGCCTGGCGCAGCGTATCGTAGGCGCCCCCCAGCGCGTCGGTCGGGGCGCCGTCCCAGACGGCGACGAGCGTGTCGGAGAGATCGAGCATCGCGGCGCTCGCGGCCTGATAGCCCGCCACGTCGTCAATGCGGTCGGGCCGGCAGACGAAATGCTCAGCCTTGGCCAGCAGCGCATGGAACGTGTCGCGCGGTGGGCCTTCGGCGAAGTCGAGCGCATACAGCTCGGGCGGGAAGGGTAACGGCGCGACCAGGCTCCAGCCGCGCTCCAGCGCCGCCTGCGCGGCGATCGTGTCTGCGCCCTCGGCCAGCGACGTCACGCAGATGATCTTGCGCCTGCCGGCTGTGGCGGCGGTCTCGTCGAAAACCTGGCCGATATCGGCGGCGATGCGGTCGAGGGCCGAGAGATTGAGCTTTTGCGGGCGGTGCCCCGTTATGCCGATCGCCATCGGCCAGGGCTCGAAATCGGTCGTGGCCGAGAGCGCGGCGACCTTGATCGCCTGCGCCTTGGCGCCCTTGATCGTGCCGGAATACTGGGGGTAGGTGCGGAACGCGCCGTCATATGTGGCGCGGGCCGCGCCGGCGTCGCCGGCGACCAGCATGGCCTCGGCGCGGCTGACCTCGTCGTAATAGGCCGACAGGCCGCCATCCTGCGGTTGCAGGCCTGCGACTTTCAGCGCTGCGTCGCGCCGGGCCATCGCTGCGACGACCTCGGCCGCGATGGCGCGCGCCCGTTCGATGTCGCCGAGATAGACGGATGTCGAGGCGGCGTTCACGCCCAGATAGGCGTTGATCTTTTTCCCCTTCTCCCACTGCTTGTAATAGAGGTCGTGGGCGAGCTTCAGCGCGGCGGTCTGGGTGGGGTCGCGATCCCACCGGCGCTTGTAGATGCCGCCCGCGATCCCCGCCGTTTCATCGTCGTCGGGATAGCGTTTGCGCAGCGCGTCGGCCGCCTTCACCGCCTCGGCGAGGCGGCCGGTGCGTGACAGGACGAGGGCCGACAGCTGCTGGTGGCGCTGGTCTGAGCCGAACGCATGGGCGCAGGCGGCGAGAATGTCTTCCGCGTCGCGCGGCCGCCCGCAGGCGATCAACGCCTCGGCGCAGAGCGAGGCGAGAAAGCGCGACGAGAGAATATCGTCGCGCCGCCGGACCAGCGCCTCGATCGCGCTGTGATCGCCTGTCTCGACGCGCGAGATCAGTTCGACCACGCCAACGACCCCCCATTCGGGGTCGATATGCGCGTTGAGGGCGGCCCGCGCCGTGCCGAACTGGGTACCGGCCTCAAGCGCCTCGAACCAGTCGATGATCTCGCGGGTCAGCACGATGGCCAGCTTGACGTCGTCGATCGAGGCGTTTGCGAGGCTGTGGCGGACCACGTTGCCCATGCGCCGCAGCGTATGGGCCAGCTCCTTGGAGATGTTGTCGATGAGGCGCAGCGCCTCCACCGTCATCAGGTTGGAGAAGATGTTGGGCGAGGGCTTTTGCCCCAGCTTGGCGACCAGCCCGGCGCAGATGCCGTCGAGCATCCGGGCGCAATAGAAGATCACGCCCTCGGGCGCCGCGGCGGCCGGTATGGCGACGAGGCGGCGCACCTGGTCGAGAATGATATCGGAACCCGATGTCTCCATTTCGCCGAACATACGAAGGCCAGCGGCCAAGTCCAGCGAGGGCGCGGGCGAGGTCTAGTCCCCTGTTCGGGCCATGGCGCGCCGGGCGCGGCTGACTCATTGTCGCAGGGCCTACGTCATG
>CAZBPO010000005.1:21148-36646 GCA_964493795.1 uncultured Flavobacteriaceae bacterium
CGAGGGGGCGGGCGCATGGCGTTGGTGATCAAATATGTTTCGCAGCCGCATGCCGGCGCGGAAGTGACGATCGGAGACGATGTCGATGAGGTGCGCTTCGGCCGGGCCGTCGACGCGGATGTCGGCTTTCCCGCCGAGCTCGACATCGTCAGCCGCGACCATTTCCGGCTCCGCAAAGAGCTGGGCGGCTACAAATTCGTGATCTCGCGCGACCATCCCGTCTATAGCCGGGGCCGCGCGCTGCTGGACGGGGAAGAGCTGGACGACGTCGCGGAGATCCAGCTTTCGGGGCCGACCGGCCCCCGCCTTCGCATCGAGCGGGTGAGCGAGGCGGCTTCGAATATCCCCAAGACCAAGGTCCTCAAAGGCGGGCAGGATATCGGCGACTTCGCCGAAAGCACGGTTCGCGGGCGCAAGCGGATGGGGCGCTGGCTCGGCGCGGTTACGCTTCTGGTGGCGGCGGTGGCGGGCGGATATTTTCTGCTGCGCCAGGACGTCAGCGCGCTGCAGGCGGAAATTCCCTCGCTGTCCGAGCAGATGGCCAAGGCGAACGCGCTCGCGTCCGGGCGCATCAACGCCGCCTCGATCATCGCGAAGGCCAAGGAAAGCGTCTATCACGTCCAGTTGCAGCTCCCGACCGGCACGGTGGTCGGCACCGGAACGGCGTCGGTCGTGCGGCTGCCTGACGGCACCAAGGCGCTCGCCACCAACGCGCATGTCGCCGAGATGTTCGACGAGGTCAGGACCGACCCGGCCAAGGCCGGAATGAAGGTGGTCGTCGTGCAGCCCAAAGGCCCCGACTATCCCCAGCTTGAGGTCACAGGCGTCAAGATTCACCCGGCCTGGAAGCCGTCGAACCAGACCAACGAACGCATCCTGCGCAAGGTCTTCGCCAAGGCGGCGCACGACGTGAAGCCGATGCTGGGCTACGACGTCGCGCTGATGTATGTGGCGGACCCCTCGCAGCTCGCCGAGCCGCTGGCCTATGCCAGCCTCGACAAGATCAAGGCGCTGAAGACCGGCGACCCGCTGCTGCTCGTCGGCTATGCCGGCGAAGGCTTGCGCGGCACCGACGCAAAGCGGCCCGAACCGACATCGCAGGCCGGCGTCATCACCTCGATGACGCCCTTCTATCTCTACAAGGCCGGCGACGAGGAAGATCTGCTGGTGCAGCATTCCGTTCCGGCGGCGGGCGGCGCTTCGGGCAGCCCGATGTTCAACGCCGACGGCGAAGTCGTGGCGCTGATCAACGCCGTCAATGTCGCCGATATCGCCAAGGACGGCGCGCGCATGACCAGCGCGGCGCTCGTCAATTACGCCCAGCGCGCCGACCTGCTGCTCGACCTGATCGACGGCCAGGCCGAAGCGAAGATGCCGATCTATCTCAAGCAGATGGCCGACGCCGAAGCGCGCCTGACCAAGGAACCGGACCAGATCATCGCGGACCTGGTCGCCCTTCTCGGGATGCGGATGGGCAACCAGAAGGGCGTCAAGCAGATCGACACGTTCGAGGTCTCGATGTCGCAGAAGCTGCCCGACGCGCCGCACGGGCTCTATGCGGCCCGCACGATGCAGCTCGACCGGAAGCTCGGCTATCTGGTGATCGCGATTTCCGAAGACCAGCGGCCGATCGCGCTGATCGGGCTCGACAAGAGCCAGAAGCTGGTGCTCGCCGGGCCGAACTCCAGCTATGTCTCGTTCCTGCTGTTCGACAATCGCAAGGAAGCGCAGGCCGATCTGCTGTTCGCAGCCGTGGATCTCAGCTCGCTTGGCGACACGCCGGTCCAGCCGGGAAAGGTCAAGATCTTCATCTACCAGGCCGACCCCGGCGGCGGCTCGTGACGTTCACGAACCGGCAGCTTCGCGCGAGGTGAAAGCTATGGCGCTCGTCATCAAATATGTGTCGCAGCCTCACGCGGGGCGCGAGATCGTCATTCCCGACGACCAGGACGAGGTGACCTTCGGCCGCGCCGCCGACGCCGATGTTGGCTTTCCCATCGAACTCGATATCGTCAGCCGCGATCATTTCCGGCTGCGGCGCGAGGTCGGCGCCTACAAGTTCGTCATCTCGCGCGCGCTTCCGGTGTTCAGCCGGGGTCGGCCGGTGCTGGACGGCGAAGAGCTCGACGCCGTCACCGAGATACAATTGTCGGGACCGGACGGCCCCCGCCTGAGGATCGAGCAGATCGGCGAAGAGACGGCCAGCCTGCCCAAGACCCGGGTGGTCCGGCGGGGCAAGGATATCGGCGATTTCGCCGCCGAGACGAAAGCCGGCGGACGGCGGCTGGCCGCCTGGCTCGGCGTGGTGGCGGTGGCTGCGGCGGCGGTGACGGGCGGCTATCTTCTGCTCAGCCGCGACATCGGCAACATCAAAACCGAAATCCCGGCCCTGGCGCAGCAGGCCGCGAAGACGATCGTCGCCGCGTCGGGGCGGATCGACATGGCGGCGATCGTCGCCGCGCACAAGGAGAGCGTCTATCAGATCCAGCTGAGGCTGCCGGGCGGCGCGGTCGCCGGCTCCGGCACGGCATCGGTGGTGCAGATGCCCAACGGGACCAAGGTGTTGGCGACGAACGCGCACGTGGCCGAGATGTTTCTTCAGGCCCGGGCCGATCCTGGCATGGCGGGCATGAAGGTCGTCGCCGTCCAGCCCAAGGCGCCCGACTATCCCGAGGTCGAGATCACCGGCGCGGTCATGCATCCCGCCTATCAGGTGCATCGCCAGTGGGTTGCGAAGATGGTCGCGATGGGCCTTGCGATGGCGGGGCAGTCGATACGGCCGGTGACCGGATATGACGTCGGGCTGATGTTCGTGGCCGATCCGACGAAGCTGGGCGAACCGCTGAGCTACGCCTCGCGCGACACGATCAACGCCGTGCGGTCGGGCGATCCGCTGGTTCTGATCGGCTATGCGATGGAGGGGGTGCGCGGCACCGACGAGCGCCGGCCGGAGCCGACCTCGCAGACCGGCATCATCACCGCGATGACGACGTTCTACCTCTATCGCGGTGCGGACGAGGACGACCACCTGATCCAGCATTCGGTCCCGGCGGCGGGCGGGGCGTCCGGCAGCCCGATGTTCAATGCGGAAGGCGAAGTGGTCGGCTTCCTGAATTCGGGCAACGTCGCTGACGTCGCCAAAGACGGCGCGCGGATGCCCAGCGCCGCCATGGTGAACTACGCCATGCGCGCCGATCTTCTGCTAGACATGCTGGACGGCAGCGCCGCCGACAAAGTCGCCGGCTATCGGGCGCAGATGGCGGACGCCGAGGCGCGCTACGCCAAATCGCCCGACGAGTATCTGGCCGACATCACGATGATGTTCGGATCGCAGATCGCCGGCGATCCCAAGGCCGCCGAACTGGTGGTGGATGCCGAGATCGCCCTCGACCAGGCGCTGCCTGAGACCGAGGCTGGCCGTTACGGCGCGCGCGAACTCGTCCTCCAGCCGGGCACGGCCTATATGGTGGTGGCGATGTCCGCAGACGGCCGCCCGATCACCGTCGCGCTGCTCGACGCCCTTCAGCGGGTCGTGGCGGGCGGGCCGAACTTCGCCTATGTCAGCCACGCCATCCTCAACAATGCCGAGGCGCGCCTGCCCAAGGTGCTTTGGGCGGTGATCGACATCGCCAGCGCCAGGGGCAGCCCGGTTTCGGCCGAGCCCGGCAAGGTTCGGGTCCGCATCTATCGGGCCCCGGTCCGCGCCCGTTAGTCCAAAGGCCCAAAACCGGGCTGCACAGAATGGCTTCCCGTGCTAAACCCCCCACCCGGCTCGGGGGCGTGCCGGCCATTTGGGGAGTTCATTATGGGCCTTGTGATCAAGTTTTTGGGCCAGCCCTATCCGGGCCGGGAAGTGACGATCGACGAAACCACGACCGAGGTGAAGTTCGGTCGCGGCGTGGACTGCGACGTCGGATTTCCCGAGGATATGGCGATCGTCAGCCGCGACCATTTCGCGCTGCGTCGCGAGCTCGGCGGCTACAAGTTCGTCATCAACCGCGAAAAACCGGTCTTTCTCAACGGTCGCCCCGTCTATGACGATCAGGACCTGCCGAAAACGGCCGAAGTCCAGCTCTCCGGCCCGACCGGTCCGAAACTGCGCATCGAGCGCACCGAGGGTGGTCCCTCGAACCAGATCAAGACCGAAATCCTTAAGCCCCAGAAGGATTTGACCGAGGTCGTCCGCGACACGTCGACGCGGGGCAACCGCACGCTGGGTCTGGTGGCGGGCGTCGGCGCGCTGGTCGCGGTGCTGGCGGCCGGCGGCTATTTCATCACCAAGGGCCTGCAGGACGATGTTGTGACGATCGGCGGCGATGTCGCCGACATCAAGCAGCAGATCGTCTCGATCTCCAAGGACCTGCCTGAAATCAAAGCCCAGGCCGCCGCGGCGGCCGGCGCGAACCCCGCCAACCTTGCGGCGATCATCGAGCGCAACAAGGAATCGGTCTATCTGGTCTCGATCCAGCTGCCTTCCGGCTCGCGCATGGGCGGCGGCACCGCTTCGGTGGTCCAGCTTCCCGACGGCACCAAGGCGCTGGCGACGAACAGCCACGTCGCCGACATATTCAACGACATCGCCAACGAACCGCGTCTGGCCGGCTCCAAGCTGGTGGTCGTGCAGCCCAAAGGCCCGGACTACACGGCGCTGACCGTCAACCGCGTGCAGAAGCACCCGGGTTATGACGCGTTCAACGCCTGGCAGGAAAAGTACTTCATCAAGGCGCAGACGTTGTCCGCCGCCCGCATGGAGTTCGTGCCCGGCTTCGACGTGGCGCTGCTTTATGTCGACGAGCCGGAAAAGCTGGGCACGCCGCTGACCTACGCCTCGCGCGAGGAAGTGGAGAACCTGAAGGCGGGCGAACAGCTCGTCCTGATCGGCTATCCGATGGAGCAGCTCAAGGGCACCGACAGCGCCCGCCCCGAACCGACCTCGCAGACCGGCATCGTCACCTCGGTGACGACGTTCTTCCTGTCGCGCGAGAGCGCCAAGCATGACCTTCTGGTGCAGCATTCGGTGCCCGCCACCGGCGGCGCGTCGGGCAGCCCGATGTTCAACACCAAGGGTGAGGTCGTCGCGTTCCTGAACGCCGGCAACATCATCATCTACCAGACGCCGGACGGCGGCACGCGGCGTCAGCCTTCGGGCGCGCTCGTGAACTATGCCCAGCGCGCCGACATGCTGCTCGACCTCGCCGAGGGCAAGGTCGACGCGCTGATGCCGGAATATCTTGCCTCGTTCGACAAGGCCGAGAACGACCTGACGAAGACGCCCGAAGTCTTCATCGCCGACCTCGTCCAGCTGTTCGGCCAGGAGATGGGCGACCAGAAGAACGTGGTGAAGGTGGCCGAGGTCGAAGCCACCATGGACACGCCCGTGCCGTGGCTCGACAACCGCCTCGGGGCCGGCGCCGAGATCGAGATCACCGAACCCGGCATCTATGTCGTGGCCGGCGCCTCGCTCGACAAGCGCATCATCCAGACGTCGCTGTACGACGTGCTGCCCGACGGCACGATCCAGTATCTCGACAGCGGCGTGAACCTGACCCCGTACTCGTTCGTGGTGACGGGCCGTCAGACGGCCGGCAAGCTTTATGCGGTGGTGACCGACCTGACGTCGCCGGCGATCCCGTCGGTGCCGGCCAACCCCGCGCCGGCGCCGACGGCGCCAGAGGAAGGCGCCGAACCCACGCCGACGCCGACTCCCACCGCGCCGCCGGCCGCGCCGGTCGAGAACCCGGGCAAGGTCAAGATCTGGGTCTATCGCGGCAAACCGGCCTGATCGACGACGAGAAGAGCCGAGAGGCCCGGCGGTGACGCCGGGCCTCTTGCTTTCGGCCCCTGATCGCCAAAAATCGCCCCATGCTCGTGCGCGACGCCACGTCTGACGACCTCGTCGCCATCGCCGACATCTTCAACCATGCCGTGCGCCATACCACCGCCGTCTTCAGCACGGTGGAGACCGATGCGCCGGGGCGCGCCGCATGGATGGCGGAACGCCGTGCGGCGGGCTTCCCTGTTCTGGTCGCCGTGACGGGCGGGTCGGTCGTCGGCTTCGGCTCGTATGGCTCGTTCCGCAGCTTTCCAGGCTATCGCCACACCGTCGAACACTCGGTCTATGTCGCGCCCGAGGCGCAGCGGCGGGGGATCGGCAGGGCCCTGATGGAGGCGCTGATCGCCCGGGCGGCCGACGCGGGGCTGCATGTGATGGTGGGCGGAATCGACGCCGACAACGCAGCGTCGCTGGCGCTGCACCGTGCCCTCGGCTTCGCCGAAACCGGGCGCATGCCCGAGGTCGGCGCGAAATTCGGGCGCTGGCTGACGCTCGTCTTCATGCAGCGCCGCCTCGGTTCGGCAGAGCCGCCTGAGACGCGCTGACGCAGGCCCGCCGTCGAAACTTGGCCACGGTCGCGTCGCTGTCCTAGTGTGCCGGCCTGTTCAGGAATTCGCAGCATGCCTTTGAAAATCCGCTACACGAACGGCGCCTATGCCGGCCGCGACATCGACATCGAAGACAGCAAGAGCGAGGTCCGGTTCGGGCGCGGCCTGGATGCCGACATTCCGTTTCCGGAAGATCTCACGCTCGTCAGCCACCAGCATTTCGGTCTGCGCAAGGAATATGGCGGCTACAAATTCATCATCAATCGCGAGAAGCCCGTCTTCCTGAACGGCCGACCGGTCTTCGACGGGCAGGACCTGCCGCGCATCGCCGAGATTCAGTTGTCTGGCCCGAACGGACCCCGGTTGAAGATCGAGCGGACCGACGCCTATGGCTCGAACCAGCTCAAGACGGAAATCCTGGGCGCGGCGGACGACGTCGCGAGCGCGCTGAACAAGGGCGAAACGCGCGATCGCCGCACCACGCGCACGCTTGGCGTCGTCGCGGCGGCGCTGATCGCGGCGGCGGCGGGCGGCTATTTCCTGCTTCAAGGCACGCAGGAGCAGGTCGCGGCCAGCGATGCGGCCGCCCGTCAGGCGGGCGAACAGGCGGCGCAGGCCCAGCAGGAGGTCGCGAGCCTGAAAGAGCAGATTCCCGGTATCAAGGAGCAGATCGCGTCGATGGGCGCGCCGCGCGATTTCACAGCGACCATCGAAAGGGTGAAGGGCTCGGTCTATCAGGTGGCGATCGAGCTGCCTTCCGGCACGCTCGACAGCATGGGCACGGCCTGGGTCGCCCGGATGCCCGACGGCACGAAGGTGCTGGCGACCAACGCCCACGTGGCCGAGCTGTTCGACAAGGCCAAGACCCCGGAATGGGGCGGCGGACGCCTGATCGTCATCGAGCCAAAGGCGCCCGACTATCGCCGCTTCGTCGTCACGGGCATCGCCAAGCATCCCGCCTATGATGCGTGGATGGAGTGGGCCGATGCGGCCTATCAGAAGATGCGCTCCGGCGCGCTTCGCCGCGCCGCGCTGCCGATCGCCTATGACGTCGCAATCATGACGGTGGAGAACCCGCAGCAGCTGGGCGAACCGTTGAAGATCGCCACCCAGCAGGAGATGGAGGCGATGAAAGCCGGCCAGCCGCTGCTTCAGATCGGCTACCCCTCCGAACGCGTGCTCGGCACCGACGTGACCCGTCCCGAGCCCAACTCGAACGCCGGCGCGATCGCCGCGATGACGTCGTTCTTCCTGGCCGCCGACGAAGCGGCCGACCGCCAGTTCATCCAGCACACGGCGGCCGGGGCCGGTGGATCGTCGGGCAGCGCGATGTTCAACGCGAATGGCGACGTCGTCGGGCTGCACAATTCGGGCAACTACATCTTCATTCAGGTCGGCCCCGGCGAGAACGACTACGAACGTGTGCCGTCGGCCGGCAACATCAACTACGCCCAGCGCGCCGATATGCTGGTCGAGTTGATGGAAGGCCGCGCGGCCGAGCGTCTGAACAAGGTCTATCGGCCTCAATGGGCGGCGGCCGAAGCCCGCTTCTCGAAATCGGCCGAAGCGATCGTAAAGGATCTCGTCACCTGGCTGGCGGCGGATGTCGGCGGCATGGACAAGGTCCGTGTCTGGGCAGAAGAAGAGGCCGAAATGGCCGAGACCGTCGCGCTGGTCGAAGGCCGGCGCGCCAGGGTGTTCGCGTTCAATCCGCCGGTCGGCGGGATCTATCTGTTCCTCGCGCAGGCGCTCGACGGCCGCAATATCGGCATGTCGATCTTCGTCCAGGAGGACGACTCGCTCTTCGCCGTCGGCGCGCGCGGGTCGTTCTTCTCGGCCTTCACGATCTGGTACGATGGCGAACTGCCGATCAAGGTCGTGGTGTTCGACGATTATGGCGGGCCGGCAGGGCAGGACGCCCGGCCGCCGGGCAAGATCAAGCTGACCGTCTATGAAGGGCCGATGCCGGCGAAATAGCGCCGGTCAGCCCTTGGCCGCCCGTTCGGCCTCGGCGGCGTCCCGTATCTGCTCGAAGCGGCGCGCGGCGGCCTCCACATCGGCGAGCCGCTCGGCGGCCGGCGCCAGCATTTCGCGGACCAGCGTTAGGAAGGCTTGCTGCGCCGGGGTGTGGCTGTCGTCGCCGCCGCCTCCGCCGAACCAGCTTTTCTTCTTCGGGGCAGGGTCGGGCACCGAGTCGCGGCCTTTCTCGGGGCGGTCGCCCGAGAACCATTCCCAGGCCATGACGCCCAGCGGATAGACGTCGAGCGTGGGTTCCGGTGTCTGCACGCTGGCCTGCTCCGGCGGCGCGTATCCGCGCGTGCCGGCCCCGCCCTGAAAACCCGGCAGGACCAGCCCCGCGACATGGGCGATGCCGAAGTCGATGACCACAGGCGCTCCTGCGTCGGTCATGACGATGTTCTCGGGCTTGATGTCGCGGTGTACGACGCCGCCCCGGTGCAACGCGCCGATCGCGTGGCAGATCAGCGCCATGTAGTGCGCGATCCGGTCGAGCGATTTCACCGAGCCTTCGGTGAACACGGCGCGCAGTTGCCGGCCGTTGACGAATTGCTGGACGATATAGGGATTGGCCATGGCGTCGCGGCCGATGGCGTAGACCTCGGCCACGCCGGGATGCCGGGCGCGCGCTGCGGCTTCGATCTCTAGACGCAGCGAGTCGAGGAATGTTTCGCGCGTGGCGCGATCATAGACGGCGTCGATCTGCAGCAGCTTCAGCGCCACGTCCCGGCCGCGTTGCAGATCGTGGGCGCGATAGACCGTGCCGAACGCCCCTGAGCCCAGCTCCTTGCGGATGAAATAGCCTGAGAGCGCCTCGTCGGGCCGCCAGCCGATGGCGCGGCCGGATTCCTCCGAAACGCCTTCCTCGACGCCGTAGCGCGCCATGGCTTCCGACAGCGTGCGCAGATAGCGCGTTAGACCGCGGGCGCGGCATCGCTTGACGGCCAGCAGCAGCGCCGCCGAGGCGTCGCCGCTGCGCCCCTGTGCGCGATAGAGATCGGAGACCAGCAGGCGCGCCTGAATCTCGATGTCCGGCAGGTCCATATAGGTCAGCTGCTGCAGCGCGCCTTCGGCCAGATCGAGGGCGCGCGCGCCGTCTTCGTCCTTCAGCGCCTCGGCCTCGACGAGGTCGAGCAGCAGCTTCTCGAAGTCAGCGCCACGCTCCGGCAGCAGCGCGCGCGCTTCGCTGAGCACGGCCATCGTGCCTTTGGTGTCGCCCATTCCGGCCAGCGTGTCGGCCTTGTCCTTGAGGCAGAAGAAGGCGATGCCCGCAAGGCCGTGCGCCCGCGCCAGCGACAGGCCCTTCTCCAGCTTGGCGAGCGCCTCGGTCGTCTTGCCCTCGGCCGCAAAGACCCGGCCGATATCGTTCATCAGCTTGGCTTCGCCGCGCACGTCGCCCAACTGGCGGGCCAGCGTGATGTCGTTGTTGAAATAGTGCAGGGCGTCGCCAAAGCGGCCGGACTGAAAGGCGAGGCGGCCCAGATTGCCCAGCGTGATCGCGACGCCCTGGCGGTCGCCCAGCACGGTCTTGTCGGCCAGCGAACGGGCATAGGCGGCGAGCGCCTGATCGACCTGGCCGAGCGCGGCATAGACGGTGCCGAGGGAATCGTTGACCTGCGCCGACCCTGGAACAGATTCCAGCTCGTGATAGCCGTCGGCGGCGGCCAGCAGATCCTTCACCGCGCCCTGCATGTCGACGCGGCGCATCTCGACGAGCGCCCGCAGATGCAGCGCGCGGGGGCGCGCCGCCGCTTCGGCGCCGCCGCTTTCGATCACCGGCTCGACCAGTTTCAGGACCTCGGCTTCGCCGCCGATCTTGCGAAGCTGGCAGGCCGCAAGCTCCAGCGCGGCGGCGGCGGCCAGGCGCGGCTCGGCGGCCAGCTGTTCAAGATCGCCGCGCGCCTCGTCGAAGCGGCCAAGCTGAACCAGCGCGGCGGCGCGGGCGAAGCGCTCGTCGTCGTTGGCGGGCGTGATCGCGGCGAGTTCCGCGAAGGCGCCCGCGTGCAGCTTGTCCTCGGCCGGGCCATCGAGAAGATCGACCGTCTTGATCCACATCGCGGAACTCTCCCTTGTCGGGGCAATCTGCGCGGCGATGACCGGAAATCAAGCCGTTGCGCGTGATTTCTTGACTTTGCCCGCAGGCAGGCCATCTTTGAAGCATGACTGTCCGGCTGACATTCCTGTCCCCGGCCCGCAGGGTTCATCCCATCGCGGGCCATTAGCCCTCGGTCCGGCGCAGGCTCCGGATACGGGGCCTGATATCACGCGACAGCGTTCCTGCATCGCCATTCTGCGCCTGATCCGTCTTCCACCCGTTTACGCCCACACATTCCGGACGACGCGTCCGAACCCCGGGGTTTCCACATGAAATCGCATCTTCCGCCCATCATCATCTCGGCCGCCGACCATGATCGTCTCGTGGCCATCGCCGAACCGGCTGCGCGCCGCGAGGTCGAAGCGGCCGAGGCTTTGCTGACCGAACTTGATCGCGCCGACATCGTCGCCGACGATGCGGTGCCGGCCGGCATCGTGCGCATGGGATCGAAAGTCACCTATCGCGCAGACGGCGGCGCGCAGCAGACCGTCACGCTGGTCTATCCGCCCGAAGCCGATATCGATTCCATGCGGATATCGGTTCTCACGCCGGTCGGTGCGGCGTTGATCGGCATGAAGCGGGGCGAGGCGATCGACTGGACCGACCCGGCCGGCCGCGCCCGCTCGCTGAAGGTCGAGGACGTCGCCTGAGTTCAGGCGGCGTGCGCTTCTTCCACAGGGGCGACGTCGACGCCGACCTCCACCTCGTGCTCGCCGCCGCCGAGCATGATGCCGCTGATGGGCGAAATGTCGGAATAGTCGCGGCCATAGGCGAGCGTGATGTGCTCGTCGTCGGGCAGGATGCCGTTGGTCGGATCGAAGTCGATCCAGCCGAGCGGCGGGCACCAGACGCTGACCCAGGCATGGCTCTGGTCGGCGCCCTGGAGCTTGGGCCGGCCCGGCGGCGGGCGGGTCATCAGATAGCCGCTGACATAGCGGGCGGCGAGCCCGCGGGCCCGCAGCACGGCCAGCATCACGTGGCTCTGGTCCTGGCAGACGCCGGCTTCCAGTTCGAACACCTTGTCGACCGGCGTCGAGGCGTCGGTGACGCCGGGCACGTATTTGATGTCGCGGCGCACGCGGTGCATCAGGTCGCGGGCGGCCAGCGCCACGGGACGGCCGGGCGTGAAGTCTTCCTCGGCGTATCGCAGAAGATCGCGTTCGGCGCGGGTCAGCGGCGTGTCGAACATGAACTGCGCCGCTTCGATCTCGGGATCGTGCCGGGCCATCGACAGCGCGTCGCCGATCGTATCCCAGGCGGCCGTCATCTCGATGTCGCGCGGCCGGCGGCGCGAGACGCGCACGATGCTGCGCGCGTCGATCACCAGCTTGTCGTGCGCGTCGTCCAGCGTGACCAGCTCCATGCGGTTGCCGAAATAGTCGTCGCGCGCGGTGCGGCGGCCGGGCGATGGGTCGATGGCGACCTCTGACGAAACGCAGACCTGATTGTCGGTGAGGCGCGGCCGCAGGCGCATGACGTGCTGCGAGGCCGTCACCTGTTTGGCGTATTCGTACGTCGTGACGTGGCGGACGTGGTAGAGCATCACGCGGTGTCCAGTCCCGCTGCGGCGCGATGGCGCGGCGCAGCGCCGGAGCGGCGTCGGCTGACCAGCCGGAACCATGTTTCGGCGTATTCGTTCGACAGGTCCGCCAGTCGATCCTGGATCATCTCGACCAGCTCGCGCAGCGCCGGCCGCGCGCCCTTTTCGTCGGTCGCCGTCAGGTCCGCGGCGTCGAAGCCTTTCAGGCGCGCATGGATCGCCTCGATGATCTCGCGGTCGCGTCCGCGCGACTGGCCGGGAGTGGCGCGGGGCAGGGCGTTGGCCCGGGCTCTCAGCGTCGCCACCTGATAGGCGATCGAGCGGGGATTGCTTTCGTCGAGCACCAGCAGGTCGATCACCGGTCCGGCCTCGAACACGCCCATATAGCGCGAGCGATATGTCATGAAGCTGTCCGCGATATCCAGCGTCAGCGCCAGGGTATCGGCGTTGTCGATGACGTTCGCGCCGTCGCCGGTCGCCAGCATGGCCTCGATCAGCCAGGTCGTGTTGACGGCGCGCTCCATACGCCGCCCGATCTCCAGGAACAGCCAGTTGGGCCCGCGCGTCATGTTTTCGTTCGCGAGACCGGCGAAGGCCGCCATGGTGCGGATCAGCTCGTCCAGATCGCCCCTCGCCGAGGACATGATCGCGTCGATCTCGCCCATGCGCTCGGGCAGCGAGAGCGCGTTGAGGGCGCGCCAGGCGTCCAGCGACAGGCGGTCGCGCACGCGCCAGGCGGTGCGCATCGCGCTTTGCAGCATGGGACGCAGGCCGTGCCCGTTGCGCGGCTCGTAGATCAGCGAGTGAAGCTCGGTCACCAGCTGGACGAACTCGCCGCCCGCAGCCATCTCGGCGGCCGATTGGGATATCTGCTCCATCGGCACCAGCAGACGGCCGGCGGCCTCGGCGGCGGTGGCGTTTCCGGCGAAGCCCGAGACTTCGCCGATGCGCGTCAGCAAGGCCCTCAGCGTCCGCACCATGTCTTCGGCGCGTTCGGCATAGCGCCCCAGCCAGAACAGATTGTCGGCGGCGCGGCTGGGAATGTCGTCGGCGACCCGGCGTATCTCCAGCCTCTTTTCGCGATGCTCCAGCAGGCTGAACGGGGCGACGGCGCGTTCGCTCATCACCCACACGTCCTTCGAGATCGCGCCGCTTTGCAGGGTGATCGCCTGCATCGAGGCGCCGGCCCCGGCGCGCTCGGCCACGCGCGCGAGGCCCCCCGGCATGGCCTTATAGCCGTCGGGCGTCAGCGCCACGAAGCAGCGCAGCGTCACGGCGCGCGCTTCCAGCCGTCCGGCCTCCTCGA
Organism: uncultured Flavobacteriaceae bacterium; assembly: GCA_964493795.1. Classification (GTDB taxonomy): domain Bacteria; phylum Pseudomonadota; class Alphaproteobacteria; order Micropepsales; family Micropepsaceae; genus JADZAI01. The sequence continues at coordinate 34,487 of CAZBPO010000005.1, forward strand.
CCGGGGCCGAGGACAGCCGGCCCGGCGCTTCGGCCCAATAGCGCGCGCCCTGCAGGCGCAACCGCTCGCTCAGCGTCGCGCGATCCGCCGTCTTCGCGCCGCCGCGTCCGGCCTGGATCAGCGGCGCGAAGCGGCCGATCTGCGACACCGAAAGCCGCGAGCGGTCCTCCGACACGCGGGCGCGCTGGCGCGGGTCGCCGCACCACCAGGTTTCGATGCTGCGCAGCTTGAGGTCTTCGCCCAGCAGGCTGCGGCACAGGCCCGGCAGGAACGGCATCAGCGGCCGGGTCTCGGCGATGCCGCTGCCCAGCGCGTTGGCGACGACCACCTTGCCGGCGCGCACCGCTTCGGTGATGCCCGGCACGCCCAGCGCGGATTCGCTGCGCAGCTCGAGCGGGTCGCAATAGTCGGAATCCTGCCGCCGCAGGATGAGATCGACCTTCCGTGGGCCGGCCAGCGTCTTCAGATAGACGTGGCGGTCGCGTACCGTCATGTCCTCGCCCTCGACCAGCGTGAAGCCGAGATAGCGGGCGAGATAGGCGTGTTCGAAATACGCTTCGTTCAGCGGCCCGGGCGTGAGCAGCACGGCGTGCGGGCGGGCGACGCCCGCCAGCTGGAACAGCTTTTCGCGGAAGCCGGCGAAGAAGGTCGCGAGCCGCTCGACGCGGCAGTCGCGGAACAGCTCGGGCAGCATCTGCGAGATGATGATGCGGTTCTCCAGCGCATAGCCTGCGCCGGCAGGGGCCTCGGAGCGGTCGGCCAGCACCGTCCACCCGCCATCCGGCAGGCGGCCAAGATCGGCCGCGTAGAAGTGCAGATGCGTCCCGCCTGGCGGGCGCGCGCCGTGAAACGGCCTCAGGAAATGCGGGCTTGAGGCGACCAGCGCCGCCGGCAGTTCGCCCGAACGGAACAGGGTCTGTCCGCCATAGACGTCGGCCAGAATACGGTCCAGCAGGCGCGCGCGCTGCACCAGACCGGCTTCGAGCTCGCGCCATTCCGACGCCGGGATGGCCAGCGGCGCGATGTCGAGATCCCAGGGCCGCTGGGGCGATTCCGGGTCGCCGTAAACGTTGTAGGTGACGCCGTTGTCGCGGACCATGCGCAGCGCGGTCGCTTCCAGCCGCTTCAACTCGGCGCCGCCGAGGCCGGACAGCCCGTCGATCAGCTGCCGCCAATGCGGGCGCATGGTTCCGCCGGTATCGACAAGTTCGTCGACGCTGCCCGGAAGCGGGGCGTAGCCTTCAAGCAGGGCGGATGAAATACGCATTCAATTCCGCACCTTCACCGGCGCAGGTCGAGCGTCAAGGGAAAGTCCGGGTTGGGCCGGACTTCGCCGATTTCGATCCGGCCGGCGGTGACGCCGCGGGGCTCGAACCGCGCCAGACGGCGGCCCTCGGCCTCATAGGAATTGACCGGAAAAGTCTCGAAATTACGGCCGCCGGGATGGGCGACATGATAGGTGCAGCCGCCCATCGAGCGGCCTGACCAGGTGTCGACGATTTCGACCAGAAGCGGCCCGTGCGGCGGGATGGTCGGGTGCAGCGAGTGCGGGGCCGACCAGGCGCGGAAGCGGACCCCGGCCACCATCTCGCCGCGCGTCGCGGTCTCGACCAGCGGCGCGGGCCGTCCGTTGACCGTGACTGCATGACGGCCGGGCGTCGCGCCGGACAGGCGGATTTCCAACCGCTCGAGCGAGGAATCGACGTAGCGGACCGTGCCGCCGGCCGCGCCTTCCTCGCCCATGACGTGCCAGGGCTCCAGCGCCGAACGCAGCTCCAGCGTGACGTCGCCCTTCTGCACCCGGCCATAGACCGGAAACCGGAACTCGAAATGCGGGGCGAACCACTCGCTCTTCAGCGCATAGCCGTGCGCGTTCATGTCGGCGACGATGTCGTCGAGATCGGCGCGCACGAAATGCGGCAGCATGAAGCGGTCGTGCAGCGAGGTGCCCCAGCGCACCAGCCGGCCCTTGTAGGGGGTCTTCCAGAAGCGTGCGATCAGCGCCCGCAGCAGCAGCGCCTGCGCCAGGCTCATGTCGGGATGCGGCGGCATTTCAAAGCCGCGGAACTCGATCAGGCCCAGCCGTCCGGTCGGGCCGTCAGGCGAATAGAGCTTGTCGATGCAGATCTCGGCGCGGTGCGTGTTGCCCGAGGAATCGAT
>CAZBPO010000006.1:0-6150 GCA_964493795.1 uncultured Flavobacteriaceae bacterium
GTGCGCCCTCAAGGTCTCGGCATAAAGCATTTCGGAGAAGATGCGCGCTCCGTCGATCGCGAAGAGCAGCAACTCGCCGGTCGCGACTTCGCGGGCCGCCCAGTTCAATGCGAACACCGGCGACGGGCGCGGAGACGGCATACGAACGACCGACACGCCACGCGGAAGATCGTCGCAGGACAGCGGCACGCTTGACCCGTTGTCGACGACGATGACCTCGCAATCGTCTGGCTTGAGGTTCTTCTGATAAGGCAGGGCAGAAGACAGGATAGTGCGCGGCGCTTCGCGCTGCATTTCATAGACGTTGATGATCACGGAAAGACGGGGCAAGGGGGCCTAGTCCCACTTCCTGAACCAGACGCCGGTCCAGTCGATCTCGAACATCTGCGGAAACGCAAGGCCGCGCGCGTCGAAGAAGTCCGCGACCGCTTTCCGGCACGCATCAATGGAGTAGTCGTCCACAATGACGATGCCGCCGGGCGCGACTTTGTCATAAAGCGCGTTCAGAGTGTCCATCGTCGATTCATACAGATCGCCGTCTAGCCTCAGAAGGGCGATCTGCTCGACCGGCGCCTGCGGCAACGTCTCCTTGAACCAGCCTTTCAGAAACACGACGTTCGGCCCGTCCAACCCATAGACGGCGAAGTTCTCGCGAACCGTTTCCAGCGAAACCGCAAGTTCAGGGAACTTCTCTTTTGAGAGATCGAGGCCAGCGTCTTGCGGCAAGGCGGGCGGCGGCAGCCCTTCGAAACTGTCGGCGACGAAGATGGTTTGATCCTGCATTCCATGTGCGCGCAGATAGCCAGCCATAAAGATGCACGCCCCGCCCCGCCAGACCCCGCACTCTATCAGGTCGCCCTGAATGGCTTCGCGACGGACGACATCCAGCGCGTCGTGGAGATTGTCTATCCTCGCGCGTCCCGCCATCGAATGGTTGAAGCCGCTGTTCTGTATTTGGCGATCGAAGAAGCGGCCGATATTGCGCGCCTGCGCCAGTTTCTCGTAGTCGGCGCGTCTCGCGCTTCGGATGTCATGCAGCACCGGCGGACGAAAAGCATCTCTGCCGTCGATGCAAGCCCGGAGATAAAGAATGCGCAATTCGTCATCGAGATATATCTCGTTCAGAACGGAGCGCTTGAGGAGATCGAGGTAAAGCGACCCTCCTTCGATCATCACGTCGCCCACGCTCGACCCACGACGCCGCCAAGCGGCCAGATCTTGAACGTCCGGGGCCAGCCTGTCTGTCGGCAGAGGCTCCAGATGCGCGCGGATGTCATCGACCGTGGAAAACGACCACTGCCCGGCCGCAATCTCGCTTTCGATTTTGGCGTAGTTGTCGGCGAGTACCCGGGATGAAGGATCGAGCCGGCTCACCAGCCCGAAGCCCTTCATTTCAACATCGTAGATTTTGATGTCGAGGTCGGGCCGATAGTGCCTCAGGATCGGAATCACTCGATAGACGTCGCCGGTCCAGATTTGCGTGTTCCGCTCACGCGTCGCGTAGTCCATGTGCTGCGGCAGCAGATCGTCGATCGCGATGACGCTGTAAGGTCCGGCATGCTTTTCAAGATTCATGAAATCGCGTAACGCGAACTCGACCGCATGCATACCGTCGATGAACGCCAGATCGATCGGTTGATGCAGGATTCCAGCGACATCGCGCCGCGCAAAGAACTCGTCGCTGGTCATCTTGAAAAGCTGAGTCGGGGCGACGAGCTGGGTCCTGATCTCGAAATCAGGATCGATGCCGACGGTCGGGCATCGCGACAAGCCAAGACTGATGCCCAGGCGACATCCGATTTCCCAATAGTTGGCGGGACGGAGCGTCTCGTGAACGAAACGCAGTGCGCTGATGTAGTCCAAGCTGTGGCGTCCTTCGACGTGTTCCGACCCAGAAGCGGCCAGAACTTGCTCGGAATCGTCCCGCGCGTCCATCCGGTCGAAGAGTTTCGTCAGACGGACAGATCGCCGGACTTGTTGTTCAGCCCGGAGAGATAGCTGACGGGTGTTCGGAGACATGGGTGACACATGGAAGCTGCGTCGATTGTCCTTGGAGGGCGATCGATGGCGTGGCGCGAGGTGTCGATCATGGAACAGCGGGACGAGTTTGTGTCGTTGGCGCTGCAAGAAGGTGCGAACCGCCGTGCGTTGTGCCGGCGGTTCGGGATCAGCGCGCAGACGGGCTACAAGTGGCTGCGGCGACATCTTGCGGGAGAGGCGGGCGGGCTTGGCGATCGCTCGCGACGTCCGCTAAGCAGCCCGCGACGCAGTGCGGCGGAACTGGAGGCGGCGGTTCTGCGGCTGCGTGATGCGCATCCGGCTTGGGGGGCTCGCAAGCTGGTGCGCTGCCTGGAACGGGCGGGGATCGCACCGCCCTCGGCTTCGACGGTGCATGCGATCCTGGTGCGCCACGGCCGGATCGTGCCGCCGCGGGGCGGACCTCGGGCGACGCTTCGCTTCGAGAGAGCCGCGCCGAACGAGTTGTGGCAGATGGACTTCAAGGGCTGGGTGAAGCTCGCCGACGGGACGAAGCTGCATGCCCTGACGGTGATCGACGACCATTCGCGCTATGCGGTGTGCGTGGCGGCCTGTGCGAGCCAGGGGCTGGTGCCTGTGAAGGCTCAGCTGCGGCGCACATTCAAACGCTACGGCCTGCCGCAGGCTCTCTTCGTCGATAACGGCACGCCCTGGGGTGATGCCTCCGGGCGGAACTGGACCCGGCTCAAGGTCTGGCTGCTCAAGCTGGGCGTACAGGTCATCCATAGCCGGCCCTTCCATCCCCAGGGCCGCGGCAAGAACGAACGCTTCCACCGCACCCTCAAGGCAGAGGTCTACGACCTTGGGCTGCTGCGCGATTTGAAGCACGCCCAGAGGGCCTTCGACGCCTGGCGCAGCGTCTACAACCAGCAACGGCCTCACGAGGCCCTCGACTTCGCCGTGCCGGCCGAGCGCTATAGCCTCAGCCTACGGCCCTTGCCCAGGCGGTTGCCGAAGGTCGTCTACCAGACCGGCGAGACAATCCGCGCCGTCTCCTCCACCAAGGCCTACATCGCCTTCAAGGGTCGCCACTGGAAGGTCCCGGAGGCCTTCTGCGGTGAGCGCCTCGCCATCCGCCCCGCCAAAGAACCTCACGCGTTCGGCGTCTTCTTCGCCTCCCACCGCATCGCAACCATCAACTTGACCAAACCCAAGCCCGTCAGCCATGTCTCCGAACAGGTGTCACCCATGTCTCCGGGCTGAACATTCATTCCGGCGATCAAGCGCTCCGCCCGGCGTCAAACGTAAACCCCAAGAACCCGCGCGTAGCATATCGCCAGGTCCGCCGCGCCGTTGAGGGCCTCGCGCAGGAAAACAAGGTTGCTGTTGGAGATCGGCGAGGGAACCGAGGTGACGATCGGGGCGGCGATCGAGTTGAACTTGCCATCGCTGAGCGCATTGCCGCCGAACGCCGAGTTGATGGCCCCGTTCGGCGAGAGCGAGATCGCCGCCGGGCCGTTCGACGAACTGCACGCCACGCCCAGCATGACGCCTTTTTGGGGGAACACCGCGCCGAGCTGGCCGAGAAGATAGCCGCCTATATCGAGCGCCACCATCTCCAGCGTGTTGTCGCCGGTGGGGTTGGGGTCGCCCAGCCGCAACGTCTCGCCGCTGGACCAGCCGGCGACGTGCGCGGCGTCGGTGACGCGAAGCTGGGTCGAGGACTCATTCCAGTCGACCCAGGCGGCCTCGGCCGGCGACTTGCTGACATTCCATACGCGCACCGCCGTATGGCCGCGCATGCCGGTGCTGTAGATCTGGTTGACGCTCGCGGTGGTCAGCGTGACGGCCGCGCCGCTGACGGCGCCGATGGTGAAGGTGCGGGGCGTCGCCGCCCGCGAAGCGTCGAGCCGCCACAGCTCCTTCACGGGCGAAGGCAGATACAGCGCCGCGGTCAGGCCGCTCTCAGCATGCGCGATCCCTTGCGGAAAGCGGGCGCGGCCGTCAGACCGCCCGATCTTCAGCGCCTCCGTCCAGCCGTCGCCGTCGGCGCTGACCCTCACGGACAAGTCCTCGTCGCCGATCAACCCGATCTCGGCGCGGCCGGACCAGTTCGACTGCATCAACAGCGACAGCACGTCGCCTTCGCCCTCTTTGTTCAGCGTGTAGCGCAGGCTGCCGTCGCCGCCCTCGCCGGCCGACTTCGCGGTCCACAGCGCCTTGTTCAGCTTGGCGGAGAATGGGTTCGCCGTATCGGCTGTGGTGCCGACGCCAAGCAAGGCGAGATTCTGCAAAGCGGTGAACGTCGACGCCAGCTCGACCCAGTCGCCGCCGCTCCAATGAACCGCCGCAGCCTCGTCGAGCACCCATGCCAGCCAGCCCGGCCGCGGCGCCAGGAAGACCCAGCCGCCGCCCTGCCAGGCGGCCACCTCGCCGTCATGGCCGCTCCACGCCTCAGTCGCACCCGCCGCAACGATGTACCGGTCGCCATCGGCCGGTTCGCCGGGCGGTACGACGAGGTCGCGATCGAGAACGGCGAGCTGCACGACCGCATCCAGCTTCAGCAACGCGTCGTTGTGGGTCACGTGCTTCTGCGCCTGGGCGGCGGCGAGCAGGGGCAGAGAGAGAAGAGCGGTATCGGTCATGTGGCCTCCGTGGAAGGCACCGGACATAATAGGAATATTTACCGCAGTCAAGTATATATACCTATGACCTGGCAGCGATGGCGCGTCATTGGTCTGTCAATGAGACTAAAGTTGCCGACCGAGGCCGTCGTTCGGCCGGTCTCGTTTGCTGCACTGCAAAAACCCATGCTTGCGGACAATGTTGCCCGCTTGATAGGACAACAGACCGGTTCCAATCGCGTTGGACAGCCGCTATGCCCTTAGATGCCGCCTTCCCGGCAACGGTCCGACGCATCAGAGCGAGCACCACATGGCGACGTCGAAATCGAAGAAAGCAGTGACGCCGCAGTCGACCCAAGCCACGCAATTGGAACCCAAAAGCCTCGCGGAACCGCGCGGGACCGCGCCGGACAATCGCCGGACCGCCATCCTCGTTCTCGGCATGCATCGCTCGGGCACGTCGGCGCTCACTCGGGTGCTGAATCTGCTCGGCTGTGACCTGCCCAAGACCCTTATGCCCGCCAACCCGACAAACGAGGCAGGGCATTGGGAGTCCGACGCAATCTGCAAGCTCAACGACCGGATACTCGAGTCGGCCGGATCGGCCTGGAATGACTGGCTCGAGTTCAATCCGAACTGGTTCGATTCGCCAAAGGCAGACGAGTTTCGGGACGAAGCGTCGGAACTCCTGTCGGAGGAATTCGGATCGTCACGGCTGTTCGCGCTCAAAGACCCAAGGATTTGCCGTCTTCTGCCGTTCTGGCTTGACGTATTCGAACGCAGCGCTGTCAGGCCGTTGGCGTTTCTACCGATCCGCAACCCCTTGGAAGTCGCCGCCTCCCTTGAGAAGCGCGACAGCTTCGAGCCGGCGTTGGGCAATCTGCTCTGGCTTCGCCACTCGCTCGAGGCTGAAGCGGCCTCGCGCGGAATCCCTCGGGTGTTCACGACGTATGACCAGCTTATGGAAGCGTGGGGACGCCTGATCCACGACGCGCAAAGCACGCTTGGCGTCAGCTGGCCCCGCTTGTCCGATCGCAGCTCCGGCGAGATTGACGCCTTCCTGTCCGAACAGCATCGCCACCATCGCAAATCCCCCGACAGCGTGATCGGCAACCCGGTCCTTTCGTCGTGGCTGCGGGATTCCTTTGCAACTTTCGGCAAATGGGCCGAATCCGGCGAAGTCGCTTCGGAAAGGACGATTCTCGACGGGATAAGGCGTGAGTTCAATGCCGCCGCCCCGGCATTCGGCCGGCTGGTCGCCACCGGCCAGACCGCGCGCGAAAGGGCTGCGGCGCTTGAAAAGGCGTTGGCCAGCGGGTCTGAAAAGCTGGCGGCCGCGCAAGCCTCCACGATGACCGCTCAGCAGAAGGCTTCACTGCTTCAACAGGAGCTGGAGGCGGCCGCCACGCGCGCCGCGGACGCCCAGAAAAAACTGACCGACGCGCAAGCCGAACTCGACAAGCGGGCGGCGGCCAGGCAGGCGGCCGAGACCATGGCGGCGCAGCAGCAGGAGAAGGCTGCGAAGCTTGAAAAGGCGTTGGCTGGCGAG
>CAZBPO010000006.1:6250-25773 GCA_964493795.1 uncultured Flavobacteriaceae bacterium
TGGCTGGCGAGGTCGAAAAGCTCACGGCCGCCCAGCAGAAGGCCGCGCAGCTTCAACAGGAGCTGGAGGCGGCCGCCACGCGCGCCGCAGACGCCCAGAAGAAACTGGCCGACGCGCAGCTCGAGATCGACAAGCAGACGGCAGCCAGACAGGCGGCCGAGACCACGGCGGCGCAGCAGCAGGAGAAGGCGGCGAAGCTTGAAAGGGCGTTGGCTGGCGAGGTCGAAAAGCTGACGGCCGCGCAAGCCTCGACGACGGCCGCCCAGCAGAAGGCCGCGCAGCTTCAGCAGGAACTGGAAGCCGCCGCCACGCACGCCACAGATGCACAGCGGAAGTTGGCCCAGGCGCAGGTCAAGCTCGACGAGCAGGCGGTGGCTCTGCAAGCAGCAGAAGCTGGCCGGGAAGAAGCCGAGAAGAGTAGCCTATCACACGCCGCCGACGCAGATGCGGAGCGCGAAAGGCGGGCACGGGCTGAGCAGGATCTGGAGGCCACGGCTGCCGAGCTTGTCGATGGCGAGCGAAGGCTCGCCGCACTGCGTACCGAACTGACAGAACAGGCGGCGGCAGCGGAGACTGCCAACGGGCTCGTTGCTGAATTGCGCCACAGCCTCGCGCAAACCCAAAGCGCGCTCGCACAGCGCGGACTGGAAGCCGAACATACGGCCGCCGCCTTGGCGGCGGCGCATGAAGACCTGAAACAAGCCGCGGTGAAGCAAGGCGAAATCGACCGAATGGCGGCCGGCTTTCGCGAACACATAACGCTTCTCATAGGCGACCTGGAGGAACGGAAAGCGACTGAGCTGGCGCTTGAACAGGCGCGCCGCGAGGCTACGGTTGAGAAAGAAAAGCACGCACTGCTCGAAGACGACCTGGCGAAGTTGAAGCTGGCAATCGTCGAAGAGAAAGACGCCGCGAACGCGGAGCGCGGAAGGCTCACGAATGAACTGGACAGAGCAAAGGCCGCCGCCGATGCCGACCGCGAAAGGTCTGACGAACAGGTCCGGGCGCTCGTCGCCGATATAGACGCGCTGAAAACGGAAATCGCGGAAGCCAAGAAGGCGGCAGCGAGCGAACGCGATCAGACCGAACAACGACTGAGAGAACGGTTCAGCGAGATCGCCACGCTTACAAAGATAATAAGCGAAGGCGAAGCCGCTGCCAGCAAGTCCAAGGCCGCAGCGGACGCCGAGGCACGGACGCTCAGGGCCCAAGCAGACAACCTGCGGGCCGAAATCGACAAACTGCGGGCTGAAAGGACAGCGGCGGAGAAGGCGGCGGCGAGCGAGCGCGCCCAGACTGAGCAGCAGATCAATGAACGCTTCAGCGAGATCGCCGCTCTGACAAAGATCGTCGGCGATACCGAAGCGGCAGGGAACGCCAAGGCGCGTGCGCTGGAAGCCGAAGCGAAAGCCAAAGCGCGGGCGCTGGAAGCCGAGGGCCTCGCCAAGGCGCAGGCTCTCGAAGCCGAAATCGCACGCGCAGTATCGCGCAAGGATGAGGCTGTCGATCAGATGCGCGTGATGCTGGCTCGCGAGATGGGGCGGACCGTATCGGCCCTGTTGGACGAGAGCTCTTGGAGGTGGCTGCCGAGTTGGCTGGTCGTGCGTCGGAAGATGGCGCGTCTGCGGCGCTCCAAGCTTTTCGACGCGGAATGGTACGTGAGCCACTACAGGGATATCAGCGACGCGGGCGTCGATCCGCTACGGCACTACGTGACGCAAGGCGTGTCGGAAGGGCGCGAACCCAACCGCATGCTCGCCGAAATGAAGAAGGCGACCACGGAAGTCTGAACGAAGCCGAGGCGACATATGGCGTATGGCTTGATGCTGTGGTGAATTGAGCATCTCCGCCGGATGGGGATCGGCAGTCTCTTGTCTGGGGCTAGCCGCGTCCTTGGACGCAGCCGCAGAGAGACAAAGACATGATCGGCGTTTATGGCGCAAACGGCTTCATCGGCCGACATCTGGTTGCGCGACTTTCCGCACAATCGAGGCCCGTTCGGGCGGTATCGCGGAGGTTCGATCCGGCGTTCATCCAACGCCATTCAGCGCAAGTCGACTTCGTCGAAGCCGATTTACGTCAGCCGCTCGACATGGCTTCAACGCTGCAAGGCATTGATACCGTCGTGCAGCTCATCAGCACTTCCAGCCCCGGGCTGCAAAATGCGCACGCCGTGGCCGACATTCATGACAACGTCATCCCGCATGTCGAGTTTCTGAGAACCGCCGTCCAGTGCGGCGTGAAGCGGATCGTCTTTCTTTCGTCAGGCGGCACTGTTTATGGCCCCAAGGCCCCGACCCCCACGCGCGAAGACAGCCCGACGAACCCGATCTCGTCCCATGGCCTCACAAAGCTCATGGTCGAAAAATACATCCAGATGCATGGACATGTAGATGGATTGTCATACGTCATCCTTCGGGTCGCGAACCCATATGGACCCGGTCAGGGCTTTCACAAGGGTCAGGGCCTGATCCCGGCATTGCTGGACCGATTTCACAAGGGGCTGCCTGTCCTCATCTATGGCGACGGCAGCGCCAAGCGTGACTATGTTTTCATTGACGATGTCATTGACGCGATTGAGGCGGCCATACTGCTCCCGCAATCCGACACACGCTTGGTTCTGAACATCGGCAGCGGTCAGCCCCTTTCAATCACCGAAGTGCTGGCCGCTGTCGAGGCGGCTTCCGGCTACAGGCTGGAACGCGAATACATCACCCAGCGCAACACTGACGTCGATATCAGCGCGCTCGATCCCAGTCTGGCGAAAAGAATGCTGAACTGGGCGCCGAAAACGCCGTTCAGCGAAGGGATCGCCGAGACGCTGGCAAAGGCGAGCAAACGGCGGCCGTAGCGTCTCGGGGCCGCCGGACCCGCTGCATCAGCCGTCCTGAACGGCGCGGTCGGCAGCCGCTTTCAGAACTCTGGCCACGAAGTCAGCCAGAGGATCAGCCGGCAGGAAGTCGAGGATGGAGGCTCGGGCGCGCTCGCCGATCTCTCTCCACTCCGACAGCCGCTGATAGGCGCGTTCCATAGCGTCGTCGACGTCCTCAACGGTCGGAAGGCGCGCGATGAAGCCAGAACGGTTGTCCTCGATGACCTCAGAATGGCCTCCGATGTCAGTGACGATGGGCACTCTCCTCGCGACCATCGCGCCAGTCAGGACGATCGGCAGCCCCTCCATGAACGAGGGCATCAAAATCCCATGGTTCAAGCGCCATATCTCCGTCATGTCGGGGACGCGCGGATGGAATGCGATGGAGCTCAGCCGCAATCTGGAAACCTGCTCTTCCAGATCCTTCTGATCGGGGCCTTCGCCGTACAGGTTCAGGGTCACCTTTCTGTCGCGCCACTTGTCTTTCGCCATCGTCTCGATGGCCAGGTGCTGGCCCTTGTGGATCTTGAGGAGCCTGGCCGGAAGCGCGAGATGAACGCCCTGATCGAACCCCGGAAATGGGATGTCGATGCCGGGGTCGATCGCCAGTGGATTGTAAAACAGCTGGGCGTTGGGAAGCTTTGTTTCCAGCCGCCTTTCCATCACGAGGTGGTTGTTCCGGCTCGTGAACAACGCCGCCACGGCGTTCGTGTAACCTTTGCGGACTGCATCGGTTCGATGCGCCCTGATCGGCCAGTACTCGGGCTGTTTCGTCAGCTGGTTGACGATGATGTATTTGATCGCGTTCTGGTTCAGAGCCTCGAAGTAGTCGGTGCCCTCATCCTGATCGCCCATGGAGATGACGACCAGGTCAGGCGCGGCTTTGCAGATCGCAGCGATCTCGTCTTCGCCCTTGAAGATCATCTTGATGCCGGCCTGACGGAAGGTCGCCGCAAAGGGCGGTTCTGGCTCCCACTTCTTGATGACCACCAGAACGTCGTGGCCTTCAGCCCGGAGCATCATCGCAGCTTCGCGCCAGAGCACTTCGCTGCCGCCGGTATAAGAACCATTGTTCGTCGTCAGCAGCACGATCCGCCGCCTTTTCCCGGCCTTTTCGCGCGCGGCGCGAAGCATGGCGGCGGCGGCCGGATGCTCGGAATTCTTCGGCGCACCTTCGATCTTGTAGTCTTTGTCCAGAAAACGCGCGACCGTTGGAATTTGCGATTTTTGAACCGGGAAGTTCTCGCAGATGTAACCGCGAACCTCCGCCAGCTCCTGCAGGAACTGGTCGCTTCGCATCCCGCTTCGCGTGACGCTGCCGACATGTCTACGGAAGTCGTTCAGCGGCCGGGCGGTGTACGCGATGCCGCCCGATTTGAGCATATGACAATAGAGCAGGTGATCGCCGCCGAAGCGCAGGCGAAGTACTTTCTCCTCGATGCCGGCGACCGCGTCCTTGCGCAGCAGACAGGCGCTCACGTTCGGTATCGTGTTGCGATACAGCAAGTGATCCACCACTTCGCGAACGCCGATCTCGCGATAATCGGTCTTCCAGCGCTCGGGATCGAGATCGTCCGTATGATGCCGGTTGTCGGCGGCGGTTACGTCACCGTTCTGGTCGATACGCCGCGACTGGCAGTAGGCGATAGCGGTGCTCTCATCCTGTTCCATCATAGCCAGCAGGGTTTCAAGCATGTCTGGCGCGCAGGTATCGTCCGCTTCGGCGATCCATACGAACTTGCCGCTGGCCTTATCTATGCCCTTTAGCCACTGACGATAGGTACCGGCATTCTGAGTGTTCGGGACAATCTCAAACGGCACGTCGCCTTCAGACAGAATCTTCGTCGCCAGGGCGACGCTGCCGTCTGTTGAGACGTCATCCAGGAATATGATCTCCTTAGGGCGTACTGTCTGCCCCAGGATGCTGCCCAGTCGTTCTGGCAGATAGCGCTCGTAGTTATAGTTCGGAATGACGACGGAGACGTCCGTGACGCGGCGAGCCGCCACAGGCTTCGCGGGCGGCTCGGCGACGACACCATCCCAGGCTTTCAGCACCTTACGATAGATATCGCCGAGCTTCTTTGCGTACCGGGCCTTTGAATACTGCTCCACCGCCCTGCGGCGCGCGACCTCCCCCATGCGCTTCACCAAGGCGTGGTCTTCGCACAACTTGGCGACAGCGTCTGCGGCTGCGGCGCAGTTCCGATACTCGACAAGGAAACCGGTCTCGCCATCGTCGACCAGCTCCGGCACGGCGCCCCATTTGTAGGCGATCACCGGCCGTCGGGCCGCCATAGCCTCAAGAACCGTTCGCCCGAACGATTCAGCAAAGTGCGACAGGCTCAGAACGACGTTGACCTGCTTTACCGCCTCGGCCGGGGATGCAGCGTATCCATGAAACGCCACGTTCTTCAGGAGTGGATCGTTCGCCTTCCTCGCCTGCATCTCATCGATAAGGTCGGTTTGAGGACCGATGATGATGAACTTCGCCTTGACGGACCGTTCCGCGCACATCCGGGCGATCGCAAGAAAATCAGCGATTCCCTTTTTTTTGATATTGCTGGAGATTATTCCGAATTTCAGATCGCCAGAAATTTCATTCTGCAAATCAAGATCACTGACATCCACCACATTCTCTAAAACAAACGTTTTCCCGTCAGTCGTGAATGCCGAGGAGGTCGCAGACGAGTTGGCGATGATCCAATCAGAGTTTCGTTTGACGGCGCCTACGATATTCGCCGGCGTATCTCCGATATGCTCTGTCAATCCTTGATCATGCCAAATGAGCTCACGCACATGGCATAGAGAAGCAATGCCTTCGCGCTTTGCTGCTATCAACGGTTCACGCAGCATGATCGTGTTGACATGCACTGCGTCGGCGTTTGTCTTATTTATAACGGCCTGGAACAGCCTGGTCGTGCGCTCATTCTCAAGACGACCTGCCTGCCACCAGGCGTAGGGCATCAAAAAAACTTCCGCGCTGCGGCGCCGGACTTCCGCCGTGTATCCTTCTACATCTCTCGGCAATATTGCTATGACATTGAAACCATTGGAAATCATGCCATCCAGCATGTCGAGATAACTTCTCTCGCTGCCGAAAATCCGCTTTTCAACGTAGTGCGCGACGACAATTACCGTCGGAGCACCATCTTTGCGAGGAATACCTCCCTCGATGCGTTGATACTGGGCTTCTTGATCGAGATCGAGTTGTTCGTCATCTGCCGACACCCGACCCTCTGCCTTTCCCCATTTACAATAGTGAAGAAAGGGATTTATTCCCGACCTGGATACGTCAGGATATCTTTTCAGATATCCGTTCGTGTCGAAATTGGGATTGGGGTTCCGCCCCAGCCGAGCCCCCAGCCACAGATAATGCGCAACCGGGTCCATGCCGAGCGCGCGGACATCGGGATACTGCTCAAGATACCATGCTTCGTCGAATGCGCCTGTATTGCGCAACGCCGCGACGGTCGCAGGCGCACTCCCCATCGTCTTCATGGATCATCCGTTTTGAAAACTTCCGACAACGCCCGACGCGCCTTCGGCCAATCGCAACGCATCCCTGTTTGGCTAACGATCAACGGCCGCACCCCGAGGGGAAATGTATCGGATCGCTTATACGCACTGCAACATTCTTCTCATGCTCGCACCACGCGCGGTGCTTGCATCTAGCCAAGACTGCAATGGAAAGATCGCGTTATCCGGCGGTCTCCGACCGACTTCGCCAAGCCGCAGTAGGTCCAACTACGCCAATGCTGCGCTGCGATAAAACGCGACGCCTTCGTCGATGTCTTCGAAGTAGGTGAGGTCGCCGTCGCGCAGCACGAGGGCGTGTTCGCAATAGTCACGGATCGTCCCAAGCGCATGCGAGGCGAGGATCAGCCCCGACCTCGAGCGCCGCTCTGCGAAAGCGTCCCGGCAGCGTGCGGCGAAGCGCTCGTCGCCCACGGCGGTGATCTCGTCGATCAGATAGAAGTCGAACTCAACCGCCATCGACACCGCGAAGGCCAGGCGCGACATCATGCCGGAAGAGTACGTCTCGACCGGCATGTTCATGTACATGCCGATCTCGGCGAAATCTTCGGCGAAGGCGATCGCATCCTCGACGTTTTCGTCATAGACGCGCGCGATGAAGGCGACGTTCTGACGGCCCGTCATCTGGGGGTGGAATCCGCCGGAGAATCCCAGAGGCCATGAGATGCGGCCGCGCCGCCGGATACGGCCGCTATCAGGCAGTTCGCTG
Organism: uncultured Flavobacteriaceae bacterium; assembly: GCA_964493795.1. GTDB lineage: Bacteria > Pseudomonadota > Alphaproteobacteria > Micropepsales > Micropepsaceae > JADZAI01. The sequence continues at coordinate 13,366 of CAZBPO010000006.1, forward strand.
CCGGCCAGAAGGCGCAGCATGGTCGACTTGCCAGCGCCGTTCGAGCCAAGCAGCGCATACGCCTTTCGTGTATCAAGGGTCCCGCTGACGTCGTTCAGGACGACCTTCGTCCGCCCTTCCCGGCGATAGAATTTCCGCACGTGCTGAAGTTCGATCATGGTCAGATCGTGCTGTTGCGGGCGAAACGCGCAAGCCCGGCTATGGCGAGCCAGGCGATCAGAAGGACCATGCCCGTCCCGAACGTGTACCAGAAGCGCAGCGGATAGAGGGCGTCCTCGGCAAGGTCCGGCTGGACGAAGGTGGAAAGATAGATGCGCTGACGATCGGCGGCCACGCGGGCGTTCTCAAGCGCCAGCGCCGCAGCGGCGTACTGGTCCTGCGCCACCTGCCGCCTCAACTCCATTTCCTCGAATGCGCCGATCGTATCGGACAGGGCTTCGGCGTCGCCGCCGGCGGCGGTGAGCTGCGCCGATATCTGCGCGATCTGCTCGTCGATCGCCGCGATCTTGGCCTTGAGCTGACGCACCACCGGTGAATCCTCGCTCATGCTTTCGCGCGCGACGATCAGATCGCCCTCCAGTTTGAGGCGCGACTTGCGCAGCTCCGTCAACAGCGCGGTCAGCGCCTCGGCGGTCATCGTCGGATCGAGTACGCCCTCCTTGTTCCGGAGATCGCGCATCGCCGCATAGATTTCCTTGAGCTTCTCCTCGGCCCGCGCGAACTCAGCCTCGGCCTGAAGAAGCTCGTCGCGGCGCGCGCGCTCCGACATCTGGTTTACGAGAAGCTCGGATCGCTCGACCACCGCCTCGGCCAGTTTCTGCGCGTCCTCCGGGGTGAAGGCGACGATCTGGAGCGTGATGATGCCGGACGGCATCTCGACGGATGTCTTCACCCGCCACCGCCAATACGCGACCAGGTCCTCGATGGACGCGTCCTGGGCCACTCTGGACAGGAAGTCGGCGCTGTCGCGCGTATAGATCGCGCGCAGGTCGAGGCTTTTCTGGATTTCCTCAACCAGCGCCCGGCTCTTGATGTACTCGGTGACGATCAGCGTATCCTGGCCCTGCGCCATCCTGCCCAGGTCAGTGCCGCCGGCCAGAACGTCCAGCGCCGAACGATCGCCGCTGCGGACCGCGAACCGCGCTTCCGAAACATAGCGGTCGGCCGCGATGAGCGTGAAATACAACGCCGCCAGAAGCGTCGGCACCACGAAGATCGCCAGGAAGCTGATGGCGAGAAACCGGCCGAATCTCGAATGCAGGCCAAGCTGGCCTTCTGCGAAGCTCGGAACCGAGACGGTCCGGCCGAACGGATGCCGGTACGCCGCCGAGGGAGCCGCCGTGCGCGACCGCCGCTTGAGCGTGTCGGCCAGCATCGAGGCGCGCGCCAGGACTACGGCGTGGCGCGGCGTCGGCGTGTCATCGCTGGAGCTCGACTGGCTCATTTGCTTCCCGAATTCCGTCGCACCGGGCTTTGCGCCGAACGCCGGCCCGGCCCGCTATTGGGACCACTATACGTCATGAGACCTAATTCCGGCCCAAACAAGGCGGGCCATCCCCCAGACCGCCAGAGACGCCGCCAGCACCATCAGGACGACGAGCATACGGTGCGGATAGGTGGATGTCTCCGCCGCCGCCGGCGGCGCGAAGACATCGAGATAGATCTGCCGCTGTTCCAGCTTCAGGTCGGCGCGCGCGACGGCGGCCGCAGTCCGGGCGACATGCTGGGAGGCCATATCCTGCCTCAGGATGAGCCGGTCATACACTTCGATGACGGCCGTGGCGGCGGCCGCGTCGCCGTCCATCGCGCCGGTAAGTTCCCGCTCCAGCGCCGCGATCTGCCGATCGAGCGCGGCGATCCGGGCCTCCAGCGCCTTGATTCCCGGGGCGTTGCCGGCGCCTTGCGCCCGCATCACCGCGAGGTCGGCCCGGTCTTCGATCCGCTGCCGCCGAAGCTCCGTGAGCAGCTCGAACGCCGACGCCGCGCCGGCCCTGGCGTCGAGGGCGCGATACCTGTCGCGAAACGTCTTCAACTCCCGGCGCGCCTGTTCCAGACGGGCTCTGGCGACCTGAGCGCGCTCGGCGGCGATCCGCGCTGCGCCCTCCAGCGTCAGCCGGTGCAAAGCATTCAACTTGGCCTCTGTCGCCTCGATAGCCTCAGCCACGACCGCGCGGGCGTCTTCGGGCGAGAACGCACGCAGCCTTACCGTCACGATCCCCGACACCACGTCGACCTCGCTCGATACGGCCTTGCGCCAGTAGTCGGCGATCGCTTCCGCCGTCGCTCCGGACGAAAGACCGGCGAAGACGTCAAGCCCCCGCGCGGCGAAGATCGACCCGAGATCGAACTTCGCCTTCAGCTCGCCGAGCACGGCGCCGCTGGCGAGAAAGTCAGCCGCGATCCGCGTATCCTGGCTTGTGTTGATCTCGATGAGGCTGCCCAACGTGCCGCCGTCTTCCGAACCGACATACATGGTCTCGCCGCGCACCACGAACTGGGCCTCGGACACATACTGATCCACGGCGAAGACATAGAGATAGACGCCCACGATCGCAGCGGGAACAACGGACCAGAACACGGCGCTGAGAACAGCATCGCGTACATCCGCGAACCGCCCCCCACCCTTCAGCTTCATCCTGACGCCGCGCACGGCGTTCCTCGCCCGCGCGAAGACCCGCGGCGACGAAGGGCGCTGCATGAGGTCGGTCAAGCTCATCAGGTCAACTGACTGCGAACGCCGGCGCCGATCAGGCTCACCACGCTCCAGAGCGCCGCCGCGGTGATGAACACGGTCAGCACGATCCTCCATCCGCGCGGATAGCGGGACTCTTCCGGCAGACCCGGCGGCTCGAATGCGACCAGATAGACGCCCTGACGATCCGCATAGGATTGCGCACGATCCAGCGAGGCCACCGCCTGCTGATAGGCCGACTGCGCCAGAAGCCGCTCGGTCTCGAGCGTTTCGAACTCGGCGAGATAGATCGCGACGGCGCCGGCCGTCGCCTCGGAGCTGGCGATCTGTTTCTCCAGCTCGGCGATTTCAGCGTCGGTGGCCGCGATCCGCGCGGCGAGCGCACGCGCCATCGGCGAGTCGGGCGACACCGCCGTCGTCAAACCCGAATACTGCATCTCCAGCGTCGCCTTGATCACCTTCAATTCCGTCAGAGCCTTGGCCAGAGCCATCGCCCCTTGTCCCGGATCGACGACACCGACGTCTTCGCGCAGATGCCTCAGCTTCGCCAGCGCGTCGAGATAACGCGCTTCGGCCCGCTGCAACGTATCCTCGGCCATCGACATGGCGTCGTTGAGAGAGCGCGTGCGCGTGTCGTTGACGAGCCGTTCGCTGGCCGCGACGATGCGGTTGACGAGTTCCTGCGCGCTCTCGGGCGAGAACGCCCGCGCGCTTACGGTGATGAGGCGGGACAGGACATCGACGCGCGCATCGACGCGCCCGTTGAAGGTCCGCCAAAGCACCTCGCGTGACGCCTCTTCATCCAACCGGGCCAGCGGATCGGCCAGTTCGTCTGCGAACACACGCGTCAGCCACCCATCATGATTGAGGTCGCTGATGATCGCTCGGCTGCGGATATAGGCGACGACGATGAACGGGTCCCTGCCGTCGCCGATGCGCGCCAGGGCCGAGTTCATCAGTTTCTCGGCCTGACCGACGATCCGTTTGGCCCCGCCGGGGCTCAATCCCGGCTGACCGAGGTCTTCGCTCGTCTTCTTTGAATCGCCCTTACCGATGGCGCCCGCCAGCGCCAGCGCATCTTCCCCGGAATCGGCGCTGGCCGTGAAGACCGCCATGCGGGCCGTAGCCTGATATTGCGGCGCCGCCACGAACGCATAGTAGAAAGCGGATAACAGCGTCGGCACGGCGACGATCACGAGGAACAGCCGCTTCGCGACAGCATACCAGCCCGGCCCGCTAGAGGACTTTTTACGGGGCGCGAGCGCATGGAGAACGGCACGCGCGTCCCGCACGTGCGCCGACTGGACCGACCCGGACATGGCGCGCAGATAGCACGAATCCGGGAAAAGTGCACCTCAACCGCGCAGCCGTCGCCTCGCCTCATCGAGGACGTCGGCCAATGTCTGCATCAGGGGAACCGCATTGCCCCAGCCCAGAACGCGCCCGGCCAGACTCGGGTCGCCGACCATCGCCGGCAGCGGGCTGGCCCGTTGGCGGGCCGGGTCGGGCTCCACCGAGAACCGCGCCGGGCTCATCTGGCGCAGCGTGTCCAGCAAGTCTCCGATCGCCAGCCCGTGCCCGGACGCCAGATTGACCGCCATGCCAGGCGGCAGCCCGCGCCCGGCGCGCGCGATCGTCACGTAACCGCGCACGATGTCACGCACATCGCTGAAATCCCGTACTTCGCTCAACGAGCCTACCCGCATCACCGGCGGCTGAGCCCCGCTCTCGATCGCCGCGATCTGGGCCGCGAAGGCGGGGGCGACGAAGGTCTCGCTCTGGCCCGGGCCGGTGTGGTTGAACGGGCGCGCGATGATCGCGTGCAGCCCGCGCGAAACGGCGCGGCGGATCGCCTCTTCAGCCGCCGCCTTGCTGCGCGCATAGGCGGAGACGGGCTTCAGCAGCGCGCTCTCCGGCGTCGGCCGCCCCCCGGCCAGGCTGTCGCCATAGACCTCACCGGAAGAGACCGCGAGGAACAGCGCCCCCGGCGCGTGCGTCAATGCCGCTTCTGCAAGAAAGGCCGCACCGCCGGCATTGACCCGCATCGCGCCATCGGGATCGGCGGTCGCCGCGACGACAGCCGCCTGCCCGGCGAGGTGAATGATCACGTCAGGGGCCGCGCCTCGAACCGCCGCCGCGCAGGCGTCGGCGCTCGTGACGTCCAGCTTCAGGCCCGCGTCGCCGCCGGGCCCGCCATAGGCGATGATCTGCCGCAACGGAAACTCAGCCGCCAACGCATCTACCAGATGCCGCCCGACGAAGCCGTTGGCGCCCGTGACAAGGATCGGTCCGTCCGCGCCCATCAGGTCAACGGCCGGAAGACGATGCGTCCGGCCCCTTCACCCGCGCCATGTCCGCCTCGACCATCTCGCGTACGAGTTCAGGGAACTTGACCGTATGCGTCCAGCCGAGCCTGGCCCGCGCCTTCGACGGGTCGCCGATGAGCAGGTCGACCTCGGCGGGCCGGAAATAGCGCGGATCGACGCTGACCAGCACTTTGCCGCTGGCCGCACACACGCCCTGCTCTTCCACGCCGACACCGCGCCAGAGAAGCGTGCGCCCCGCGCAGGCGAACGCCTGCTCGACGAAGCGCCGCACCGAATGGGTTTCGCCGGTCGCCAGCACATAGTCGTCCGGCTCGTCCTGCTGCACCATCCGCCACATGCCCTCGACATAGTCGCGGGCGTGGCCCCAGTCGCGCTGCGCGTCGAGATTGCCGAGATAAAGACGCTCCTGCAGACCCGCCTCGATGGCGGCGACGGCGCGCGTGATCTTGCGCGTGACGAAGGTTTCGCCGCGCAGGGGGCTCTCGTGGTTGAAGAGAATGCCGTTCGAGGCGTGCAGGCCGAACGCCTCGCGGTAGTTCACCGTCGCCCAATAGGCGTACAGCTTGGCGACCCCATACGGCGAACGCGGATAGAACGGCGTGGTCTCGCGTTGCGGCGTTTCCTGCGCCTTGCCGTAAAGCTCGGACGTCGAGGCCTGATAGAAGCGCGTCGTCGCCTGCAGGCCCAGAACCCGTATCGCCTCCAGAACGCGCAACGCGCCCAGCGCGTCGGCGTTCGCGGTGTATTCGGGCGTCTCGAACGACACCGCGACATGGCTCTGCGCCGCGAGGTTGTAGATCTCGTCCGGCCGGATCTTACCGATCAGGCGCATCAGGTTGGTCGAGTCGGTCATGTCGCCATATTCGAGCGACAGCGCCGCGCCATTCGCGTGAGGACCCGCAAGCAGGTGGTCGATGCGCGACGTATTGAACGAAGACGAGCGCCGCTTCAGCCCGTGGACGACATAGCCTTTGCTCAAAAGCAGTTCGGCCAGATACGCGCCGTCCTGGCCCGTGATGCCGGTGATCAACGCTGATTTCTGAGACGTCATTCGCGGGCGCGCCAATATTTCCGGGCTACGAGCCGCCCCAAAACACGGACGGGCCGGCATCGCCGACCCGCGCGCATATCATTGCTTTCGTCCTGCGCACAAGCGATGCGCTAGTTGCCGACGCCTCCGGTCAGCTGAAGGCCGGACAGGTCGATCTGACCGGGCGAGAGATCGTCCTCGTAGCTGTCTTCGGCATAGGCATAGTCGGCCGCGTCGTTGCGCGCTTCCAGACGCCGTTCCGCCGAAGCCGACATCGACCGCTTGGCGCGGCAGACCAGCTCGCCGCCGCGCGTCCGCACCAGCGCATCGCCGCCGTCGCAATCCTTGTAGGACGAGCCGTCGGCGGTGCGCACCGCGCCTCGCACGTCCGCCGTCCCGGTGGGGAAGCTGACGCGCAGCATGCGGCTTCCGGTGCAACGGAAGATCTCGCCGTCATAGGCCTCGCTCGCGCCGTCCTCGTTCACGCGGATCGCCGCATGCTCGTTGCCCTTGCCGTCGATGCACACGCCCGACAGGTGATACACACGCGGCTGATGCGTCACACGGATTTCGCCCAGTTCGCGGTTCTCGACGCGCTCCATCACGACCACCGAGGACGACCGGCGGCCGATGACGATCCGCTCCGTGCGCTCGTAGGGAATGTAGCGGATCTTCTCGATGAACTTGATCTTCGTCTTGTGCTTTTTGCCGCGATCCTTGTCCTTGCCCTTATCCTTGTACTTGTCATGGCCCTTGCCTTGCCCTTGCCGCGGTCCTTGTCCTTGTCGTGACCTTTGTCCCAGCCGTGGCCCTTCTTGCCCTTGCCATGATCCCGGTCCTTGCCGTGATCGCGGTCCTTGCCTTTGGCGTGACCTTTGCCTTTATCCGACGACTTGCCCTTGCCGTATGACTTGCCGCGATCGCGGCCGTCGCCGGCATAGCCGTCGCCCAGCGGACCGTTGGCGAACACCGCATCGCCGTCGCGGCCGCGAGAGTACCCAACCCCCTCGGCGCGCCGCACCATGTACTCGCTCGTCCAGAAGCCCGAACCGAACAGGTTCGATCCCGACGAATAGGCCTGATCGTAGTAGAGGCCGTATTCATAGCCCGGCCCGGGAACCGGCAGCGCGGTTCCACGTCCGTCGCCCCAGGCGCCCTTGCCGAACACATTGCCGGAATTCGTATAGGGCCGGTCGAACCCGCCCATCGCGTCCTGCCCGGCGGCGATCCCTGTGAAGGCGCCGATCAGGAGAGCGGAGAGAACGATCTTTGCGGAGCGCATGGGTGAGCCTCGATTCTTCGGCTGTGCCGTAGCGAGACATTACTTCATCGAATTGCGCCGTCCTTAGAAACCTTTCGCAAAGGTTAACCGGCATGGGTGGGGCAATCCCGGCGGCGAAGGCCTCGTAACCGCCTGATTCCGGCCAGTTTCATTGTTCCCCGCAGAGACCGACTCATGGCACGGCTCGTGCTGGTGATGGGCGAGAGCGGGACAGACGGCGATGGGGCTGATCTCGGCAGCGCTCGAAGTGATGGGTTGAAGGCTATGCGTCAGACCGCCGCCACCGAAATTCTCGCCTATTGGGCATCGCTCAAGACCGGCGACGACGCACCGCCGGCTTCTGCGATAGATCCGCGCGCTCTCAAGACCTTCCTGCCCGACCTGTTCATGCTGGAGCGCCACGCGCACGCGGTCTTCTCGTTCCGCCTCGCCGGCACGCGCATGTGCCAGCGGTTCGGGCGTGAGCTGCGCGATCATGACTTCGTCCGGTTGTTCCCTTCCGCCAGCCACGGCGAGCTTCTGATCCAGCTCGGCGACGCGCTGCAGACGACGGAAGCCGTCGTCGTCAACGCCCGGGCCGCGACCCTGAACGGCGACACGACCGATGTGGAGCTCGTGCTGATGCCGCTGACCGACGCCAGCGGCAATGTGGTGCGGATGCTCGGCGCGCTGCTGCCCGCCGACGACGAAGCCATGCGGAACGGCGAGTTCTATATCCGCCTCGATCTCAGCGATGCGATCGGGGCGAAGGCGTATGGCGAAGCCGCGCGCAAGGCGGCTGCGGCCAGCTTCGCGGCGGCGCGCGAGACGCGCGTCTCCTATCTGCGCGTGGTCGACGGTGCGAAAGACAATCGTCCCGAAGCCCGGCAGGCGGATCACCGGTCCGCCGCCGTCTGACGGCGCGTCGCGGCCCGCCATGATGCCGCGGCCGCGCCTATGCCGGCCGCAGGTTTCCTGATAAGTGAGCGCGCTGAATTTCGCTGACGAAGTCGACTGCATTTATGGATGCGGCTTGTTCGGGCCCCGGCATGCGCGCCCCTCTCAAGGGGGAACCGGGCGAACAAACGCGACGTGCTCATACTTGCCAAGAACGATCGTCTGACATTGCACGGCGCGTAAAAGGTTGGACGGATGTTCTTCGTCGAAAACTGGCGGGATGTCTTCAGGCTGTTCGATGCCCACGAGGACGGACGAATCCTTCTCGAGACCTGGGTCTCGGCGCAACCTGAATTGCCCGCTTATTGCAGCGTCTGCCGCGCCGTCACCGACCACAAGATCGGCGGCCCTTCCAAGAGCTGGATAAACCTGCGGGGAAGCTGCGTCTGCGCGCAATGCGGCCTCGCCGGGCGCATGCGCAGCCTCATCCAGGCGATCGAACAGACCCTGCCGTCCCCGTTCGACGGCGACGGCCTGATCTTCGAGCGCGTCACGGGTCTCTATGCGGAACTTGCGCGCCGCTACCCCAACCTCATCGGCTGCGAATACCTGTCGCCGGATTTTGCGACCGGCTCGGAACACGTCACCGAATCGACGCGCCGGCATCTCGGCGAAGTCCCCGTCCGGCACGAGGACATGCAGGCCTTGTCGTTCGCCGGCGAAAGCCTCGATTTCGTGCTGCACGCCGATGTCCTGGAACATCTGCCGCATCCCGATCAGGCCCTGGCTCAATGCCGCCGCGTGCTGCGCCCGGGCGGCGTGATGCTTTTCACCTGCCCGATCTATGCGCGCGTCGAGACGCAGAGGGTCGCTGAGATGATCGATGGCGAGATGCGCTTCCTCGGCGCGCCCGCCTATCATGGCGACCCGCTGAGCGACCACGGCGTGCCGGTGTACAATAATTTCGGGTTCGAGTTGTTCGACAGGGTGAAGGCGGCCGGCTTCTCCAAAGTCGAGGTCGGATTCACCAGCGACGCCAGCGCGGCGTACTACTCCGACGCCAATCCGTGGCGGCAGGCGCTGATGTGGCACATTCTCTGCCGGGCGACCCGCTAACCTGAGATCAGTGCGAACCGATCCCGGTATCGTTGACGACGAATTGCCGGCCCTCGAATTCCCGATACGCGAACGACGATTGACGCGGCGCCGGCTGGGCGGGGTTGAAGAATACGTCGGCCTGATAGACCGGCACCCCTTCAGGCACGACATGAAAGACCACGCTCATGCGCGTCTTGGTCTTGTCGGCGATGGGCGAGCCGCCATGCGGCAGCTGCGGGTGCCAGATCACGACATCGCCGCGCTTTGCGGGTATCTGCACCACCTCCCGGCCTTCCTGCTTGCACAAGGCGGTGACAGCATCCTGGTAGGGGCCCCACAAGGGGTCACCGCCGGGGGCCAGCTTCGAAATGTCAGGCAACCGCGCGTCAGCGAAGGCGTGGGGATCGACGCGCCCGCCGCGGTGCCCGCCCCTCAGCGCACGCAACTCTCCGTTCTCCGCACCGGCGTCCTCCAGCGCGAACCAGATGCCGAGATAAAACTCTTCCGGCTCCGTGCGAAACACCGGCGTGTCCCGATGAAAAGGCTGTTCGGTTCCATACTGGAACGAGAGGCTGGTATAGACGGAGGCACGATAGCCGAACAGCATATCGGCGACTTCCAGAACCGCCGGGCTGCCCGTAAACAGCCGCGCGACTTCATCCCGCGCATTGTGCAGGTTGACGATGCGCGGGTTTCTTCCGTCGCTGCGAGAGGTCAGCTGGGCCTGGTCGGCTTCAGCGCACCATTCGGCATAGGCCCGTTTGGCGTCTTCGATCAGCGTATCGCCCACGACGCCCGGCAGGCGGACAAAGCCGTCTTCGTGAAATGACGTAGCGATCGCTCTGAGGGCAGGCCGCGAGATCGCCTTCAGCCGCGCCGGGGCAGCGGCTTCATCGTCGAGCCAAAGCCGCTCGCCGGGCACCGGGCCGGCCGCCGGCGTTTTAAACAGGCGGGAGGTCAAGTCTTTCGCAAATTTCTTCAGCATTGGCCACCTGGTCGGCGTAGGTTCCAGTCCGTCATCCGCAAAGCTGGGAAAACGCCGCGATCATCAAAGCAGATCCATGGACGGCACTCGTTGATTGAGATCAAGGGCGTTGCGATCCAGATAACCTGACAAAACCTCTGAGAGCGGGCCGCTCCCCTTGATCTGCAGCGAAATTCGCGCATCACGTGTGATGTCGAAGATTCAAGCGCCGATCTTCGGCTAGATGCGGAGGCACCTCGCAGATCGCGGACTCGTGGGCATGGTTATCACAATCTGGAGTTGGCTGTCACCGGCGCGCGCTGATATGGGCCTGCTCGCACGCCGTGCGGTTATCCGATAGAACGAAAATCAGATCGAACGAGACTGGCATGGAATCCAGCCATAACGGATTTGGGGGAAAGAAGGTCGTCGTCCTGATGGCGACCTACAACGCCGGGCCGTTCATCAACGACCAGATCGCCTCCATCGCAGGCCAGTCCTGGCCGAATATCGACGTACTGGTTTCAGACGACGGCTCGCAGGACGAAACGCTCACACGTCTCAAGGCCGCCGCCGCAGCGTGGACCAAGGGCACGTTCCAGATCGTGCCCGGCCCGCAAAAGGGTTTCGCCGAGAATTTCCGCTCTCTCATATCCCGGTTCGACGGCGAGGCCGACTATGTCGCGTTCAGCGATCAGGACGACATCTGGGATCATGACAAACTCGAACACGCGATAAACTGGCTCGACGGCCAAACGGCGGGCCGCCCCGCCGTGTTCTGCAGCCGGACCCGCCTCATAGACGAGAACGGCAAACAGATCGGCTTCTCGCCCTTGTTCAAGAAGCCCATCTCGTTCCGCAACGCCCTCGTCCAGAGCATCGCCGGCGCGAACACCATGGTGCTCAACAAGGCAGGAGCCCTGCTCCTCGCCGAGGCGTCAAGGCGCGCGCCGTTCGTTAGCCATGACTGGTGGTGCTACATGCTGCTGTCCGGCGCGGGCGGCGCGGTGCACTATTCGCCCAATCCCACCATCTCCTATCGCCAGCACGGCGGCAATCTGGTGGGCTCCAACATGGGCTGGAAGGCCAGCTTCATCAGGATGCAGGCCTTGCTGCTCACCTCCCGCTTCTCCGACTGGAGCGCGGCCAATCTCGCCGCGCTGAGCAGCGCCGCCGACTTGCTGACGCCGGAAGCCATCGACACCCAACGCTCCTTCGAACAGGCGCGCGCATTGCCGTTCGCCCGCCGGCTGACAGCCCTGAAACGATCCGGAATCTATCGCCAGACCACCAGGGGACAATTGGGCTTGTGGTTGGCGTGCGTGCTGCGCCGCCTGTAAGACTGGCCGGCAACGATCGAGCGCCATGTCTATCCGGAACGAGCCGGAAGACCGTTCAGGTTGGAAGACGGAAAATCCGGCGCAGCCTGACCCTCGCGTTCGACGGAAGCCGCCTGTAGAGCGCCATGACATATTTGTTGTTGGCCGCGAAACGATAGGCGCCCCGGAAACGCGGGCTCTCCTGCATCGGCTGCGGTACGTGTTCTGGACCGCCCGCCGGCGGGGGCGCCGCCGGAACCGGATGGTCCACTTTGCTGAGGGCGATCCGGGTCGACATCGTGTCGGCATGCTTCTGGTCGGAGAACATCCTCAACCGGTCGAACAGCGGATAGTCATCGCCGCGAAGAGCCTCCAGCAATCCCGTGACCTGATTTGACGTCACGGTCACATACGCGTTTCTCTCACCGATCAACGCGAACATTCTTTCAAAGGCGTGGGCAGCCGTTCCGTCGACCTGGCCGGCCTCGTCGGTGAACATGTCTTCGACTGCGGAGAAGCTCAGGCCACGCAGGGCCTGACGGCGGAACCAGAACATGCTGCCCGCAATGAACCTTCCCGTGTCCAGATCGCGCTGGCTGAAGCCGTCTTGCAGCCTGCGCGAAATCTCGGACAGGTCGTCTATGTTGCTGCCGATATGCTCCCCGATGCGCGCCCAGTGATCTTCGGGCGCGATGAACCCGATATTCGGGTCCTCGTGGAACAGCGACACGATCGGTTCGCATCCGCCCGCTGGAACCAGGTCGTCCAGCAGCATCTTGCGCCAGACCTCCCCGTCCACACGATGCGGCGAGCGTTTGGT
>CAZBPO010000006.1:25783-28173 GCA_964493795.1 uncultured Flavobacteriaceae bacterium
GTGTGCAGCTTGAGGCCGACATCGAAATCGAACGCGGTTCTCTCCAAAGCCGTCAGGAACGGCAGGATATCGCGGCCGCGATTGACGAGACGATGAACTTCAAAGCCGCGCAGATTATCGCTGGAAGGCTTCTGAAGCTCCGCGTCCGACGATGTCGTCAGAATAAGGTAGAAGGGGCGCCTTATGCGCTCCTCGATCAGGGCGCAGATCTCCGTCCATATCTCCGGATAGTGGGCGTGGACGAAGAGCGCGATAGGCTTTTCGCGTCTGTCCTCCGCCTTCTGCGCCGCCGCCAGCCCGCGGCTGAAAGCGTCCAGATTGGCCCAGCCATAGCGGACGTCCGGCTCCAGATAGGCGCCTTCCGCCCACTCGTTCCACGCATTGACGAACAGAAGCTTCTCGTCGGTCGCCAGCGCCCGGCGCGCCGCAAGCGCGGTCCACTCCTCGAACGCCGGGGGCCGGACATCGCTGAACGCGTTGCCGGCGAACGGCCGCCGGGCCACGTTATCCCAGCCAGGCATCACCGCTGGGTGGACATGGGGCGGGCAGGAACGCGGCAACCGCTCCATCATGACGAATTGCCGGTAGTCATGGGCATGCGTCGTGGAATGCGGCGACCGGCCATGCACGAAGGATTTGGGCGGCACCGGACCGAAGGCCGCGCGCGCGCATGTGTTGAGAGGCGGAAACTCGTAATAGCTGTCCAGCCCCTTCGTCAGGCTCGACATATATTCAAATCCCAGACAGCCGATCAGGTGGATGCCGGGAAACCCCGCCTCGCGCGCCAGTTTGCGCCAGGTGTTCGCCACCGCCTGAAAGCGGGGAATGATCGACGGCCGGTAGATCATCAGGATCGGCCGGCCCGAGCTGTCCTTCAGATACTTCCCGCTCTTCAGAAAGGGCTCGATGTCCTTCCAGAATCTGGCGGCGAAATCATCGCCGTAGGTCTGCTTGTAGATCAGTTCGTCGTCCAGCCCGTCCCATCGCTTGGTCCAGTTCTCGTTGGCGAAGCACAGGCAGAACGGAAGGTCGATGTCGGGATTGTCTTTGTGGTTGTCGAGCGGCGCCGCAAGCGGCGTCTCCCCGTCGAACCAGTAGTAATAATAGGCGAACGCAGCGATGCCGGCGGCCTTGGCGTCTTGCGCCTGACGAACCTGTATGGCCGGCAGCCGCAGGTCGTAGAAGCCGTAATTCGCCGGGATGCGCGGCTGGTAGTGATCAGTGAATTCCGCCTGCCCGCGCGCCACGTTGCGCCATTCCGTAAAGCCTTCGCCCCAATTGGCGTCATTGGCCGGGATGGGGTGAAACTGCGGCAGATACAGCGCTATGGCTTTCGTCTGCGGCGGCTGGTCGAGCGTCGGCCGCGTTTCCACATGACCGGCGCTTTTCTGCGCGCCGTAGGGCAGATGATTTCCAGGCATGCGGTTACCGAGTCAGACCATTCGAATGTGGTGGGAAGACAGGGCTTGTCCAATCGCAGATCAATGCGCCCGGCCAGCCCGCCGCCACGCGCATCATATCGCACCCGGCCGCCGGCCGCAGCGGATGATGCGCTCTGCCGGGCGGAAACATTCTGCGCGGGCTACTTGCCGCGCGCGCCCGACGAAGCCCTGGGCTGCTCCGCCGCCCTGGGGGCACGGCGCGCGCCCAGCGAAAGAAGCGGCGCCGCGGCGCCATCCTGCTCGGCCGGTTCGACGGGCTCGGGCAACGCGGCAATGGCCTCGACCAGCGTATCGAAGAGTGGCCCGTCAAAGCGGGCCAGCCGGCTGAAAGACGGCAGGGCCCGCAACTGCTCGCTGACGGCCGGATCGGGGCCGCTGCCCAGATTGGCGCTGAGGTTCAGCACGGTGCCGAACAGAGCGCCGATCAGATCGAAATACTCGCCGGGGTCCGTTTCAAGGCCGATCGCATCAATGCGCGCCAGCTGCCGCAGGGCCTCCTGCGCGGCTTCCCTGGGCAGGCTCTGGCCGGGCGTCGCCTCGACCAGCTGGCGGGTGAGCGGGTCGGACAGATAGTGCAGCGCTTCGCGGTCAAGCTTGCGCAGCGCCTTGTCGATGGCCACCAGATCCCGGCCCTCCACATCGCTCAATGCCGCCTTGATGCGCGCCAGCACCGCCGGCGGCGCCAGCGAAGATATCTTGTCCTCGCCTTCGCCCGCCTGGTGGATCAACAGCACCCGCGCCAGGATTTCCCGATAGGGATCGCCCAGCAGAACCGAGACGCGGTAGCCCCGCCGCTGGAGCACATCGTTGACCGCGTAGAGCGGCACGCGCCCGGACGCCGTCGTCGAGGGCGAATAGGCGATCCCCAGGATCGACCGCGCCGTCTGTTCGGAATGAACTTCCAGATTGGAATGCGACAGGATGAAATGCGGCTCCAGCGTATTGTCC
>CAZBPO010000006.1:28183-32779 GCA_964493795.1 uncultured Flavobacteriaceae bacterium
CCACGCGCGTCCGCGGCAGGATGCTGGTCTCCAGCCGGAAATGCCTGCCTTCGACATAGCGGCCCGGGACATACCCCCGGCGATAGATCAGGATATCGGTCTCAAGCTCGCGGATCGCCAGTTGCCCGGCCGACTCGATATTCGGAATGATCGAGGCGTCGATGACGAACCCGCACATGCCGTTTTCGTGCAGGCCGCCCGCCATCAAGTCGTCGCGCTGCAGGTTGGCGGTTACGACGACCGACGCCGATTGGCGGTCCGTCGGGAACACGCGCAGGCTCGGAACCGCGTTCGGCCTGTCCGGAACCAGCCAAGCGACGATCCGTTTGCCGTCATCCTGGTCGATGTTGAACAGCATCTTGGAATCTGATTCCGACGAAATTGAGCGCCGGGTTCTAGCGCATGCCGGCCAATGGTGAAACGTTCCTGACCGGCCCCGGCGCCCTGGAACCATTTATTTACGCAATTGGCGCTAAAGTGCCCTTGGTCAGGGGGCGATTGTGTCGGACGAAAGCTCAAGCACCACAGAAGCGCCGCCTTCGCGGCTGCAATCCTATATTCTCGGCGAGCGCGCCGACGAACGGCGTCACCGCCGCATCGTCATCACTCTGCCCGTGCGCTTCATGGCCGAAGGCGGCGACGAGCACCGGGCGCTGCTGTTCGATATGTCCCCCGGCGGCATTTCCGTCACCAGCGAGGTCAAACCCGAACTCGGCGCGCGCGTTGTCCTGTACATCGACGATATCGGGCGTTGCGAAGGGGCGGTGACGCGCCACCACACCTTCGGGTTCGCCGTCCGCCTGACGACGACCCAGAATCGCCGCGATCGCATCGCCGAACGGCTGACCTATCACGCCAACCGCCACCGCCTGCGCGAAGAGGACCTGCGCGTCCACGAGCGCGTCGAACTCGACCACGAAACCCGCTGCACGCTGGCGGACGGCTCGGACGTCCCGTGCCGGGTGCTCGACCTGTCGCTCAGCGGCGCCGCGGTCATGATGGACGCGCGACCCGAGATCGGGTCCGAGGTTCTGGTCGGCCGTATGAAAGGCCGTGTCGTTCGCCACCTGCCGCAGGGCATCGCGCTGCGTTTCCTGGCCGCAGCCAGCTCGCACATCGTCGCCGCCGAACGCCTGAAAGGCGGCTGAAGGCGGCGTTCAGGCGCCGTTCAGCGCGCCGCTTCTATCACCCTCCCACAGGCTGCGATCGCCTGAACCCCGGAGACTGATCCCATGTCGCCCATCACCAAGTTTCTCGCCGCGTCGGCCGCCGCTCTCGCCCTTCTCGGCGCAGCCGAGGCGCGTTCCGACCGCGACTATGATCGCGGCTGCGTCGGCGGCGGAGACCGCACCGCCAGCACCGTCGTCGGCGCCGTGATCGGCGGCCTCATCGGCGGCCAGTTCGGCAAGGGCGGTAACGACCGGGCGGTCGGCGCGGTCGCCGGCGCCGTGGTCGGCGGCGCGATCGGCAATTCCGTCGCGGCGGGCCGCGATTGCGGCGGCGACGCCTTCGCCCGCGCCGGCTACGGCGAACGCCGCGACCAGCGCTACGACGACCGCTACGAAGACCGCTACGACAGCCGCTATGACGATCGGTACGATCGCCGCGGCTACGATGATCGCCGCGACCGCGCCTATGACGGCCGCTACGAGGCCCGGCACGACGGCTATCGCGACTCCTACGCCGAGCCGGCCTATTACGACGCCTTCGAGAACGCCCGCCCCTACCAGCGGGTAAGCTGGACCGACCAGAGCGGCTACGCCAACTATGTTGTTCCGCGCGAACGGTATTCCGACGGTTATGGCCGGAATTGCCGCGAATTCGAGCAGGTCATCTACATCGACGGTCGCCGCCAGACCGCGACCGGCACGGCCTGCCGCGAACGCGACGGATCGTGGCGGATCATCGACTGAAAGCCCCTGACGGCTTCGTGTTAATCGTTCAGGAACCATTCAGCCGGTGGTTCGTAATCCTTGATGAGAAGGTCCGCGGCGCTCGTGCCGCTGACCCGACGAGACGAGGTTCCCCATGCGCAGCAAGCGCCTTCTCGCCGCCGCCGCAGCCCTGATGGCCCTCCCGGCCGCCGGCTGCGTCGCCTATGACGGCTACGATGGCTACTACAGCACGTCGTACTATGACGACGGCGGCTATTACGATGACGGCTACTACGACGGTCAGTGGGGCTATTACGCACGCGACGGCTACTACCGCCAAGGCTCGTACTACTATCACAACAGCTATCCGGGCTACCGGTTCGGCAATGGCGGCTACTGGCATAGCGGCACGTGGTATGCCCGGCCGGTGGTCGTCGTGCGCCACACCGACAACCACTACCACAACGACAAGCACAAGGGACGCCGCGACAACGACAATCGCTGGCGGCGCGACAATGACCGGCGCGACAACGATCACCGTTGGCGCCGTGACAACGACAGGCGCGACAACGATCGCAATCGCAACGACCGGCGCGCGGGCGAACACCGCAAATGGGAAGACAACCGGAGCGGCGATCGCAACCGGCGCTCCACCCGCACCGGGGCCGAGACCGAGGTCGTAACCCGGCCCAGCCCGCGCGGCCCGCGCATCGAAAACGGCAACGACAATCGCCGCCAGCCTGTGGTCAACGCGCGCGAGCGTCGTGACGATACGCCGCGCGCCAACCGGCACGAGCGTCGCGATGAGACGCCGCGCGCCAATCGCGGCGACCGCCGCGACGAGACGCCCCGCGTCAACCGGAACGATCGCAGGGACAATAGCGGCGAACGGCGCGACCGCAGCGAACGCGTCGAGCGGAGCAATCGCGGCGGTGAGCGCCCTCAGCGCGTAGCGCCCCAGCCTCAGCCCGAGGCCCAGCCCGCGCCGCAGACGGTCGAACAGCCGCGCAGCGACCGGCGCGACCGGAGCGGTTCGGGCCGCAGCGAGCGTCACCACCGCAACCAGAACTAGTCCCGACGCTTTCGGGATCAAGAACGCCGCCGGGAGGAACCTCCCGGCGGCGTTTCGCGTTTTGGTCGCACAGGGCTGGCGACGCGCCGCCGGCCCGGCACGACAGGGCCAGAACAGGGAGACCAGACCATGTTTCGCAACCTTATCGCTGGCGCAGCCGCGACCGCCATCCTGATGGGGATCGGCGCCGGCCATGTCGAGGCGCGCGACCGCTACCGGTCCTACGATTCGTCATACGATTGCCGGCAGGACCGGCGGAACGATCAGGCCACCGGGGCCATCATCGGCGGGATCATCGGCGGCGTGATCGGCAACCAGGTCTTCAAGGGCGAACGCGGGCTCGGCACCGTCGCCGGCGTCATCCTGGGCGGCGTCGCCGGATCGCAGATCGCGCGCAGCGGCGACGAATGCGACCAGTACTATGCGTCCTACGCCTATTACGACGCCTTCGAAAACGCGCGCCCCAATCAGCGCGTCAGCTGGCGGAACGAGCGGTCGGGCAATTACGGCTATGTCCGCCCGGCCGACTATCATCGCGACCGGCGCGGCAACCAGTGCCGCAACTATCAGCAGGAGATCTACGTGAACGGCCGTCGCCAGATCGCCGATGGCGTGGCCTGCCGTAACCGCGACGGCACCTGGCGGATTGTCCGCTAAGGAACAGCGCGGCGGCGCCTGACGTCCGCCGCGAAATGAGAAGGCCCGCGCCGCGCCCGAAAGCGCCGCGCGGGCCTCGTCTCTTTTAGGCTGGGCCTGTTAGCCGCCCTGCAGCTTGTTCATCAGCTTCTGCTGCGCTTCGCCCTGGCAGGTCATGGCGATCTGCTGGACCTGCGGGTTGACGCGGTCATACAGCGCCTCGGCCTCGGCTTCGGTGACGCCGAACTCGGTGACCATCAGCGCGACCGACTTGGCGCGCTGCTGGGCCTCGTCGGTGATCATCGCGTCTTCCTTGGGCTGCTTGACCATGATGCGCAGCACCTTGGCGCCGTCATCGCCCAGTTCGGCGATCTTCGACGTCATGCAGCCGCACATGTCGGTGACCATCTCCGTGATCATCGCTTTCTGGTCGGCGGGCGTGTCGGCGGGCATGCTCAGCGCGACCTGCTCGTTCGCCAGCGACACGCAGCGCTCATTGGCGGCGGCGACGTCGTCGGCCATGGCCGGGACGGCCAACGCGGCTGCGAAGAACGCCGCGGTCACAAAAGTCTTCATCGTCTGTCTCTCCTTGGGGCTCCCCGCCCGCAGAGCCCTCATACCGCAAAGGGCGCGCCGATTGCCAGCGCGCCCTTGGGCTCGGTTAACGGTCCGGGTGCGGCAGATGCGCGCTCAGCGGCCCTTCCACTTGGGCGCGCGCTTCTGCGAGAAGGCCAGCGGCCCCTCGATCAGGTCTTCCGACTTGAACATGGCGGTCAGCGCCGGATAGCCGCGCTGGTTGACGACCGCATCCTGCAGGCTCGCCTCGTCGAGCCCCTTCAGGACGGCCTCTTTCGACGCCCGGATCGACATCGGCGAACACTCGGCGATCTGCGCCGCCCATTTGCGCGCGGTCGCCAGAAGATCGGCCTGCGGAACCACGTCGTTGACGAAGCCCAGTTCCTTGCCTTCCGCCGCGCCGACGCGCCGTCCGGTCAGGATCATGCCCATCGCCCG
>CAZBPO010000006.1:32789-33570 GCA_964493795.1 uncultured Flavobacteriaceae bacterium
GCCCGATCTGGCGCGGCAGGCGGTGCAGACCGCCGGCCAGCGCCGCCAGCCCGACCCGAGGCTCGGGCAGCGCGAAGATGGCGTTGTCGGAGGCGATGATCAGGTCGCAGGCCAGCGCGATCTCGAACCCGCCGCCCATCGCGACGCCGTTGACGGCGGCGATCACCGGCTTGTTCAGATCATAGCGCGAGGTCAGGCCGGCGAAGCCGCTCGGCGGCACGGTGATCGGCTTGCCGCTGGCCTGATAGACCAGATCGTTGCCGGCCGAGAAAGCCCGCTCGCCCTCGCCGGTGATGATCGCCACCCAAAGAGAGGGATCGGCCGCGAAGTCGTCGAATATGGTGGCCAGTTCCGCATTCGCCGGCGGGTGCAGCGCGTTCATCTGGGCCGGCCGCTTTATGGTGACGACCAGCAGGTTGCCGTCGCGCTCGGCGGAACAGAATTCGTAGGCGGTCATAAGGCGTTTCCCGTTCGTTAATTGTATTCGTGGCACTAACCGTGCGGGGGCTGACGGTGATTTGCAAGCGGCCACATCGGGTTGGCGCTTGCAGGGATCGTCGCGATGGGGAGCCGCCAGAGCCAGACGGTGTCCAACAGTGCTTTCGGGGAGCCTGTAGCGACAGTGAATATCGTACCATGACCGCGCCTTCGCCTCAGACCGCCACCGACCAGCCGCGCTTCGCGCTCAGCATCGGCGGCAAGATCTACGGCCCGTATGCCGGGGCCCAGATTCGCGCCTATATCGCGGAAGGGCGGGTGACCGCCTCGTCGCTCGTCTCGC
>CAZBPO010000006.1:33580-34953 GCA_964493795.1 uncultured Flavobacteriaceae bacterium
GGCGGCCCCTGGGCTGCGGCGGCCAGCGATCCTTTCTGCGCCGGGATTTTCGCCGAAACCGCCCAGCGCCAGGCCTCGGTGGACGCCGAGCAGCCGGTGAAGGCCGACCCTGCCGGCAAGCCCTCTCAATCGACGGCCAGCGTTCGCGAGGCCTTTCTGAAAGAGCTCGAAGGCGTGCGCGGCTTCAAGCCCGCCAGCCCGCCGCCGCGCTCACCGGGACCGCCGCGGCCGGAGACGCCTTCGGCCGCGCCGCTGCTGCCGCCCGAGCGCGAAACCCAGACGGAACCCTCGAATTTCGTCATCGTCTTCGACCTCAAATCCCGCGGCCACAACAAGCTCGAGGAAGAGATCATGTCGCTCGGCCCGGCCGTGCGCGTGCTTCCCGGCTTCTGGCTGCTGAATGCGCCGATGACCTCCGGCGCGGTGCGCAACCAGCTCACCAAGCATTTCGGCGCGATCGACACATTCTTCATCGTCGACGCCAGCCGCGACAAGCTCGCCTGGTTCAATCTCGGGCCGGAGATCGACTCTCATATACGCAAGGTCTGGCGGCGCTCCTGACGGGGCGCTAGCTTCCGGGGATAAGGCAATCCCGGAGGAATCGACATGGACCTTAGCCACGACGAGGCGGAGCACGCCTTCCGCCTCGAAGTCCGCAGCTTCATCGCCGCGAACCTGCCCGACGACCTGAAGGCCAAGACCGAAGCCGGTCTGCGCGCCGGCAAGGAAGACGGCATCCGCTGGCACAAGATTCTGCACAAGAAGGGCTGGGCCGCGCCCAACTGGCCCAAGGAGGCCGGCGGCTGCGGCTGGACGCCGACCCAGATCTACATCTTCGAGGAAGAGATGGCGCTGGCGGGCTGCCCGCCCATGTCGCCCTTCCCCATCAAGATGGTCGGCCCGGTCATCAATCACTTCGGCACGCCCGAACAGAAGGCCAAGTGGATTCCGCCGACGCTCGCCGGCGACATGGTCTGGTGCCAGGGCTATTCCGAACCGGGCGCCGGCTCCGACCTCGCCACGCTGCAGACGCGCGCCGTGCGCGACGGCGACGACTATGTCGTGAACGGCGGCAAGATCTGGACGTCCTACGGGCACCAGGCCGACTGGATGTTCGCGCTGGTGCGCACCTCCACCGAAGGCAAGCCGCAGCAAGGCATCTCGGTCCTGCTGATCGACATGCACTCGGCCGGCGTCAGCCACCGCCCCATCATCACCATCGACGGCTCGCACATCCTCAACGAGATCCGCTTCGACAATGTCCGCGTGCCGGTCTTCAACCTGATCGGCGAGGAGAACAAGGGCTGGACCTACGCCAAGTTCCTGCTCGGCAACGAGCGGGCGCTGATCGCCCAGATCGCGCAATCGACCCA
>CAZBPO010000007.1:0-1854 GCA_964493795.1 uncultured Flavobacteriaceae bacterium
CGCCGCGCCGCTCGCCAGATCGACCGAGACGAGCGCGTTCTTCGCCTCGCCCGCGCCGGAATGGTCTTCGCGCACCGCGATGAGGCGTCCGCGCGCGGGATCGGCCACCATGTCGGCGTAGCGCCAGGGGCCTTCGGGGGTCAGCGGCACAGGCTTCGCGCCCGGCGCGTCGCGCCAGATGCGCTGGTCGCCGTCATTGGCGAAATAGACGATGCCCTTGTCGGCCAGGATCGCACCGCCGCCATATTCGTGGGCCCTTGTCCGTGCGCTCAGATGGTCGGGCAGGACGTCTTCGGCCACGCCGTCGGGCCGCAGGCGCACGATCTGCGCCTGCCCGCCGGCATCCGGGCGCTGTTCGGTCAGCCAGACGACCCCGTTGTCCAGCTCGACATCCGCGATCGTCCGCGAAGCCCCGACCGCGTCGCCCGGCGCGATGGACGATTCCCACGCGCCATACGACGCGATCCGCCGTCCGTCACTTGCCCCGCCCATACCGCTCCCGCCTGTTTGAAAAGTCGCGCGCGTTCCTGTCCGGGCGCACCATGAATCGCTCAAGGGTATGCACGCCGTCCCCGCGACGGAAGGAAAAAGGCCCTTGCCGGGGCGAGAGGCCGCAGGCGGAAAGAAAGCCCCGGCTCAGCGCCGTTCGCCGATCAGGCCCGTCGAGGGCGGCGGCGTCATATAGAAGCGGTCATTGCGGTAGTCGATGAACAGCCGCACCTCGGCCAGCACATTGTTGCCGAGGATCAGCGCCGGGCCGTCGTCGATCTCCAGCGCCCGGAACAGAGGCAGCTCGGCGGCCTGCACGACGACCTCGCTCCAGCGCGCCGCGCCGATCGCCAGCGGCCCGACGCTCGCCTTCAGCGTATCGCCGCCGCCGGCGAGGATGCGCCCGCCCGTGACGCCTTCCGCCCCCTCCACGACGCCCAGCGCCGCCGCCAGTTTGTCGTTGATGACGGTGCCGTTGGCGCCGGTATCGATGACCGCCTTGGCCATCACGCCGCCGATCTCGACGTCCACCACGAGGAAATCGTCATAGCGCGGCGTCAGGGGCACGGCGATCCAGTCGACGCCTGCGGGCGGCGGCGTGCCCGAATCGGCAAGGATCAGGCGCCGGTTCGGCTGGTCGATATCGACCGAGAACCGCGCCAGAACGTTCATGCCCAGAATGCCGCGCGCCGGCTTCACGTATTTCAGCGGGGCGTCCAGAATCACCGTGATCGGGGCCGGCGCCGGACGCCCCGCCACCGTGACGAAGCCCAGCGTATAAAGGTCGATCGGCTCGGGCCCGCTGGCCGATTGCATCGGCTGCGGCGAGCGGCCGATCAGCACCAGGCGCAGCTCGTCCTTGAGCCCCGTCGTCACCGTGGTCAGGCCGGCGGCGGTGTCGAGCAGCATGGTGAACGGACCCCGGCCGTTCACCGCAACTTCGACCAGAGGGTGGCCGCGATCGGCGCGGCGCAGCTCAAGTTCGGACGCCGTGGCCGAATATGCCCCGAATCCCGCGAAAATCAGCAGAGAGAGAGCCGGAAAACGCCGCATCCTCACCTTGCCTGTTGCAGTGCAACCAATTATAAGCCGCGCAAATTTCGGCAACAATCGGGCCTCGGCGCGCGCTGAACATGTGTAAGCGCGACTAAGGCCGTCGCCATTTCAGAGACCCACCGAATGGAACTCCGCAACATCGCGATCATCGCGCATGTCGACCACGGCAAAACCACCCTGGTCGATCAGCTCCTCAAGCAGTCCGGCACGTTCCGCGAGAACCAGCAGGTGCAGGAACGCGCCATGGACTCCAACGACCAGGAGCGCGAGCGCGGCATCACCATCCTCGCCAAGGCAACCAGCGTGGAG
>CAZBPO010000007.1:1864-33738 GCA_964493795.1 uncultured Flavobacteriaceae bacterium
ACCTCGCCGCCGAAGTCGGCGAGGTGGAGCGCATCCTCTCGATGGTCGACGGCGTGGTGCTGCTGGTCGACGCGGCCGAAAGCGTGATGCCGCAGACCAAGTTCGTGCTGTCCAAGGCGCTGAAACTGGGCCTCAAGCCGATCGTCGTCATCAACAAGATCGACCGCCAGGACGCCCGCCACGAAGAGGTTCTGGAAGAAATCTTCGACCTGTTCCTCGCGCTGGAGGCCGCCGATCACCAGCTCGACTTCCCCGTGCTTTACGCCAGCGGCCGCAATGGCTGGGCAGTGAATGATCTTGAGAACGACGAGCGCACCAGCCTGACGCCTCTGTTCGAGAAGATCGTCTCCTACGTGCCCGCCCCCAAGGTGGCCGAGCTGGCGACAGACGACCAGCCCTTCCGCATGCTGGTCACCACCATTCAGGCCGACCCCTATCTGGGGCGCATCCTGACCGGCCGCATCGAGAGCGGCGTGATCGTGCCCAACCGCCAGGTCAAGGCGCTGAACGCAGCCGGCGACAAGCTGGAGACCGCGCGCGTCACCAAGATTCTGGCCTTCCGCGGACTCACCCGCCAGCCGATCGAAAGGGGCGAGGCCGGCGACATCGTCTCGATCGCCGGTCTGACCACCGCGACCGTGGCCGACACGCTGTGTGACATCACGGTCGAAGAGCCGCTGGTCGCCCTGCCCGTCGATCCGCCGACCATCTCGATCACCGTGGGCGTCAATGACAGCCCGCTGGCCGGCCGCGAAGGCGACAAGGTGCAGAGCCGCGTGATCCGCGAGCGCCTGTTCCGCGAGGCCGAGGGCAACGTCGCGATCAAGGTCAAGGAAAGCGACAGCAAGGACGCGTTCGAGGTTTCGGGCCGCGGCGAGTTGCAGCTGGGCGTGCTGATCGAATCCATGCGCCGCGAGGGCTTCGAGCTGTCAATCTCGCGCCCCCGTGTGCTGTTCCGCAACGACGAGACGACCGGCGAGCGCCAGGAGCCGATGGAAGAGGTCTTCGTCGACGTGGACGACGCCTATACCGGCGTGGTCATCGAGAAGATGGCGCTGCGCAAGGCCGAAATGACCGACATGCGCCCCACCGGCGCGGGCAAGACGCGCATCACCTTCTACGCCCCCTCGCGCGGCCTGATCGGCTATCACGGCCAGTTCCTGACCGACACGCGCGGCACCGGCATCATGAACCGCGTGTTCAAGGACTACGGTCCCTATAAGGGCGCCATGGAAGGCCGTTCGCGCGGCGTGCTGATCAGCCTGGAGGACGGCGAAGCCGTCACCTATGCGCTGTGGTATCTGGAAGAGCGCGGCACGCTGTTCGTCACCACCGGCACCAAGCTGTATCAGGGCATGATCATCGGCGAGAGCGCCCGCGACAACGATCTCGACGTGAACCCGCTTAAGTCCAAGCAGCTCACCAATTTCCGCGCCGCCGGCAAGGACGAGGCCGTGCGCCTGACCCCGCACCGCGTCATGACGCTGGAACAGGCCATCGCCTATATCGACACCGACGAGCTGGTCGAGGTGACGCCCAAGTCGATCCGCCTGCGCAAGAAGCAGCTGGTGCCGCACATGCGCAAACGCGCCGAAAAGGCCGACGCCTGAGACGCAAAGGCCGCCCGGAAGGGCGGCCTTTTTCGTTCAATCGGCCAGGAACGCCCTCACCTCCGCCGCGAACACGTCCGGCTGGTCCCACATGATGAAGTGGTAGCTGTCCTCGATCACCTTCACGTCCACACCCGGCAGCGCCGCGTAGGCCGTCGTCCACAGCGTCTCGTACAGATTGCGCGCCACCGGCATGGTGACGTCATAGGCCTGAAGCACCGTGACGGGCGCGGTGATGGCGGGAATTTCGCTGCGCGCGTCGCGCACCATCACCTCGGCCATGGTTTCGGCGATGACCTTGCGGTCGCTGGCCAGCGAATCCGCCAGCGCCTTCTCGGCCCCCTCAGGCGACTTGGTGAGGATCGCCATGGTCTGGCGCTGGCGCTGTTCGAACACCTCGTCGCTCTGCGCCAGCATCTGGGCCTTGGCCTGTTCGGCGAAGGGTTTCGCCATGTCCGATGTCGCCATCGGATTGATCAGCAGCGTGAAGAAGGGCAGCGCGTCGACCACCATCACGCGGCCCACGGCATCCGGCGCTTTCGCGGCGACCAGCAGCGACACCAGCCCACCCATCGAGTGCCCGATCAGCGCCGGCTTCTGCAGGCCGTTCTCGCCGATATAGGCGATCAGCTCGTCGCGCACGCCGTCGAGCAGCCCGCCTTCGGCATTGGGGCCGGAGGCGAGGCCTGCGAAGCCGGCGACATGCACCCGGTGGACCCGATGCGTCTTTTCAAGCTCGGCGAGGACGCCGTCATAGACATGCGGGGCCGATGAAAGACCCGGGATCAGGATCACGTCCGGGCCTTCGCCGCTGACGGCGACCGTGAAACGCGTCGGCTCGGCCGCAGCCGCGCCACCGAACGCCAAAGCAAGCATCAGCGCGAGAAGGAACTTCATCGTCATCTCCGGAAACGGGCGGCTCTTCTAGACCAACGCCTGACCGGCCGAAAGCGGCGCAACTTGCCTCGCCGGCGGGTCCGGGCGATATGCGGGCCATGACCTACGACCTCGCCGCTCTCGCCGCGTTCGCGCATCGTCTGGCCGATGCGAGCGGCGCGGCGATCATGCCCTATTTCCGCGCCGAACTGAGCATCGACGACAAAGGCGGGGCCAAAGGCCTGGCCTACGATCCTGTGACCGCTGCCGACCGCGACGCCGAAACCGCGATCCGCGCGCTGATCGCGGCCGAATATCCGGGGCATGGCGTGCTGGGCGAGGAACACGGCCACCAGAAGGGCGTATCGCCGCTGACCTGGGTGCTCGACCCGATCGACGGCACCCGCGCCTTCGTCACCGGCGGCCCGCAATGGGGCACGCTGATCGCCCTGAACGATGGCGTCGGCCCGGTTCTGGGCGTGCTGGACCAGCCTTTCACCGGCGAGCGCTGGATCGGCCATAGCGGCGTCGCCGAACTGCACGTTCGGGGCGCAGCCCGCCGTCTCAAGACCCGCACCTGTCCGCGCCTGAAGGACGCGGTCATTTCCTCGACCCATCCGTGGAGCTACTTCAGCGACGCCGAGCAGAAGGCGTTCCGCGCCATCGACGCCAAGGCGCGCATGTCGCGTTTCGGTGGCGACTGCTACGCCTATGGCCTGTTGGCGATGGGCTTCATGGACGCGGTGATCGAGGCGGCGATGCAGCCCTGGGACATCCAGGCGCTGATCCCCATTGTCGAAGGCGCGGGCGGCGTCATCACCAGCTGGAGCGGCGGCGATGCACAGGACGGTGGCCAGGTCGTCGCCAGCGGCGACGAGCGGCTGCACGCCGAACTTCTGAAGATGTTGAAGCCGGCGGCGGCCTGAAGGCCATTTGACCCAGCAAAAGTGCGTGGTTCGAGGCCCTACTGCGTAGGGCACCTCACCATGACGAAGAGCCGGGTGATCCCAAAGACCGTCATGGTGAGGTGCATCGCGCAGCGATGCCTCGAACCACGCACGCCATTCAGATGGATACCTGACGCTTCGCGGCCTAAGGCGCGGGGCTCAGCACCAGCACGCTGATCTCCGGCGGGGTCAGGAAGCGGACCGGCCATATGCTGGTGCCGATGCCTGTGCCCACGAAATAGGTCCGCGCGCCCTCGCGGATGACGCCCTTCACGAAGCGCTGGCCATAGATCGACGGCACCACGGGCCGGCCGAAAAACGGCACATAGACCTGGCCGCCATGGGTATGCCCGGCGATGCCGAGCACGACGCGATCGGGCAATTGCGGGAACACGTCGGGGCCATGCGTGAGCACGATCAACGGATCGCCGGCCCCGGCCAGCGCCTTGCCGACATCGTGTGGCGCGGTCGAGAAATCAGACACGCCGGCCAGCCAGAACCCGCCCTGCGGCGTCTCGATGCGGACCGAGCGATCTTCCAGCACCGGCACGCCGGCGGCTTCCAGAACCGCCGCGATATGCGCGCCGTCGTTCCAGTTGTCATGATTGCCGATCACCGCATAGACCCCGTCGCGCGCCCTGAGGCGGCCGAGAGCCGGCGCGATGGCCTCTATGGCGACCTTCTCGCCGCCCAGCACGTCATCCACCACATAGTCGCCGCCGAGCAGAATGAGATCCGGGCGGAGCGCGTTCGTTTCGGCGACGATGCGCTCGAGTTTTTCAAGATCGATATGCGGACTGCCGACATGGATGTCGGTGACGAAGGCGATGCGATAGCCGTTCAGCGCCGCCGGCCAGCCCCTCAGCTGCAACGCGTGATCGCGCGTCACCAGCCGGCCCGGTTCGATGACGACCGCCCACACCGCCAGCGCGACGACGAAGACGACCAGACCGAGGAAAAGACGGCGGATCATGCCGCGTCCAGAAACGCGTCGGCCGCCTTCCAGAAGACCCGTCGCACCGCGTCACGCTCCTGCACCAGTTCGTGTTCGGCGTCGGAGAACAGGACGAAGAGGCCGCGCTTGACGTTGCGGATCAGCGTCAGGTCCGGGCCCTGATTGACGATGCGGTCATGCGCGGCGCCGACGATCAGCAACGGACAGGCGATGCGACGGCCGAACGACCGCCGGCGCAACAGCCGCATCGAGGCGAAGGCCTCGCCCGCCCAGGTCCAGGACGGGCCGCAAATGGCGAGTTCAGGGTCGGCGCGCAGGATGGCGTTGTTACGCGCATAGCGGACGGGATCGGTGGTGACGCGATTGCCCTCGAACGGCGTCGCCTGCCCGTCATTGCCCTCACCGCCGGGCGTGAAGGCCTCGCCCCGCCCCAGCCGCCGCATGGTCCAGGCGAGGGGCACGGATGCCAGCCGCAGCAAAGGGTTCATCCATGCTTTCAGCATCGGAGCCGACAGGAAGGCGCGCTCGAAGAGCTCGGGATGCGCCGCCAGATAGCGCAGCGCCACGTGCCCGCCCATCGAATGGCCGAACAGCACATAGGGTTTCGGCAGGTCGGGCAGCAGGCCGACGGCCACGGCCTCAAGATCGAGATCGTAGTCGCCGAAGCGCGCCACATGGCCGACCGCCCGGTCGGCGGCGAGACGCTGCGACAGCCCCTGCCCGCGCCAGTCGAAGCAGACGACGGCATAGCCGCGCTCAAGCAGCTCGCCGATGAACTCGAAATACTTTTCGATGAACTCGGTGCGGCCCGTGCACACAACCACCGTGCCGCGCGGCTGGGCCACCGTGGCGGACCATGTCGCGGCGCGCAGCTTCACGCCGTCAGCGGCGGCGATTTCGTGCAGAGCCCACCCGGGCGGCGCGGGGTTTTCGGGAATCTCTGTGAGGCGCAAAACTCAGACGCCGGCGGCGGCCGCCGCCTTCTGGAGGATCGGCCCCAGCTTCATGGCGACCGACATGTCGCCGTTCACCTTCATCTTGCCCTGCATGAACGCCATGGTCGGGTCGAGTTCGCGCCTGAACATCTTCATCAGGTTTTCGGCCGATATGACGATGGTGCAGTCGGCCGGGCCGTCTTCGTTGGTCACGGCGTTGGGCACCGACTTGCCGTCGATGCGGGCGACGCCCGCCCCTTCGAAGTCGAATTTGAGCGTCGAGCCGAAACCGGAATCCGTTCCGATCACCTTGGCGAGCCCGGCGGTGATTTCGGCGATCAACTCTGCGCTCATGACTGTCCTCCCAGGACGGCTCTGCAGGCCGTTGTCAGACCCTCAGCAATAGCGGAAAACCCGCTGCCGAAACAGAGCCCAGCCATGCCTTCCGTTTGCGAAATCGTCACCCCGCCCCACTCGCCGCTGGCCGCCCTCGCGGCGGACGAGATCCGCCTTCATCTCGACCGCCTGGCGGCGCCGCCCGCGCTCGGCCGCATCGAGATCGTCCACGGCGCGGCAGGCGAAGGTTTCGCCTGGACCGCGACGGACGGCGCGGTCCGCATCGAGGCCGACGGGCCACAGGGCGCGCTCCACGCCGCTTTTGACCTGCTGGAGGCGCTGGGCTTCGCCTGGCCCGCCCCCGGTGACGACATGGTGGTCGTGCCGGAGGCCGCCGAAGAGCTGCCCGCCGTTCGCCCCTATCAAACCCCGGCGCTGAAGGGGCGCAGCCTGATCCTGGGGCATCACGCCTATATGGCCGACGCCGCAGCCTGGATTCGCTGGGCCGCCCGCAACCGGCTGAACACCATCTTCTTCCATACCGACGAGCACGGCGCGGGCCTGGGCGCGATCCCCGGTAGGCAGTGGCAGGCCGGACGTGGTGCGGCGACGGCGCTGGCCCGCCAATACGGCATGACGCTGGAGCTCGGCGGGCACGGCCTGCCCGCTCTACTGCCGCGCGCCGATTTCGCCGCCCACCCGGAACGCTTTCCCGTGCGCGGCGGCGCGCGCGACGGGCGCTACAATCTCGACGCGACCGATCCGGCCGCGCTGGAGACGATCGCCGCGAATGCAAGGGACTGGTTCGCCGCCAATCCGGGCTTCGACGTCTATCATCTGTGGCCCGACGATCTGCCCGACGGCGGGTGGTGCGAAAAGGCCGCCGCCGGGGGCTTCAGCGCCTCGGATCAGGCGATGCTGGCGGCGAACGCCGTCGCGGCGGCGCTGGCCGAGCGCGCGCCGAATGCGCAACTCGCCTATCTGTCCTATCACGACACCGAAGCGCCGCCGCGCATCGCCCCGGCGCCTAATGTCTGCCTGACCTTCGCGCCGCGCCTGAGGTGCTATGCGAAAGGCATCGACGCCGATCACGCGGTCAACGCCAAATACCCCGATCTGTGGCGCACCAACGCGGCGCTGTTCCCTGGCCGCGCGCGGGTGTTCGAGTATTGGCTCGACGCCATCCTCTTCAAGATCGGCGCCCCGCCGATGGTCGAGGTGATCCGCCGCGACCTCGCCTTCTACGCCGCGAACGGAGCCGATTGCGTCGGCGCGCTCGCCACCGGGTCGA
Organism: uncultured Flavobacteriaceae bacterium; assembly: GCA_964493795.1. Taxonomy (GTDB): domain Bacteria; phylum Pseudomonadota; class Alphaproteobacteria; order Micropepsales; family Micropepsaceae; genus JADZAI01. The sequence goes on from CAZBPO010000007.1 coordinate 8,815, forward strand.
TGCCGATGGTCGCGCCGAACCTCAACGCCTACGCCTTCGCGCGTCTGGCGTGGGACCCCAGACAAACCGCCAAGCAGATTCGCGAGGCTTTCTGCGGCCATGTGTTTCGGTCGGTCCTGCACATGCCGTCCTATTTCGAGGCGCTGGAGCGCGCCTTCGCGCTCGATCTCGACCTGCGCCCCGACGAAGCGCGCCTGCGCGGCCGGGGCTCGCTTGAGGAGACCATCGCCAGCCCGCCCGTCGATATCGGCAGCCCGTTCAACGTGGCCGGCGAACAAATCGGCGAAGCGCAGCTTCGGCAGGAACGCGCGCTCGATGCGCTGGAAGACGCCGAGGCGATCTTCGCCAGGATGATGGACCCGGCCGACGAGGCCCGGAGCCACGCCATCATGCTGGAAGAGTGCCACCGCTATCTCTGCCATGCCCGCCTCTTGCTGCAGGCCGCCCTGCTGGACCTGCGGGCGGCCGAGACGGCCGGCGCGGCCCGCGACGTCGCCGACGCCGCGCGACAGGCCCGCCATCACCTCACCCGGCTGGAGACAGAGATGCGCGGTTTCGTCCGCGAACCCTATGTCGCCAATACGCGCCTGCTTATGTGGCTTTTCGCGGGGCTCGCCATCGACCGGGCCGAAGACGCGACGCTGGAGGGCGGCGCGGCCCGCAAGCGGCTGAAGAACCGCCTGGAGAGCGCACGCCAGAATTTCGCCCGTATCCGGGCGCTCTGGGACTGATCGGGACGCTTTGCGCCGCGCCCGTCAGGCTCTAGGCTCCCGCACAGGTTTTGGGGGGAGTTCCATGCGTTGGATGTGTCTTGTCGCAGGCGTCGCGCTGTCGCTGGGAGCCGAGGCCGCAGAGCCGCGCAGCTTCACGATCTTTTTCGAGCACGCCAGTCCTCAGATCCCCGACGACGCGGAGGCGCTTCTGCCGCAGGTGGCCGAAATTTTTGCGCGGCAGGGCTATAGTGCCATCGGGGTCGAATGCCACAGCGACAACGTCGCCTCTCAGGCGATCAACGTGCCGCTGACGGAAGACCGCGCCCGCCGGATCAAGACCGAACTGGTCCGCTATGGCGTGCCGGACGAGGCCGTCACCGCCGTCGGGCTCGGCTTTTCCGACCCGCTGGTGCCCGAGGCCGCGCCTGACACGGCGGTGTCGAACCGCCGCTGCGTCATCGCATTGAGCTGAAACGCCATGAAAGCCGACAATCGGATGAAATGGCTCGCCCTGGCGGCAGCCTGCCTCGCGATGGGCGCATGCTCGCACAGCGCAAAGCTCAAGCCCTCGGGCAGCTACGTCGTCTTCTTCGATCGCGGCGACGTCCGCATCCCCTCTGACGGGGACGACGTGCTGAAAGTCATCGCCGATGCATACAAGGATGGTCGCTTCAGCGCCGCTGCGGTCGCCTGTTCCAGCGACAACGCCAGCAGCGACGTCGCGGCCAATCTTGAGCTGACGCAGGCGCGCGCCGAGCGCGTGAAGGCCGAGCTCGTCGAATTCGGCGTGCCGGCTGGCGTCGTCACGGCGGTGGGCGAAGGGCCGGCCGACCCGCTCGTTCCGGGCGTGACAGGCGACATCGCGGTTTCGAACCGCCGCTGCGTCATAACGCTGAGCTGATGCGATGAGCTGGCAACCCGAAATCGACGAAATCGCCCGCCGCGCCGCGATGACGCGCGAGATGGGCGGGGCCGAAAAGGTCGCGCGCCAGAAGGCGCAAGGCAAACTGACCGTGCGCGAGCGGGTCGACCGGCTGGTCGATCCCGGCTCGTTCCGTGAGATCGGCGCGATCTCCGGCAAGGCGACCTATGACGCCGACGGCAATCTCGTCTCCATGTCGCCCGCCAACACCATTCTGGGCCGCGCGCGCATCGACGGCCGCACGGTCGTCGTCCAGGGCGACGACTTCACCGTGCGCGGCGGAGCGGCGGACGCCGCCATCTGGCAGAAGCAGGTGATGGCCGAGCAGATGGCGCGCGAACTGCGCCTGCCGATCATCCGCCTGATCGACGGCACCGGCGGCGGCGGCTCGGTAAAGTCGCTGGACACCGACGCGCGCACCTATGTGCCGGCCAATCCCGGCTGGGATCATGTCGTCGCCAACCTGGCGACGGTGCCGGTCGTCGCCCTCGCCCTTGGCCCTGTCGCCGGTCTCGGCGCGGCGCGGGCCGTCACCTCGCATTACTCGGTGATGGTCGAAGGCGTCTCGTCGCTGTTCGCGGCCGGGCCCCCGGTGGTGAGGCGACTTGGCGAGGACGTCGACAAGGAGACGCTGGGCGGCTCGAAGATCCATTCGCGCAACGGCTCGATCGACGACGAGGCGGCGAGCGAGGATGACGCCTTCGCGCGGGCGCGCCGTTTTCTCTCCTACCTGCCGCCCTCGGTCCACGAACTGCCGGCGCGCGCCGAACCCACGGACGACCCCGACCGCCGCGAAGAGAAACTGCTCTCCATCGTCCCGCGCAACCGGCGGCAGGTCTATAAGATGCGGCAGATCATCGAGGCGACGGTCGACAAAGGCAGCTTCTTCGAGATCGGCAAATATAACGGCCGCTCGGCCATCACCGGGCTCGCGCGGATCGATGGCTGGCCGGTCGCCGTCATCGCCAATGATCCCTATTTCTACGGCGGCGGCTGGACGGCCGACGCCAGCCATAAACTGATCCGCTTCCTGGATATGGCCGAGACCTTCCACCTGCCGGTGGTGAACTTCGTCGACAATCCTGGTTTCGTCGTCGGCGTGGCGGCCGAAGCGGCGGCGACCATCCGCCATGGCAGCCGCGCGCTGGCCGCCGTCTATCAGGCGACAGTCCCATGGTGCACGATCCTTATCCGCAAATGCTTCGGCGTCGCCGGGGCCGCAAACGCCAATGCGACGCGCCTGCATTATCGTTTCGCCTGGCCCAGCGGCGACTGGGGCTCGCTGCCGCTGGAGGGCGGCATCGAGGCGGCCTTCAAATCGGAGCTCGAGGCGAGCGACGACCCCGCCGCGCTACTGGCCCAAATACAGGCGCGCATGGAGCAGGTCCGCTCGCCCTTCCGCACCGCCGAGGCCTTCCTGATCGAGGATATCATCGACCCGCGCGACACTCGGTCGCGGCTGGTCGAGTTCGCCAACCTGGCCGCCCCCCTGCGCCAGGCAGGGCCCTCGGCGTTCGGCCTGAGGCCGTGAACGCGCTCATCGCGGGCCTGCGTATCGTCCACTACGCGGCGCTGGCCTTCGGCGCGCTTGGATGGCTGATTCCGTCCACGCCCGTGTTGATCGCCTATCTGGTCTTCCTGCCCGCGATCGCGCTGCAATGGCGGCTGAATCAGGATTCCTGCCTGCTCGACAATGTCGAAAGCTGGCTGCGGCACGGCCGCTTCCGCGCCCCAGGGACGAACCCCGACGAAGGCGCGTTCGTCGCCAACCTGATCCACCGGGTCTTCGGCGTCCGCCTGACGCGAGCCGGGGCGGATCGGCTGATCTACGGCCTGATGATGGCCTTCTTCATCCTCGGCGCGGCCCATCTGGCGTGGCGCTGGTGAGCCGCGCTAGAAGAGCGGGTTCACGGAGACTTGGATGGATATCGAAAAGATCACGATCGGCGACGACCCGCCCTGGGACGTCAACGTCCTTATCGAGATTCCCCAAGGCGCCGCGCCGGTGAAGTACGAGATCGACAAGTCGTCGGGCGCCATGATGGTCGATCGCTTCCTGCACACGGCCATGTACTACCCGTGCAATTACGGCTTCATCCCGCACACGCTTTCGCAGGACGGAGACCCGTGCGACGTCGTGCTGGTCGCGCCCTCGCCGGTGGTTTCGGGCTGCGTCGTGCGCTGCCGCCCGGTCGGCGTGCTGCTGATGCAGGACGAAAAGGGCGTGGACGAAAAAATCCTCTGCGTGCCGGTCGACAAGCTTCACCCCTATTACAGCGCGGTGAAAAGCTATCGCGACCTGCCGACCATCCTGACCGAGCAGATCCAGCACTTTTTCGAGCACTACAAGGATCTCGAAAAGGGCAAGTGGGTGAAGGTCATCGACTGGCTGGGCCCGGATGAAGCGGCGCAGATGATCGTCGAAGGCATCGAACGCGCCAAGGCGCACAAGGACTGAAACGAATGAAAACGCTGTCGTTCATGGTCGGCCTCGCGGCCATGGTCTGGGTCTCCGAGCCCGCGCGCGCCGACTACTATCTCGACTGCTCCAGCGGCGGCTACGCCTACACCTATTGCCCGGCCGACACGCGGCACGGCGTCGAACTGGCCGAACAAAAGTCGTCCACGCCCTGCACGCTGAGCACCACCTGGGGATACGACGCCGGCGGCGTCTGGGTCGACGGCGGATGCCGCGCCCGGTTCCTGGTGCGCGAAGGCCGCGGCCGGCCGCAGCGTCACAGCGAACCGCAGAGCGACGTCGACGTCATTCTCAGCGAGGTGATCGCCGACGGCACGATGGCCGAACTCCAGGCCGACGACGAAATGCAGGGCCGTGCGCGGGGCTACGGCTCGGCCGACGCCGTCGAGGCGTGCGCGATCGCCGCCGCGGCCCGTGAATCGGATCGGCGCGCGACCGGTCTCTACTTCGAAAGCATCGACCAGGTGGTGCCGCGCGCCCGCCGGTCCTTCGACATCGAGATGACGCTGGTGATTCAGTTCCGGAACGGCAACGCCCGGCGCTTCGACGGCCAGTGCCGCGTCCAGAACGGGCGTGTGACGTCCTACAACCGCCAGTGAGCCGGTCCCCCGCGCCGGCGTTTTTCGCCGGCCGGGGCCTTGAAGCCTGAAACGCGCCCTCTACATCAGATGCGTCGCCCGCCGGTTCCGGGGGCGACGCAAACGACCCCGTGCGGGCCGGCCCATGCGGCGGCCTGCAAGGCAAATCGCTCAACTCTGGAGGATTTCCATGCGTTTCGACCTGTCCCCGCTCTATCGTTCGACCGTCGGCTTCGACCGTCTGTTCAACCTGCTCGACGGCGTGAATGACGCCCAGGGCCAGAGCTACCCCCCCTACAATATCGAGCGCCTCGGCGAGAATGAGTACCGCATCACCATGGCGGTCGCGGGCTTCGCCGAAGCCGACCTCTCCATCGAGGTCAAGGAGAGCGCCCTCACCGTCGCCGGCAAGCGCGCCGAGGACGACAAGAAGGCCGCCTATCTCCACCAGGGCATCGCCGCCCGCGCCTTTGAGCGCCGCTTCCAGCTGGCCGATCACGTCGAAGTGACGGGCGCGAAGCTGGAGCACGGCCTGCTTCACATCGAGCTGAAGCGCGTCATCCCCGACGCGAAAAAGCCGCGCCGCATCGAGATCGGCGCGAACGCGAACGCCGCCACGATCGAGGCGAAAGCCGCCTGACGGCTGCGCTGAAAGACTAACGACTGCCCCCTTCGGATCGAGCGCATGGAGTTGGACTCCATGCGCTCTTTTCGTTTGACGCTGCGGACCCTGCGACGGTTTGGAGCATGGCAGAATGTCGCGCGTCAGTTTCGTCACTGGCGATCCGCGCCGGCGACATTAAATCTCGAAGCACGAGGGATCAGCGGCGCGTCGGGACGCGCAGGAACGGAGCGATGACATGATCGATCGCAGCCCAAGCGCGCCCTTGTCAGAGGCCGCGCCGCTCAGGGAGCGCACATTCCCCGTCGCCCTGTCGCGTCTCGCGTCGCTGTCGCTGGCGATCGTCCTGCTGTTGCTGCTGGCGCTGTTTCCCGGCGTGGCGCTGCGGGGCGATGCGCAGCTCACCCAGGCCGTCATGCCCGTGCTGCTGATCGGCATCGGCGCCAGCTTTGCGCACGGGCTGGGCTGGCGGCCGCGCAACGCCATGCTGGCGACGGCGGTGGGGCCCTTCGTGGCCTGGCCTCTGACGCTGGCGGCTTTCGCCTTCCTCGCCTTCGGCGGCGATCACCTGGTCTGACGCTAGCGGCCGATCAACCGCAGGCCCGAAGCGCCTTCCACGAGGGTCTCGCGCAGCTGTTCGCGCGGCAGCGTCGCGCCCTCAAGCGCCGCACCGGAAAAATCGGTTCGCCGCAGGTTGGCGCCGGTGAAGTTCGCATAGGCCGCATTGGCCTGGGCGAACCCTGCATGGTTGAGGTCTGCGCCCCTGAAATCGACATTGCGGACATCCGCCTTGCCGAGCTGGGCCGGCATGAGCCGGTCTCCTGAAATCACCAGAGGCCCCAGATTGGCGTCGCGCAGGTCAGCGCCTTTCAGCTTCGCCTCCCGAAGATTGATGCCCCGCAGGTCCGCCCCTTTCAGACGCGCGCCGCGCAGATCCGCCCCCGCCAGCTGAGCCCCCTGAAGACGGATGCCGTCCAGAACGACGTCATACAGCATCGCGCGAGGGGCGAGCAGCGCGGTCAGGTCGTAGCGCGCCAGGCCCGAGACCGTCCGCAGATCCACATCCGCCAGCGAGGCGGGCCGCCCGGAGGCGCCTTCGCTCTCCACCCATTCGGCGTGACGTTTCAGGATGATGTGGATCGGTTCGGGCAGGTCGGCCGGCGAGACGCCGAACGGCGCCTCGGTCAGCACGCCGGTCATATCCGCGCCCTCGGTCCGCGCGAAGGATATCGTCGCGCCGGTCAGCACCGCGCCGGCCAGGTTCGCGCCCGAAAGATCGGCCCCCGACAGATCGGCGTTCTCCAGCACGGCTCCGGACAGGTTCGCCTGACGCAGATTGGCCCGCGACAGGCGTATGCCGCGCATGATCGCATCCGAGAAATCCGCCTGGAGCGCCGCTACCCCGGTCATGCGCGAGCGTTCCAGATTGGCGTTGGCGAGCAGCGCGCCCGGCAGTTCGGTGGGCGCCTCCTCGTGCGCCAGCAGATTGAAGCCGCCCTTGCGATCGCGCTCGGCGATGACGCCTTCGCGCAGATCGCCCTCATAAAGGTCCGCGCCGGTCAGGTCCGCGCCGCGCATCGACGCGCCCCGCATATCGGCGCGGCGCAGCGATGCGCTTTTCAGATTGGCCCGGCGCAGGTCCGCCGCGAAGAAAACGGCGTTCTCCAGCCGCGCCCGCTCCAGATTGGCTTCCGTCAGGATGGCGCCCGAGAAGTCCGCGTCGCTGAGATTGCGGCCGGAAAGGTCGAGCCCGCTGAGATCGCAGAACGCGAATGAGGCCCGCGCGCCGCCCATGCGGCCCGCATAGAGCATCTCATGACGCGTCGCGACGACGTGAAGGTCCTTCTGGGACAGCCGGCGATAGACGACCTTTTCGCCCGGACGTGTCGGAGAACGCATGGCTGGCGGAAACTCCACCTCTGTCATGACTGCCTCCAGGGACAGTCAGGCCATACTTTCAGATACAACCTTTGATAGCGGGTTAAGGTCATGCCGCTTTCAGGTCGAGGCCGAGATTGGCCGAAAGCCGGTCCCAGCTGGCTCCGCCCAGCCCGGTCAGGCGCTCGGCGATCACGGTGCGGCAGGCTTCGACCAGCATCCGCGCATTGGCCATCCGGGCGGCGTCGAGCCATTCCTGGCCGCGTGTGAGCGTGCAGATCGCCTCGCCCAGCAGGGTCATCAGGTCGTAGCCGAACGCCGAGCCCTGTCCCTTGACGTTGTGCGCGGTGCCGTAGAGCTCCGCCACAAGGTCAGCGTTCCTGCCGCCGGCCGCCTGAAGGGCCGACAGGGAGGCCTCCATCTGATCGACGTCCGCGGCCGCATAGGCCGGGTACTCGTCGGCCAGCGCCCGCAGCGCAGCCTCGGCTTCCGCCATCGCCGCCTCGTCGATGTCACCCTCTATCGGCGTCATCCGTCTCGTCGCCCTTCCCCAAGTCTCGCGGAAGGCTAGCGACAGGCCGTTGAGGTTTCAGATGCGGGCGGCGAGGGATTTTAGTCGAGTTGTAAACATCTCGACCTCGTCCGGCGTGGTCGCGAACGAGCAGACGAAACGATAGAGGCAGCGCCCCTCGGCCTCGGGCGTCCAGGGAAAGAACTGCGCGCCCTCGGCCTTCAGCGCCGCGCCCAGCGCGGCCGGCAGGTCCAGGAAGACCTCATTGGCCTGCACGGCGAAGACCGGCGGAAAGCCGGCCTCGGCCGCCCCGGCGCCCAGCGCGGCGGCCGCCGCGTTGGCCGCGCCCGCCAGTTCGCGCCACAGGCCGTCCTCCAGCATCGCGATGACCTGCGCCGCGAAGAAGCGCGACTTCGAGAACAGGTGCCCGCCGCGCTTGCGCCGATAGGCGAAATCCTCAGCCACAGCAGGATCGAAGAACACCACCGCCTCGGCCGCCACCGCGCCGTTCTTGGTGAAGCCCAGCGAAAGCGCGTCCACCCCGGCGCGCCAGGTGAGGTCGGCTGGCGCGCAGTCGAGCTGCGCCAGCGCATTGGCGAAACGCGCGCCGTCCATGTGCAGCCTCAGCCCCGCGTCATGCGCGACGTCGGCGATGGCCGCCACGTCGGCGGGGTCATAGACAAGGCCGCATTCGCTGGCGTTGGTGATCGACACCGCGCCCGGCTGCACCCGATGCACCACGCCGCGCGGATGATCCAGCAGCGCGGCGGCGATGTCGTCGGGCGTCAGCTTGGCTCCCGGCCGCCCCAGCGGCGACAGCTTGGCGCCTGCGGTGAAGAATTCCGGCGCGCCGCATTCGTCGACATTGATGTGGCTTTCGCGATGGCAGAACACCGCGCTCCAGGGCGGGGCGATCTGCGCGAGCGCCAGCGCGTTCGCCGCCCCGCCGGTCGCCACCGGAAAGACCGCGACGTCACGCTCGAACCACGCGCTCAGCGCCTCGGTCATACGGGCCGACCACGGATCGGCGCCGTACGAGGCGGCCGGGCCGTCCGCCGCATCGGCCATCGCCTTCAGCACGGCGGGATGCGCGCCCGCGGTATTGTCGCTCGCGAAGTTCATGAGCCTCGCTTAACGTGACCGGAGCCAACGGGCAAATGAAGGGGGGAGCATGAAGGTCTATGCGCTCAATTGCGGCTGGCTGTCCGCGCCGGCGACCGCCTTCATCGACGGCGCTGAGGGCGCGATGAAAGTGCCGGTGCCGGCCTATTTCATAGATCACCCCAAAGGCCGGGCCGTGTTCGACACCGGCATGCCCGCCATGCTGCGCACCGACCCGAAAGCGGCGATCGGCGGCTTCTTGTCCCAGGTTTTCACCGCCGACATGCCGCCCGAGGCCGATATCGACCGGCAGCTCCAGCGTATCGACGTCGATCCGGCCAGCATCGACTACGTGATCAACAGCCATCTGCATTTCGACCACTGCGCCGGCAACGCGCTGCTGCCCAACGCGCGCATCGTGGTGCAGAAGCGCGAGGCCGAGGCGGCCCGGGCCGAAGGTCCGCCCGCCGAAGGCTTCGACCCGAACACGATGCTGGACGGCCGCGACGTCAGGGAAGTGGACGGCGAGTTCGACCTGTTCGGCGACGGCGCGGCGGTCTTGCTGCCGACCTATGGCCACACCGCCGGGCATCAGTCGCTGAAGCTCGCCTGCGACGGCGGTGAAACCGTGCTCGCGGGCGATTGCTGCTATTTCCACCGCACGCTGACCGACATGAAGCTGCCGGGCTTCGGCCACGACCCCGACGAGCAGCGCCGCTCGATCCGCCGCCTCAAGGCGATGGCGGATCGCGGCGTCCGCATCATCGCCGGTCATGATCCCGAACAATGGGCCGCTATGCCGCACGCACCCGCGCCGCTGATCGGATGACCGCCATGCCGCGCTTCGCCGCCGCCGCCGTGCTGCTGGCCGCCCTGCCCGCCCATGCCGATGACGGCCGCGAGGCGTTCCGCGCCATCTATAAAGAGCTGATCGAGATCAACACCACGCTCTCCGAGGGCAGCTGCACCGAGGCCTCGGAGGCGATGTCCGCGCACCTGAAGCGCGCCGGCTATCCGGACGCCGATCTCCACGTCATCGTTCCGCCCGAACGGCCCAAAGATGGCAATCTGGTCGCCGTGCTGCACGGGGCCGACCCGGCCGCCGCCGCCGTGCTTCTGCTGGCGCATATCGACGTGGTCGAAGCCCGGCGCGAAGACTGGGAGCGCGACCCGTTCATACTGGTCGAGGAAGACGGCTATTTCTATGCGCGCGGCGCGAGCGACGACAAGGCGATGGCGGCCGTCTTCGTGGACAGCCTGGTCCGCTTCCGCAACGAAGGCTACACGCCGCGCCGCACCATCAAGCTCGCCCTCACCTGCGGCGAGGAGACGCCCGATACATTCAACGGCGTCGAATATCTGCTGGCGAACCATCGCGAGTTGATCGACGCCGGGCTCGCCATCAACGAAGGCGCGGGCGGCCGGCTCGACGAGGACGACAATCGGGTCTTTCTCGGCATCCAGGCCGGCGAGAAGCTGTATCAGGACTACAGGCTGGAAGTGACCAATCCCGGCGGCCACTCCGCCCGGCCGCTGAAAGACAACGCTATCGTCCGCCTCTCGGCCGGGCTGGTGAAGCTGGGGGACTACGACTTCCCCATCGCGCTCAACCAAACCGTCACCGCCCATTTCGCCGCGATGTCCGGCATCGAAACCGGCCCGCTCGCCAACCTGCTGAAAGCTGCGGCCGAAGGTACCGCCGACGAAGCCGATCTGGCGGCCATCGCCGCAGACCCCAGCCGCAACGCGATGATGCGCACGACCTGCGTCGCCACCGAGGTCGATGCCGGCCACGCGAAGAACGCCCTGCCCCAACGCGCCGTCGCCAACGTGAACTGCCGCATCCTGCCGGGCCAGAGCGTGGAGGACGTGCGCCGCCGGATCGAAGCCGTGCTGGACGATCCCGGCATCGCCGTGACGCTCGAGGGCAACCAGGGTCTCGACTCGCCCGCGCCGCCTCTGACCGACAAGGTGATGACCATCGCGCGCGAGGTCGCCGGAACGTTGTGGCCCGGCGTGCCGCTGGTGCCCGTCATGACGACCGGGGCGACCGACGGACGCTTTCTCAACGCCGCCGGTATTCCGACCTACGGGTTGTCAGGCATGTTTGTCGGCCCCGACGGCACCGGCGCGCACGGGCTGAACGAGCGGTTGCGCGTGAAATCGCTCTATGAAAGCCGCGACTTCCTGCACGCCATCGCCCGCCGCTTCGCCGACGCGCCGGACTAGGAAACGAGCCCCTCCAGGCATCCGACGTCGCGCAGCAGCGCCTCCAGCTCCGGCGCGGCGGCGAGCGCGGCCTGCGCCTTGGCGCGGATCTCGGTCAGCGACCGGACGTGATATTTCTGCGGCGTCTGGGTGAACCTGGTCGCGCCAAGATCGACGCTGAGGCTGGTCTTGCCGGCCGCGCTGGCCTCGGCGTTGGCGCGCGCCCATGGCAGGTAACGCCGGCCGACCTCTTCCTCCAGCAGCGGCGTCAGCGTGGGGGCCAGCGTCTCCCAGCTTTCGAACTCGCCCGTCGCCACCGGCCAGATCATCCGCGCCACATAGGCCAGCGTCACCGGAAAGTGCTGCATCAGCGCCCCCGGCGTCGGGTCCAGCGACGCCTCATAGAGCTGCGCCGCGAAACCCAGATCCGCCAGGCACGGCCGCCCCCCGAACAGGAACGGCCGGAACGCCAGATGCGCCTCGGCGATCTCGAGCTGACGGCGGAACGACGCTTCGATCAGCGCCTTCGTGCCGGCATGGCTGCCCACGAAGGAAAGCCGGGGAACCATGCGCTGACGCACGCCGTCCGCCGCCTGAAACAGATCATTCTCCCGCGCGTCGGGCCCGAGGATCGCCTGCGCGATGCGCCGCGAGGCCGACAACTGGTCGGCCTCATAGGTCCAGCGATAGTGGAACATCGCCTTGTTGCCCCACTCGTCGGCATATTCCTCGATCAGCGCCGACAGAAAGGCGCGCGGAATATCGGGCGGGTTCAGCGCCGGTTCGGGATGGCGGCGCTCGATCTCTGCGATCAGCGGCGTCGAATCCTGGATCGCCTCGCCATCCGGGGTCACCAGCAACGGGATCAGCGGCAGTTTCGCGAGCGTCTGGAATTCGCTCTGCACGGCCGCGCCGCGCACCACCCATTGGTGCGGGATGCGCTTGTAGCGCAGATACGACCGCACCTTCACCGAATAGGGCGACATCTCCACGCCGAACAGGCGATACAACTTATCCATGGCAGTTGCGCTCTACTCTTTCGAATGTCGTGCCTCGATCTCGAGTGTGTCGATGATGAAACTTCGAGACTGAAGCGTCGTAGCTCGGGTGGCCTCCTGATTTAGCGGAAGCGCGACGTGTATCACTCCGTGGGTTTTCTCGATCAAACTGCAAATCAAGGTTGTTAGAAACGAGAACCGGTCGTACACGGTGGCATCAACCCATTTTACAAGCTTGTGAGGCCAGTCTTTCACGGTTTGGATCGGCGCTCTTTTCAGAAGGTCATCGAGACCGAAATCTGAGAGCGCGTCGACCATGCTGTGAGCTGTGGCGGCCGCGTCAAAGGCGACACCATGCGCGACCTTGTTGCGTAAGTCGTCCAATTTTCCACACGCGGCTAACAAGCCGATCGGAAAACCTAAGATGCTCAACACCCGAATTAACTCTGGGGTTTTCTGCCGACGCCCACCCTTTCCCGCCAGCAGGTCTGGACGGGGAGCAGATCTCAGGCATGCCGCGTACAGATGCTGCTCAACGTAGAGATGGCAACGAATAAAAAAGCCAACCTCATCCTGAGACGCCATGATCTCGCTTAGGAGAGCATGATTGATTGACGGGGCCATCTGCGCAACCTCTCCAGCTAAGTCAGCGTATCAGGCCTTTCAGCTCCTTGCCGAGCAGCTCGAACTCGCGCCGCCGCAGCGTGCCCTTGCGCCAGACCAGCGCGATCTCGCGCGCCGGGGCGTCGCCGCTGAGCGGACGCGAGGCGAGGCCGGTGCCTTTCAGCAGGCCCTTGTCGACCGCCATCTGCGGCAGCAGCGTCACGCCAAGGCCGTTATCCACCATCTGCACCAGCGTCATCAGGCTGGTCGCCTCGAAGCCGTCGCCGTGCCGCGACGAGCGTACGCCGCACGCCGACAAGGCATGGTCGCGCAGGCAGTGCCCGTCGCGCAGCAGGATCAGTTTTTCCGCCTGCACGTCTTCCGCGGTCACGCTTTTCGCCTTCATCAAACGGTTGTCCTTGGGCGCGGCCACCACGAAGGGATCGTCCTTCAGGGAAAACGCCTCAAGGCCCGGCGTATCGAACGGCAGGGCGATCACCGCCACGTCAAGCGCGCCATCGCGCAGCGACGAGATCAGCCGGTCGGTCAGATCTTCCACCAGATAGAGGTGGAGCGAGGGAAACTTGCGCCGCAGCGACGGCAGCGCATAGGGCAGCAGGAAAGGGCCGATGGTGGGGATGATACCAAGGCGGATCGCGCCCGACAGCGGCGCGCGGGCCGCCTTCGCAGTCTGCGCCATGTCTTCCGCTTCGGCTAGAAGCTGCCGCGCCCTTGCCGCGATCTCGATGCCCAGCGGCGTCAACACGACCGACCGCTTGGTCCGGTCGACCAGCGGCGCGCCCAGGATGATCTCCAGCTCTTTCAGGCTGGCGCTGAGCGTGGACTGGGTCACATGCACCGCACCGGCCGCCTTGCCGAAATGGAGATGCTCGGAAAGCGCGATGAAATGCTGCAACTGGCGCAGCGTGGGAAGCCGGTCCATTGGAAATTCCGATAATTCTTTCCCGTTAAATCGACTTTTACGAAGCCGAGGTCAAGCCAGCGGCGGCGCTTTGTCTTTGGCCCGCCGCACGATAGAAGCCGCGCCATGGCAAAGACCCACCCCACGCTCAGGATCAAGCCGCGCGAGGGACGCCGCGCCCGCGCCGGATCGCCCTGGCTCTTCTCGAACGAGATCGTCATCGACGCCGCGACCAAGGCGCTCGAACCCGGCGCCGCGGTCAATGTCGTGCTGGATGATGGCGTGCCGCTCGGCACCGCGATCTACAATCCGCGCACGCTCATCGCCGCCCGCATCGTCGACCGCGCCGAGAACCTGGCGCTGGACGCCGCCTTTTTCACCGAGTGCCTGCGCCGCGCCGACGCGCTGCGCGCGCGCCTCTTCGCCTCGCCGTTCTACCGCGTCGCCCATGCCGAGGCCGACGGCCTGCCCGGGCTGGTGGTCGATCGCTACGGCGATGTCTTCTCGGTCCAGATGGGCGCGACCGGCATGGATACGCGCACCGACGAGATCGTCGCGGCGATCCGCGCGGCCTTCGACCCCAAGGCGATCATCCTGCGCAACGATTTCCATGGCCGCACCATGGAGGGCCTCGTTTCCGAAACGCGGCTCGCATTCGGCGATGCGCCCGGCGAGATCGCCTTTCAGGAGAACGGCGCGACCTTCATCTGCGATCCGATGACGGGGCAGAAGACCGGCTGGTTCTATGACCAGCGCGCCAACCGCGCCTTCGCCGCCCGCTTCGCGGCGGGCAAAAGCGTGCTCGACGTCTTCAGCCATGCCGGCGGTTTCGCGCTGGCCGGGCTGGCGGCGGGGGCCAGCGAGGCCATGTGCATCGACGCCTCGGAAAAGGCCCTCACCCTCGCCGGCCGCGCCGCCGAGGCCAGCGGCTTCGCCGACCGCCTCAATCTCCGCAAGGCCGACGCCTTCGAGGCGCTGGACGATATGGCGGCGCAGGGCGTCACCTTCGGCGTGGTGATCGCCGATCCGCCCGCCTTCGCCAAGTCGCGCAAGGATATCGAGCCCGCGGCCCGCGCCTATCGCAAGATGGCGCGCCTCGCCGCCGGCGTGGTCGAGCCGGGCGGCATTCTGGTGCTCGGCTCGTGCTCGCATCACATCGACCCGGATCGTTTCCACGCGGAATGCGCAGCCGGCATCCATCTCGCCCGCCGCCCCGCCCGCCTGCTGCGCAGCGCCGGGGCCGACGCCGATCACCCGGTCCACCCGCATCTGCCCGAAACGGCCTATCTCAAGGCCCTCACCTTCGCGCTGGATTGAGATGAGCCGCCTCGGCCGGACCCTGCGTGGCGACTTCCTGCTCCAGGACGGGGCGATCTTCCTCAATCACGGCTCGTTCGGCGCCGTGCCGGCCCCGGTGCGCACAGCCCATCAGGCCTGGCGCGACCGCGTCGAACGCCACCCCGACATTTTCTTCCGCGAGACGATCTACAGCGCGACCCGTGAGGCCGCCGCCCGCATCGGCCGGTCGATAGGCGCAGACGGCGACGCGCTCATCTTCACGCCCAACGTCACCGAAGCCGTGGCGGTCGTGCTGGCGGCGATGGACTTCCGGCCGGGCGACGAGATCGTCTGCCTCGATGTCGCCTATGCCGCCGTGCGCCGCGCCCTCGACGTGACCTGCCGCAGGACCGGCGCGGCGATACGCACCATCCCGACCGGCCTGCAAATGACCGGCGCGGCCTATGCCGAAGGCCTCGCAGCGGCGCTGACCCCGCGCACCCGGCTGGTTCTGCTCGATCACATCGTCTCGCCCACCGCCCAGCTCGTGCCGGTCGAAGCGCTCATCCCCATCGCCAGGGCCCATGGCGCGCGCGTCTTCATCGACGGCGCGCATGCGCTGGGGCAACTCCCGCTCGACCTCACGGCCCTCGGGGCGGACTGGTATGCGACCAACGCGCATAAATGGCTTTTCGCCCCGCGCGGCGCGTGCCTGCTCCACGCCGCGCCGGAAGTCCGCGACATCACCCGGCCGGTCGTCGTCAGCCATTACTACGACGACCCCTGGCCGCGCCGGTTCGACTATGTCGGCACGCGCGATGTCACCGCCTATCTCGCCGCAGCCGATGGCGCGGATTATCTGGACGCGCTTGGCTTCGATACCGTGACCGCCCATCGCGCCGCCCTGATCGCGGCAGCCGACATGGCGCTCGGGGCGTTCGGCGCGACGGCGGTGACGCCGCGCGCCCCGGCGCTGGCGGCCTGGGCCCTGCCGCAATCGCGCCCTGCCGACCCGGCCGACGGCCCCGACCTCATGCAGACCCTGTGGCGCGAGGCGGGCATCCAGGTCGCCGCTTCCGTCACCCATGGCCGCCTGCTGCTGCGCCTGTCGCTTCAGGCCTATAACGGACCTGAAGACATCGCCGCCCTGTCCGTCGCTCTTGATCGTTTGGGCTGGCCCGGCCGATAGTCGGGCGACCTTTCAGGGGGACGCCATGACTTCGATCCGCGCCCGCGTCACAGGAGCCCTCGTCGCGATGAGCTTCACCGCAAGTTTCACCGCCGCCGCGCTGGCCGAGCCGAACACCAAGACCCTCAATATCGGCGGCGGCGACCGCATCGTCGGCGCGCCCTTCGCCTCCCGCGCGCCGGTTCTGGGTCAGCACGGCATGGCCGCGACCGCCCAGCCCCTCGCCACCCAGATCGCCATCGACATCCTGAAAGCCGGCGGCAGCGCGGTGGACGCGGCCATCGCCGCCAACGCGGCGCTGGGCCTCATGGAGCCGACCGGCTGCGGCATCGGCGGCGATCTCTTCGCCATCGTCTGGGACCCGAAAACCGGCAAGCTCTATGGCCTCAACGCCTCGGGCCGCTCGCCCGCCGGGCGCGATCTGGCGGCGCTGACCGCCGACCACAGGGTCAGGGACGGCAAAATCCCCTCCTTCGGCTCGCTCAGCGTCACCGTGCCGGGCACGGTCGACGGCTGGTTCGAGCTGCACGCGAAATTCGGCCGCCTGCCGATGAAAGACCTGCTCGCGCCGGCCATTTCCTACGCCCGCGACGGCTTTCCGGTCACCGAACTCATCGCCTATTACTGGGACCGCAACATGACGCGGCTGGGCGAGAACTTCGACAAGGGCGACGGCCCGATCGAGGAATTCGCCAATGCCCGCGCCACCTATCTGGTCGACGGCCGCGCGCCGCGCCACGGCCAGGTCTTCCGCAATCCCGATCTCGCCCGCACCTATCAGCTGATCGCCGAAGGCGGCCGCGACGCCTATTACAGGGGCGAGATCGCCCGCACGGTCGACGGCTACATGAAGCGCATCGGCGGCGACCTCGCCTATGACGACTTCGCCGCCCACAAAAGCGAATGGGTCGAACCCGCGTCGGTCGACTATCGCGGCGTCCAGGTTTACGGCCTGCCGCCCAACAGCCAGGGCCTCGCGACGCTCCAGATCCTCGCGATTCTGGAAGGCTTCGACATGAAGGCGTTCGGCGCGGGCTCGGCCGACAGCCTCACCGCCATGGTCGAGGCCAAGCGCCTCGCCTTCGAGGATGTCGCCCGCTACTACGCCGACCCGGCCTTCTCGAAGATCCCGCAGGACTGGCTGCTCTCACGCGACTACGCCGCCGAACGCCGCGCCCTGATCGACCTCAACCGCGCGATGACCGATCTGAAACCCGGCGAAGCGCCGCTCTCCTCCGACACCACCTATTTCACCGTCGCCGACAAGGACGGGATGATGATCTCGATCATCCAGTCCAACTATCGCGGCATGGGTTCGGGGCTGGTGCCCGACGGGCTCGGCTTCATGCTTCAGGACCGGGGCGAGCTGTTCCGCCTCGACCCCGCCCATCCCAACGCCTACGCGCCCGCCAAGCGGCCCTTCCAGACCATCATCCCGGGTTTCGCCATGAAAGACGGCCAGCCCTGGCTTTCCTTCGGCGTCATGGGCGGCGACATGCAGCCCCAGGGTCAGGCCCAGATCATCGTCAACATGGTCGACTACGGCATGAACGTGCAGGAAGCCGGCGACGCCGCCCGCTGGCATCACGATGGCGGCTCGCAGCCCACCGGCGAGGCCGCTGACATGCTGGGCAAACTGGAGCTGGAATCGGGCATCGCGCCCGAGGTGCGCGCGGAAATGGAGCGCCGCGGCTTCGTGGTTCAGCCCGGCAGCGGCGGTTTCGGCGGCTATCAGGCGATCCTGCGCGACCCCGAGACCGGGGTTTACTGGGGCGCATCGGAGAGCCGCAAGGACGGCGCGGCGATGGGCTACTGAGCCTGGATGCGGTATCACGAAACCGTAAGCCGCACCGGCTAGGATGCGGTCCTGCTGGACGAACCGCTATTCACGCCCCAATCTAGACGGTGTCTAGATATTGAATCGCCATTCAGGATCTCCTTCGTGGTCAAATCCAGCCTTATGCGTGTTCTTGCTGTCGCCGCCGCCCTGCTGACCGGCTCATGCGCCGCGCTGTTCCCGCGCGACGTCACCACCGCCGACCGGCTGGCCGCCTTCCCGACCCGTGACCTGCCGCTGGAACGGCCGGTCACCATCCGCTGGAACGCCTATCAGGTGCCCTATGTGGAGGCCGAGACCGACCGCGACCTCGCTTTCGCGCTCGGTCTGGTGCACGCCCATCTGCGGCTGGGACAGATCGCCATGGCCAAGCGGCTCTCGATGGGCCGCATCTCGGAACTGGCCGGCCCGTTCATGATGCCGGATTTCGACAAGGCGATCCGGGCGCTGAATTTCCGTCACGCCGGCGCGGATGTCGTGGCGGCCATGCCGGCCGAGACGAAGGCCTATCTTCAGGCCTTCGTCGATGGCCTCAACCACTACCAGCGGCAGGCCCGCGACCTGCCGCCCGAATATGCCCTGCTCGGCATGCGCCGCGAGGACTTCACGCTCGAGGACATCGTCGCCATCGGCCACATCGCCGGCATCGACATCAACTGGTTCACGCTGATCGGCCTGATGCGCGAGCGCGACGAGCCCTATTTCCCGCAAATGCTGGCGCGCACGCTTGAAGCGGGTGCCGGGCCGACGGTCAGCTTCGACGCCACGAAGACCTCGGCCTTCTTCGACCCGCTGTCCGGCTCCATCCGCTCGGGCAGCAACGCCTTCGCGGTTTCGGGCGAACGCTCGGCCAGCGGCGCGCCGATGATCGCCAACGATCCGCATCTGGGCGTCCAGCTGCCCAATCTCTGGCTGATGGCCGGCGTCTCCTCGCCGTCCTATCGCGGCGTCGGCATGATGATCCCCGGCACGCCGTTCCTCGCCTTCGGCCGCACGCCCGACATCGCATGGGGCGGCACGAACATGCGCGCCGCGCATACCGATTTCTACGACGTCTCCAAACTCGCGCCCGAGCGCATCGTCTCCACCACCTCGCGCCTGAAAAAGCGCCTTTGGTTCGGCGAGGACATCACCACCCGCTGGGTCGAGGGCATCGGCCCGGTCATGTCCGACACCGTCATCATGGACGGCGCGACGCGCGAGGGCGAAGTGGTGGCGATCCGCTGGGTCGGCCATCTTGTGACCGACGAGATCACCGCCATCCTCAAAGCCTCGCAGGCGACCACGCCGCATGAATTCCGCGCCGCGCTGAAGACCTTCGCCCTGCCGGCGCAGAACCTCGTCTATGCCGACAAGGCGGGCAATATCGCCCAGGTCACCGCCACCATGCTGCCCCGTCGCGGCTACGATCAGCTGCCCGCCAGCATCGTGCTCGACGCCTCCGATCCCGCCACCGCCTGGCAGGAGATTCTCGATCCCACCCAGCTGCCCTGGGCCCTCAATCCGCCCGAAGGCTATCTCGCCAGCGCCAACAACAAGCCCTATGACGCCGAACCCGGCGTGCCGGTCGGCTGGTTCTTCTCGGCCGACGAGCGCATCCGCCGCCTGCATCAGATGCTGGGCCAGAACGACAAGGTCACGCTGGAAGAGCTCAAGGCGATGCAACTCGACACCGTGTCGCTGTTCGTGCGCGAGATGATGCCGGGCCTGCGCGAAATTTTCGCCGCGATCCCGGAATTGCGGGCCGCGAACCCCGACTTCGTTGATCGCCTGCTCGCCTTCGATGGCGACTACAGGGTCGACAGCGCCAGCGCGCCGGCCTTCGAGACGTTCCTCTACCACTTCGCGCCGCGCGTCTATGGCGTCGCGAACGCCGACATCATCCCCTCATGGGTCGGCAACTGGCCCGGCTTCGGCAAGGCCTTCCTCAAGGACGTGCAGGCGATGGGCGAGGCCGAGCGCAAGGCGGCGCTGATCGCCGCCGTCCCGCTGGCCGCCGCCGACGCGGCAGCGTTCCCGACATGGGGCGACATGCACCGCCTTCAGGTCAGCCACGCGCTGGCCGCCATCCCCGGCATCGGCGGCAATTTCGACTATCTGAACGTCCCCAGCGCCGGTTCGCGCGAGACCGTCTTCAAGGCGGCGCATGGCTTCCACAACGCCAGGCACGCCACCCGCTATGGCAGCCAGGCGCGCCAGCTCTCCGACATGGCCGATCCCGACGCCAACTACTTCGTCCTGCTGGGCGGCAATGACGGCTGGATCGGCAGCGCGAATTTTTTCGACCAGATCGCGCTCTGGCAGAACGGCGACTATATCCGCATGCCGCTCAGGCCCGAGACGATCGCCGCCGAGTATCCGACCGTGATGACGCTGGAGCCCTGATGCGGATCGACGCGACCCCCATCGCCCGCCTGATCCTCAAGCGCCGCGCGCGCAGGCTGGCGACGGAGGACGCCGCGGCGGTGCAGCGCCGCCAGCTCGACAGGCTGCTGAAAGCCGCCGCGAACACGAAGTTCGGCCGCGACCACGACTTCGCGAAGATCCGCACCGTGGAAGACTTCCAGCGCGCCGTGCCGCTGAGGAATTACGAGGCGATGTGGACGGCGTACTGGAAAGACCCGTTCCCGATTCTCGACGATGTCAGCTGGCCCGGCCGCGTGCCGTTCTTCGCCGTCTCGTCCGGCACCACCTCGGGCGCCAGCAAATATATCCCCGTCACCCGCGACATGCGCCGCTCCAACGTCAATGCCGGCATGAACGTGCTGGCGCTGCACGCGGCGGCGAAACCGAAAAGCCGCTTCTTCTCCGGGCCGTCCTTCATGCTGGGCGGTTCGACCGAACTGGTGAAAGAGGCTGAAGGCGTCTGGTCGGGCGACCTCTCGGCCATCGCCGCCATGACGCTGCCGCGCTGGGCGCAGGCCTTCGCCTTCCCGCCCAACGATCTCGCGCTGCTCAGCGACTGGGACGAGAAGCTCCACCGCACTGCGGAAGCCTCGCTCGACAAGCCCATCCGCATTCTCACCGGCACGCCCTCCTGGGTGCTGATCCTGCTGGAACGCGTCGCCGGTCTGCGCCGCGCCCGCGGCCAGGGCGACGCGCCCTATCCGGGGCTCGACCTGCTCATTCACGGCGGCATCAATTTCGCGCCCTATCGCGACCGCTTCGCCGCGTTCTTCAAGGATCAGGACGTCGATTTCCGCGAAGTCTATCCCGCCTCGGAAGGCTTCATCGGCTATGCCGACCGGGGGCCGGGGGAAGGCCTGCGCCTCAACGCCGACGGCGGATTGTTCTTCGAATTCATTCCCGCGGAAGAGCTCGGCTCCGCCAATCCCACCCGCCACTGGGCGGCGACCATCGAACCCGACGTGAACTACGCCGTCGCCCTCACCACCTGCTCGGGGGTTTTCGCCTATCTCGTCGGCGACACGGTGCGCTTCGTCGACGTCGAAAAACCGCGCCTGCTCATCACGGGCCGCACCTCGTGGATGCTTTCGGCTTTCGGCGAGCATCTGATCGGCGAGGAGATCGAACGCGCCGTGCTCGACGGGGCCGAAGCGATCGGCAACGCCGTCACCGATTTCAGCGTCGGCGCGGTCTATCCGGGCGCCGACACGCCGCTCGGACATCACGTCTTCATCGTGGAGTTCGCGGCCGCAACGGACGAAGCGGCGCGCGCCGCCTTCGCCGCCACGCTGGACGACACGCTGCGACGGCTGAACGACGATTATCGCGCCCATCGCGGCGGCGGACACGGCATGGCCGACCCGCTGATCGAGCCGATGCCAGCCGGGGGCTTCGCGGCATGGATGGCCCAGCGCGGCCGGGCCGGCGGCCAGAACAAGGTGCCGCGCGTCATCAACGACGCCGATCTTCTCGGCAACCTGCGCGCGTTCGCGCGCGGCTACGCCGGCTCCAGCGCATAGGCCGGCACAGGCTCGACACGGCCGCGCAGGGCCAGCGGGCCGAGATCGCGCGCCGCCAGACCGGCAGGCAGGTCGGCGCTGGCGACATAGGTCGCCGACGCGATCCAGCCGCTCGCCACGGACTTCGCCTGATCCTGCAGCCGCGCCGCGACATTCATCGTATCGCCGAACAGCGATATCTGCCGCCGCCGCCCGCCGATCTCGCCGACAGAGACATCGCCCAGGTGCAGGCCGGCCCTGAAATCGGGCGTCAGCCCGAACTCGGCCCGATAACTGGACGACAACGTCTGAATGGCCTTGCGCGCCGCCAGCAGGCCTTCCGCCGCCCGGCCGTTCCGCCGCCGATCCTGCGCGCGCCAGCACAGCACCACCCCGTCGCCGGCATAGCCCAGCACCTCGCCCCCCGCGTCGGCGAACGCATCGTCGATATCCGCGAAGAACCGCGCGATCAGCTTCTGGATGCGCGCCTCGCCGAACCGCTCGGCCAGCGTGGTCGATCCCGCAAGGTCAAGGAACAGCACGATGCGCCGTTCGATCTGCGGCCGCTGATAGCTGCCGGTCAGAAGATCGAGCAGCAGGCGCGTGCCAAGCAGACGCGCAATCCGCGTGATGAACGCCACCGCCAGGGCGATCGCGAAGGTGACGCCCAGAACGGTCGGCAGGATCGGCAGCATTCCCCGGACCGACTCGGCGCCGTAAACGGCATAGGTCGAGCCAAAGAAGGATGCGCCCGAGCCCGCCAGAATCGCCAGCGCCCACGCCACGATTTCCAGCATCAACGGCGCCCGGCGCATCCGCGGCGCGACGAAGATGCGAAACCCCAGATTGGCCAGGCCGATCCCGGTTCCGATGATCGCGCCATGCATGCCGCTCTGGAGATAGAACGCCGTCTCGCGCGGCGTCACCGCATCGAGCGTCTCCCGGAAAGCGATGCCGACGACGACCCCGATCAGGGTCTGCGGCACGATTGATCGCAGGAGTTTGCCGAAGCGCATGCGTGGAACCGGCCGAATGCGGGAATCGGCTGAACTATCCCCGTCTTTCGCCGCCGCGCAATCTGGACCCGTGGCCCGGCTGCCGCCACACTGGCGCGAACTGGGGGTGACATGAGCGATATCACGACGACGACCGACAAGCCCGGCCGCCTGCGCCGTACGCTCGACGCCATCGAGCGCGTCGGCAACAAGCTCCCCGACCCCGTCACGCTGTTCATCATCTTCATCGCGCTGCTGATGGTGATATCGGCGCTGCTGGCCTGGGCCGAAGTCGGCGCCATCAACCCGGCGGACGGCAAACCCATCGCCGCCATCAGCCTGCTCGACGCCGACCAGATCCGCCGCCTGTTCACCGAACTGCCCCAGATCTTCACCAGCTTCCCGCCGCTCGGGATCGTCCTCATCATGATGATCGGCGTCGGCGTCGCCGAACGCGCCGGTCTTTTCTCCGCCGCCCTTTCTGGGCTGGTGAAAGCGGTTCCCAAGCCCGCCCTCACCTTCACCATCGTTTTCGCCGGCTGCCTGTCCTCGATCGCCTCGGACGCCGGCTATGTGGTGCTGATTCCGCTCTCGGCCGCCGTCTTCGCGGCGTCGGGCCGCCACCCCATCGCAGGTCTCTCCGCCTCGTTCTGCGGCGTCGCCGGCGGCTTCACCGCGAACATCTCGATCACCACGCTCGACGGCCTGCTCTCCGGGCTCACCCAGGCAGCCGCCCGGCTCGTCGATCCCGACTACGAAGTCGCGATCACCGCCAACTGGTACATCATGATGGCGCTGGTGCCGGTGGTTGCGATCACCGGCACGCTGATCTGCGAACGGCTGGTCGAGCCGCGCCTCAACGCCGGCCCCGCCTGGATCAATCCCGGCGCGCCGCTCGACGACGCCACGCGCGCGACGCGCGAACGCCGCGGCCTGCGCTGGGCCGGGATCGCGTTGCTGCTCTATGTCGCTTTCATCGCCTTTCTGGCGTGGGGCCCCGAATCGCCGCTGCGCGATCCGCAGGACGGCGACTTCGATCCGCTGCTGCGCGGCCTGATCGGCGTCCTGTTCCTGGCCTTCCTGCTGATGGGCCTCGCCTATGGCGTCGCCGCCGGCTCGATCAAGAACGACCGCGACGCCGTCAGGATGGCCTCGCAGGGCGTCGCCGAGATGGGCTCGTATCTGGTGCTCGCCTTTTTCGCGGCGATCTTCGTCGCGCTCTTCGCCTGGTCCAATCTCGGCGCGCTGCTGGCGATCAGCGGCGCGGAGTTCCTGAAATCCATCGGGGCGGGCGGCCTGTCCATTCTTCTCATGGTGATTCTGATCGCCATGGGCACCGACCTTCTGGTCGGCAGCGCATCGGCCAAGTGGGCGATCCTCGGCCCGGTTCTCGTGCCGATGCTGATGCTGGTGGGAATCAGCCCCGAGGCGACCCAGGCCGCCTATCGGCTGGGCGATTCCACCACCAACATGATCACGCCCTTCATGACCTATTTCCCGCTGATCCTCATCATGGCCCAGCGTTACCGGCCCGATTTCGGCATCGGCTCGATGATCGCGCTGATGCTGCCCTACACGATCGGCATCTTCATCGCGTCCACCACATTGTTCGTCGTCTGGTATCTCTTCGACATCCCCCTCGGGCCGGGCGTCTCGCGCGTCTATACGCTGCCGGGAGGCTGATATGGGCGAGCCGACGACCAGCGAACGAATCGACGCGCGGATCGCCGAACTGAACGATTGGCGCGGCGAGATGCTGGCCCACGTCCGCGCCCTGATCCTTCGGGCGGCCCCCGGTATCGTCGAGGAATGGAAATGGCGCGGCGTGCCCGTCTGGTCGCAGGGCGGCATCATCGGCACCGGCGAGACCTACAAGGAGGTCGTCAAACTCACCTTCGCGAAGGGCGCAGCGCTCGAGGATCCCACCGGTCTTTTCAACGCCAGTCTTGAAGGGAATACGCGGCGCGCGATTGACATCCGCGAGGGCGACGATCTGAACGGTGGGGCGCTGCAGGCACTGGTGCGCGCTGCGGCGGCGTTGAACGCCTCCGGGAAGAAGCGCTGACCGCGCAAACCCAAAACGCCCTGCCTGTGTGAGGCCGGGCGTTTTGAGTGTGTTGTGTGTTGTGTGTTGTGTGATGTTTGGGTGCGGGGGCAGGATTTGAACCTGCGGCCTTCAGGTTAT